>DASTOQ010000035.1:0-26705 GCA_035720205.1 Steroidobacteraceae bacterium | reverse complement strand
TCCGCCTCGACCGAATGCGGCGGCGTGCGGATCTCGTCCTGGCGGATGATGGCGACCATACGGTCAGTTCAGCATACACGCGGCCGCGGCCGCGCGGGTCACTCCTCCGCGACGATGGTGAGCGGCACCTGCACGTCGATGTCGCTGTGCAGGTGCAGCGAAATGACGTGCTCCCCGACCATGCGGATCGGGCCGCCGGGCAGGCGCACTTCGGAGCGCTCGATCTCGTGGCCGGCGGCCTTGCAGGCCTCGGCGATGTCGGTGGTGCCGATCGAGCCGAATAGCTTGCCCTCGCTGCCCGCCTTGGCGGTGATGCTGAGCGTGAAGCCCTCGAGCGCCGCGGCCCGCGACCGCGCCGAGGACAGGTCGGCGGCGGCCTTGGCCTCGAGCTCGGCGCGGCGGGCCTCGAACCGGGCGATGTTCTCGGGCGTGGCGAGCGTCGCCTTGCCGCCCGGCAGCAGGTAGTTGCGGCCGAAGCCGGGCTTGACCTTCACGCGGTCGCCGATGTCCCCGAGATTGGCGATCTTCTGCAGCAGGATGACTTCCATGGTCGGTTACCTTTTGACGAATCTCTCACGAAAGCGGAACCAGGTGTCCGCGAAACCGATGCCCACCAGCGCCAGCGGCGCCAGCACCAGGGCCACGTAGGCCAGCACCACCGGCAGTTGGCCGATGACCTGCAATTCCCGCAGGCCGTGGACGACCGCCAGCGCCTGCACCAGGAACGCCGCGGCCAGCACGAACACCACGTCGTCGGCCGCCTGCCAGCCGCCGGCGACCAGCCGGTGCGCGGCCAGCGACAGCACGAAGGCCGCGGCCAGGGTCCAGGCGATGAACCGCCCGAGCTTGAGCTGCCGGAACTCCCGGCCGAACAAGCCGGGCTCGCGCAGCCGCCCCAGCCCCCAGAGGCCCGCGAACTGCGCCAGCAGCGCATGCAGCAGCACCATCCAGCCGAGCGTCGCCCAGGCGACGCGGGCGGTGGCCGCGCCGATTTCCGCCGGCGTGCTCTCGATACCCCACTGCGACAGCGTCGCCGCCACCTGTTGCAGCACCGGCTCGAGTTGCGCGAACAACGGCATCAGCACGCCCTGCGGGTCCCCGAGCAGCGCGTGGATCGCGAGCACCAGCAGCCCCGCGCCCAGCGTCAGCGCCTGGTACACCAGGTTGAGGCTGCGGGTCGCGGCGAGCGCCGAGGCGCCGAACCACGCCGGCAGCAGCACCGCGATCGCAATCGCCAGGGCGGGCCCGGGTCCGAATGCCGGCGTCAACATCCACAGCATCGCGATCGCCGCCCCTGCCGCCGCCGCCAGCGCCAGCGCCGGGCCGCCGGCCAGCAGCGCCAGCGCGACCACGCCCGCCGGCAGCCAGGCCGCCATCGGCAGCGCGAGCAGCGCCGCCAGCGAGGCCAGGGCCGCGGCCAGGAGGGCGCGCATGGGCGTCGCAGTCATCCATTGCAGCAGGGCAGTCATCGCTCGCGTCCGGCCCCGGGCCTGCGCCCGTAGATCTCAGTGCTGGTCGGTATAGGGCAGCAGCGCGAGGTAGCGCGCCCGCTTGATCGCGACGCCGAGCTGCCGCTGGTAGAACGACCGCGTGCCGGTGATGCGGCTCGGGACGATCTTGCCGGTCTCGGTGATGTAGGCCTTGAGCGTCGCCAGATCCTTGTAGTCGATCTGGTCGGTGCCGTCGGCCGTGAACTTGCAGTACTTCTTGCGCCGGAAGAATCGTGACATGGTCGGGTCTCCGCTGGTCCGTTCAGTCCGTGCCCATCGCTTCGACCGGGATGTCGCGGTCGCCGCGCTCGCGCTCGCGCTCTTCGGGCTCCTTCGCCATCGGCGAGGGTTCCGTGACCGCGCGGTCCATCTTGACGACGAGGTGCCGAAGCACGGCATCGCTGAAGCGGAACCCGCCGGTGAGCTCCTCGAGCACCCTGCCGTCGCACTCGACGTTCATGAGCACGTAGTGCGCCTTGTGCATCTTGGCGATCGGGAACGCCAGCTGGCGGCGGCCCCAGTCCTCGAGGCGGTGCACCGCGCCGCCGCCCGCGGTGATGATGCCGCGGTAGCGCTCGATCATGGCCGGGACCTGTTCGCTCTGGTCCGGATGAACCAGGAATACGATCTCGTAATGCCGCATCGTGTTGCTCCTCATGGCTGTGAGCCTCCCGTTGCTGCGGCGCCGGTGAGGCAAGGAGAAAACGCCCCGGTGTCCGGGGCGAGGGGCGCGTAAGTTACCGGACCTGCTCGGGTTTTGCAAGTTTCATGGCTTGCTGCCGGCGCGCCTCGAACAGCACGATGCCGGCCACGACCGAGACGTTCAGCGAAGCCACCGCCCCGCGCATGGGGAGCCTGAGGCAGTAGTCGCAGGATTCCCGCGTCAGGCGCCGAAGCCCCCTGCCCTCCGCGCCCATGACAAAGGCCAGGTTGCCGGTCAGGTCGGCCCCGTACAGGTCCTGGTCGCCGTCCTCGGCCGTGCCCGCAATCCAGATGCCGGCCGCCTTCAGGTCCTTGAGCGACCGCGCAAGATTGGTGACCTGTGCGAACGGCACGGTTTCGGCGGCCCCGGCGGCGACCTTGCGCACGACCGGCGTCAGTCCGGCGGCGCGGTCGCGCGGGGCGACCACGGCATTCGCGCCCGCGGCATCGGCGGTGCGCAGGCAGGCGCCGAGGTTGTGCGGGTCCGACACCCCGTCCAGGACCAGCACCAGCAGCGGCGGGCTGGCCGCGACCAGCAGGTCGAGCAGGCCGTTCTCGTTGAGCGCCGCGCTCGGGCGCACTTCGGCGAGCACGCCCTGGTGGGCGGCGCCGCCCGCCTCCCGGTCCAGCTCGTCGGTGGAGGCCTGCACCGCGCGGATGCCGCGGGCCGCGGCCAGCTCGCGCAGCCCGCGCATGCGCGCATCGTCGCGGGCCGCGGCCAGCGCCAGGCGCAGCACGTCGCCGGGCCTTCTCTCGAGCACCGCGCGCACGGCATGCAGGCCGTAGACGAGGGATCCCGTGCTCATTTCCTGCGCGCCGTGCGTCCTTCCCGGCGGCGCGGATGGAAGTGCGCGCCGGTCCTCGCCACGAGCTCGAAATCGATCTTGCGCTCGGCGGAATCCACGCGCACCAGGCGCACGCGCAACTCGTCGCCGATCGAGACCCGCAGGCCGGTGCGCTCCCCGACCAGGGTGCGGTCGCGCTCGTGGAAGCGGAAATAGTCGCGCGGCAGCGCGGTCACGTGCACCAGCCCGTCCACCTGCAGGCCCTTCAGTTGCACGAACGCGCCGAACTCGGCGACCCCGGTCACGACCGCGTCGAATTCCTCGCCGACCCGCGGGCGCATGTACTCGCACTTCAGCCAGGCGACCACCGAGCGCGCCGCCTCGTCGGCCTTGCGCTCCCGCATCGAGCATTCCTGGCCGAGCGTCTCCATGTCGCGCGCGGAGTGGACGAAGTCGTCCGGTCCGCCGCCAGCGAGCGCATGGCGGATGCCGCGATGCACCAGCAGGTCCGGGTAGCGGCGGATCGGCGAGGTGAAGTGCGCGTATTCCGAGAGCGCCAGGCCGAAGTGGCCGATGTTGAGCGGCTGGTACAGCGCCTGCGGCAGCGAGCGGATGATCGCGTTCTCGAGCACGCCGGCATCCGGCCGCCGCGAGATGGACTGCAGCGCCTTCTGCAGGCGCCGGGGCTCGAGGTCCCCGGCGATGTCGAGGTGCACGCCGCGCATCGACAGGAAGCGCTTGAGCTCCTCCATGCGCTCCTCGTCGGGACGGTCGTGGATGCGGAACAGCGCCGGCAGCCGCCGCTTCTTGAGAAAGCGCGCCGCCTCGACATTGGCGGCGATCATGCATTCCTCGATCAGGCGGTGCGCATCGTTGCGCGGGTACTCGCGGATGTCCGTGACCTCCCCCTGCGCGCCCAGCAGCACCTTGACCTCCGGCGCCTCGAAGTCGAGCGCGCCGCGCGATTCGCGCCGCCTGCGCAGCGCGCCGTACACGCGGTGCAGGCGCGCGATCACGGGCAGCACGGGCGCGAGCGCCGCCTGCGCGGAGGGATCGCGGCCCTCGAGCACGGCGGCAACCTGCGTATACGTCAGGCGCGCCGCCGAGCGCATGACCGCCGGGTAGAAGCGGCTCCGGGAGACGTTGCCGGCCCGGGTCACCTGCATGTCGCAGGCCATGCACAGGCGATCCACCTGCGGCATCAGCGAGCAGAGATGGTTCGAGAGCGCTTCCGGCAGCATCGGCAGCACGCGGTTCGGGAAGTACACCGAGGTCGCGCGCTCGCGCGCCTCGGCGTCGAGCGCGGTGCCGGGACGCACGTAGTGGCTGACGTCCGCGATCGCGACGATCAGCCGGAATCCCTGCGCCGTCTCCTCCGCCCACACGGCGTCGTCGAAGTCGCGCGCGTCCTCGCCGTCGATGGTGAGCAGCGGGAGCCTGCGCAGGTCCCCGCGGCCGGCGGCCGCGGCGGCGTCCACCTCGCGGCCGAAGCGGCGCGCCTCGGACTGCGCTTCCGCCGGGAATTCGTGCGACAGCCCGTGCGAGGCGATCGCGAGATCGATCGCGGTCGCCGCGCCCCCGCCTTCCGGCAGCACGCGCAGCACCCGGCCCACCGGGTCGCGGTTGCGGCTCGGCTGCTCGGTGATCTCGACGACCGCCAGCTCGCCATGGCGCGCGGGTCCCGCGAGCTCGCGCGGCACCACCACGCGCTGGCTGATGCGCCGGTTGTCGGGCACCACGAAGCCGACTCCGGCCTCCAGCGAAAAGCGCCCGGCGACCTGCCTGGTGCGCCGTTCCAGCACCTCGACCACCGCGCCCTCGGGCCGGCCGCGCTCGTCGCGTCCGGCGACGCGCGCGGCGACGCGGTCGCCCGGGAACAGCATGCGCATCTCCCGGTACGGCAGGAACAGGTCGTCGCCGCCGCCGTCCGGCGCCAGGAAGCCGAAGCCGTCGCGATGGCCGCTGACGGTGCCGACCACCAGCGACAGGCGGTCGATCAGGCAGAACTGGCCGGCGCGGTTCCTGAGCAGCTGCCCGTCGCGCACCATCGCCTCGAGCCGCTTCGCCAGCGCCGCGCGCTCCGGCTCCTGCACGCCGAGCCGGTCCGCGAGCGCCTCGAAGGCCAGTGGCTCGCGCGCCTCGGCGAGCAATTTCAGCAGCAGCTCGCGGCTCGGCACCGGGCGCTCGTAGCGTGCGGTTTCCTCGCCGAAGCGCGGGTCGCGGTCCTGCCAGCGCGGCTTGCGAGTCATGACTTCACTGCAATTGACATGGAACAGGTGCCTGCGTAAATTGACGCGCCCTCAGCCGGGGTCTCCCCGGCCGCAACCTGTGCCCAGGTGGCGGAATTGGTAGACGCGCTAGGTTCAGGTCTTAGTGCCGAGAGGCGTGGAGGTTCGAGTCCTCTCCTGGGCACCATTCTGACACATTACCAGTGCACGCCGCGCAGGATCGAGGCGAACACGACCGCTTCCTGCGTCGGCGGCGCGTCCGGCTTCTTCTCGCCCTGCTCTCCCTTCGCCGCCGAGGAGTCCGGGAACATCCGGTAGGCGGTGTTCATGACGACCTCGGTGATGCGCGGCGCGATCAGGTGCAGCACCTCGGCGAAGATGCCGAGCTTGGTGGCGATGCGCTTCGGCCGCGTGATGATCGCCTCGGCCACCATGTCGGCGGCCTCCTCGGGCGTCGCCACCGGCATCTGCTCGTAGATCTTGGTCGGCGCGATCATCGGCGTGCGCACCAGCGGCATGTTGATGATGGTGAACGTCAGCCCGCGATCGGCGAACTCGGACGCCGCGCAGCGCGTCCAGGCCTCCATCGCCGCCTTCGAGGCGACGTAGGCGGAGAAGCGCGGGGCATTCGACAGCACGCCGATCGAGGAGATGTTGACCACGTGCCCGCCGCGCTCCAGCAGCGACGGGATCAGCGCCATCGTCAGGCGCACGACCGCGAAGTAGTTGAGCTGCATGGTGCGCTCGAAGTCGTGGAAGCGGTCATGGGACAGGTCGATCGAGCGGCGGATGGAGCGGCCGGCGTTGTTGACCAGCACGTCCACCCCGCCGTGCTCCTCCAGCACCTGCCGCGCGAACGCGTCGCAGGCCGCGTTGTCCGCGATGTCGCACTGGTAGGCGAATACCGTCGCGCTGCGCGTGGCGAGCTGCGCGCGGGCCGCCTCCAGCTTCTCCGGGTCGCGCGCGACGATGACGACCTTCGCGCCGGCCTCGGCGCAGCGCTCGGCCGCGGCCAGGCCGATGCCCGACGAGCCGCCGGTGATCAGCACCACCTTGCCGCGCACCGCGCCCGCGAGGCTGCGGTCCAGCGACAGGTCCGGGTCGAGATGGCGCTCCCAGTAGTCCCACAGCCGCCAGGCGTAGTCCTCGAGCGGCGGCACGCGGATGTCGGCGCCGTCGAGCAGGCGCTGCGCCCGCGTCGAGTCGAAGCGCGTCTGCCAGTTGAAGAACTGCATGACGTCGCGCGGGATGCGCAGGTCGCGCAGGATCGTGTCCACGACCTGCCGGAGCGGGCGGTAGTTCTCGACCGTGGCGGTGACGCCCGGGGGGACCAGCTCGAGCAGCTTCGGGTCGACGCGGAAGGCCATGGTCGGGGCGTGGCCCGCGCGCGCGAACAGGTTCAGCACCTCGCCGACGCGGCGGTGGCGCGGGTCGGTCAGGTGGAAGCACTGCCCGTCCTGGCCCGGCACGTGCGCCAGGTGGTCCATCGCCGCCGCGACGAAGTCCACCGGCACCAGGTTGATGTAGCCGCCTTCGAGACCGATCAGCGGGAACCACGGCGGCAGCGAGTGCCTGAGCTTCTGCAACGCCTTGAAGAAGTAGTACGGGCCGTCCACCTTGTCGATGTGGCCGGTCTGCGAGTGGCCGACGACGATGCCCGGACGGTAGACGCGCCACGGCCGCCTGCAGCGGCTGCGCACCATCGCCTCCGATTCGTGCTTGGTGCGGAAGTACGGATGCTCGAGGCCGGTCGCCTCCTCGAACATGTTCTCGCGGAAGGTGCCCCGGTAGAGGCCCGCGGAGGCGATCGAGCTCGTCAGGTGGAAACAGCCGGCCTGCACGGTCTCCGCGAACTGCAGCGCATGGTCGGTGCCGACGATGTTCGCCGCGTCCTGCTGCTCGCTGCCGGCCTGCAGGTCGTACACCGCCGCAAGGTGGAACAGGTGCTGCACCTTGCCGGTGAGCCTCTTCAGGTCGGCCTTCGACACGCCGAGGTTCGGCTCGGCCAGGTCGCCCGCGACCGGGACCACGCGGCTGCCGCGCCCGCCCCAGAATTCCTTCACAGACGCGAATTTCTCCGCAGACTGCGGGCGCACCAGCACGTACACCCGCTCGCTGCGTGCCAGCAGTCGCTCCACCAGGTACCGCCCGATGAACCCCGTGGCCCCGGTGACGAAGTACGCCATCTGCTGCTCCCCTGCCGTTTGCGGTTATCATCCAGTCTAAACCCATGCCAAAACAACCGGAACGAATGTCCGCGGTGGACGCCGCGTGGCTGCGCATGGACCGCCCGACCAACCTGATGATGATCGTCGGGGTCGTGGCATTCGACGAGCACCTGGACTTCGCCCGCTTCCGCGCGACCGTCGAGGAGCGGTTCCTGAGGTTCCCGCGCTTCCGCTGCCGCGCGCTGCAGGACACGGTCTCCGCGAGCTGGGAACCCGACCCGGACTTCGACCTCGACCAGCACGTGACGCGAATTGCGCTCCCGGCCCCCGCGGGCCAGGCGGAACTGGAGGAACTCGTCTCGGAACTCGCGGGCACCGATCTCGACCGCCGCCGCCCGATGTGGCAATTCCATTTCGTCGAGAACTTCGAGCGCGGCACGGCGGTGATCCTGCGCATTCACCATTGCTACGCGGACGGCATCGCGATGGTGCGCGTGTTCCTGACGCTGACCGACCCGCAGCCGGAGCCGGCGCCCGCGGTCCCGGACGCAACGCCGGCGCCGGGGAAAAAGAAGCGCCGCGGCGGCGACGCTGGAGGTCTGCCCTGGCTGGACCGTCTCGGCGTCCCGGGCCTCGGCCTGGTGCAGAGGGCCTACGCCGAAGGCGCCGAGTGGTTCGGCAAGGCCATGGATCTCACGCGCCACCCGGAGCAGGCCAACGAGCTCGCACGACATGCGCTCGGCATCGCGGCCGAACTCGCGCGCGTCGCAACGCTGCCGGACGACCCGCCGACCCGCTTCAAGGGCGCGCTCGGCACGCGCAAGATCGCGGCCTGGACCGACCCGCTGCCGCTGGCCGAGGTCAAGGCCGTCGCCAGGGCGCTCGGCTGCACCATCAACGACCTCCTGATGTCGACCGCGGCCGGCGCGCTCGGCAGCTACCTGCGCCTGCACGGCGAGGACACCGGCGGCATGACGATCCGCGCGACCGTGCCGGTCAACCTGCGCGACCCGGCCGCCGCGGCCGAGCTCGGCAACCACTTCGGCCTCGTGTTTCTCGAGCTGCCGATCGGGATCCGCAATCCGCTCGAGCGGGTGTTCGCGGTGCACGCCGCCATGAGCGCGCTCAAGAGCTCGTACCAGCCGGTGCTGACGCTCGGCCTCATGGCGGCGCTCGGCATGGTGCCCGCCCAGGTCGAGACCGCGGCGATCGACCTGCTCTCGACCAAGGCGACCGCGGTCGCGACCAACGTGCCAGGACCCGCGCAGCGCCTTTACCTCGCCGGCAGCCCGATCGCCCGGCTGATCTTCTGGGTGCCGCAGTCCGGCGACATCGGGCTCGGCATCAGCATCCTGTCCTACGCCGGACAGGTGCAGTTCGGGCTGATCGCGGACTACAAGCGCGTGCCGGACCCGGGCGCGGTCACGGCGCGCTTCCACGAGGAATTCGAGAAGGTGGTGCTGTCCCTGCTGATGGGACCGTACCTCGCTGCGGCGCGCTGACCGCTATTCGAGTTCCGCCTTCGCCTGCTCGACGTCGAGCCGCTCCATCGCGTCGGCCGGCTGCATCGCCGCCGCCTTGCGGTAAAGCTCGATCGCCTTCTTCTTCTGGTCGTCGCCGTGCAGCATCAGGAGCCCGTTGGCGTACTCCATGTGCGCGATCGCGGAAGCCGGGTTGAGCTTGATCGCCTGCTCGAAATGCCTGACCGACTTCGCGGCGTCCGCACCGTAGGTCAGGCGCCCGGCCAGCGCGCCGACCTTGTCGATGATCTCGGCGTGGTACAGGCCGAGCGCGATGTGCGCGTCCGCGTGTGAAGGCGCAAGCTCCAGCGCGCGGTCGAGCGCCTTCTTCACCTTGCCGCCGATGCCCTCGGCGAGGGCCTTCACGATCGAGATGCGCTGGGCGTAGCGGCCGAGCACGAAGGCCTGCATGTACCAGGCATTGGCGTCGCCGGGCGCCTGTCGGGTCGCCTGCTCCGATCGTTTCGCGGCGTCTTCGAGCAGTTTCAGCGCGCGGCGGTCGTCGTCCTCGAGGTAGGTGGCGGCGACCGCGGCCGCCTTGCTGGCGACGGTGGTGCCCCTGGCGCCGAGTTTCGCGCCCTGCGCGATGGCATCCGCAAAGTCGCCACGGTGGTACGCACGCCATGCCTGTTGCAGCTTTGCATCCGCGGGGTACGGCTCGCGGTCGCCCGCATGCAGCCGGTTCCAGGCCTTTTTCAGGGCCTCGCCGTCGTAGCTGTAAGGCTGCTGGTCGTAGGGAAACTGGAGCGACTTCGCGGCGGCCATCATGAACTCCTGCCCGGAACGCGGTATTCTTCGCGGCGGGACGGCGCGCGGCCCTCCCATGGCAAGGAGAGGATCATGGCGGCGAAGAAAAAGGGCAAGCTCGGCGCGTCCGCGGGCCCCAAGGGCGGCGACAACCTGCTCTACTCGGCCCACCAGATCTGGCTGGCGGGGCTCGGCGCCCTGTCGCGCGCGCAGGCCGGCGCCCCCAAGGTCTTCGAGGACCTCATGCGCGAAGGCTCCAAGCTGCAGGGCGGCGCGCTGGACGCCGCCAAGAGCGTCGTGATGCAGGCGTTCCAGGGCGCGCAGAAATCGGTCAACAGGCGCGTGGACGACGTCAAGGAACAGGCGACCGAGACCTGGGACAACCTCGAGAAGATCTTCCAGTCGCGCGTGCAGCGCGCGATGCACCAGCTCGGCATGCCGACCGCGGAGGAGATCACGGCGCTCGCGCGCAAGGTCGAGGAACTCTCGCAGAGCGTCGAGAAGCTCGCCGGCGCCGGGGGCAGGCCGCAGAAGCGCGCGTCCCGTACCCGCCACCGTCCCGCCGCCGGCTGAGGCCGGCCGCCTGCGGCAACCCGCGCCGTGCTGACACTGCAGACGGCCGCCAGGCCGCGCACCACCAGGAGGATCGGGCTCGCGCTGGCGGGCGGCGGTCCGCTGGGGGCGTTCTACGAGCTGGGCGCGCTGCAGGCGCTGACGGAGTGCATCGAGGGCTTCGACCCCTGCAACCTCTTCGCCTACGCCGGGGTGAGCTCGGGGTCGATGCTCGCCGCGGGACTCGCGAACGGCCTGAAGCCCGTGGACATCGGCCGCATCACGATCAGCAACGATGCCGGCTTCGACCCCGCGCACCCGGCGCTCTTCATGAAGCCCGCCTTCGGCGAGTACGCGGGCCGGCTCGCCCGGCTGCCGCGCCTCGCGCTCTCGGCGCTGGTGCAGTACGCGCGGGCGCCGCTGTCGCAGGGGCTGGCGGAGGTGCTGGCGCCGCTGGCCGCGGCGATGCCGGCCGGGATCCTCGACAGCGCGCCATTCGAGCGCTACCTGCGGCGGCTCTACGACAGCGGCGGCCGCACCAACGATTTCCGCAAGCTGCGCCGCCGGCTGTTCGTGGTCGCGACCAACTTCAATACCGGGGAAGCCGCGCGCTTCGGCGAGCCGGGACTCGACCACGTGCCGATCTCGCGCGCGGTGCAGGCGAGCACCGCCCTGCCCGGTCTCTACCCGCCGGTCGAGATCGACGGGGAGACCTACGCCGACGGCGCGCTGCTGCGGACCATGCACGCCTCGGTGGTGCTCGAGGCGGGCACCGACCTGCTGTTCGGCATCAATCCGCTGGTGCCCTTCGATGCGTCCGAGGACACCGACGGCGCCCACGAGATCGAACTCACGCGTCACGGGCTGCCGGTGGTGCTCGGGCAGACGTTCCGCGCGCTGATCCGCTCGCGCATGCAGGTGGGCGTCGCCGCCTACCATGACCGATTCCCGCGCGCCGAGATCGTGCTGCTGGAGCCGGACCGCGGCGACCGCCGGATGTTCTTCGCGAACGTCTTTCGCTACGCCGACCGCAGGCGGCTGGTGGACCACGCCTTCGACAGCACGCGCCGCGACCTGCGCCGGCGCGCGCGCGAGCTGGCGCCGGTGCTGGCGCGCCACGGTCTGGCGCTCGACCGCCGGGCGCTGACCGACCCGGCGCGCAGTTTCCAGGCGGCGCTGGAGCGGCAGCGACGCGCCGACCGCAGGGTCGCGCACAACCTCACGGCGGCGCTCGATCGGCTGGAGCGGCTGCTCGCCTGATCAATCGAACGGGTGCCGCGTGACGATGTTGTGATCCCGGTCCGGGCCGGTCGAGACGATCGTGACCGGCACGCCGCAGACCTGCTCCAGCCGCGCAAGGTAGCCGCGGGCGGCCGCCGGCAGCTCGGCGAGCGAACGCGCGCCGACGGTCGAGGTCTCCCAGCCGGGCAGTTCCTCGTACCCCGGCCTGCCGTCGTCGCCGTAGGACACGCAGAGCTTCACGCGCGGGAGCCCGTCCAGCACGTCGAGCTTGGTCACGCACAGCGCCGTGATGCCGTTGTTGACGATCGAGTCGGCGAGCGCGACCGCGTCGAACCAGCCGGTGCGGCGCGGGCGGCCGGTAACCGCGCCGAACTCCTGACCCACGCGCGCCAGGTGGCGGCCGGCCTCGTCGTCGAGTTCGGTCGGGAACGGCCCGGCGCCGACGCGCGTCGTATAGGCCTTGACGATGCCGAGCACGCCGTCGATGTCGCGCGCGCCGAGCCCGGTGCCGACCGCGGCGTAGCCGGCGACCGTGTTGGAGGACGTGACGAACGGGTAGGTGCCGTGGTCCACGTCGAGCAGCGTCCCCTGCGCGCCTTCCATCAGCACGCTGCCGCCGGCGGCACGGACCTCGCGCAGGCCCCGGGTCACGTCGCCGATCAGCGGACCGATGCGCTCGGCCTGGGCGAGGCAATCGTCCAGTGTCTCGGCAAAGTCGAGCGGCGCTGCGCGCAGATAGTGCTGCAGCAGGAAGTTGTGGTAGTCGAGGAGTTCACGAAGGCGGTCTTCGAAATGCCGGGGAGTAAGCAGGTCCCCGACCCGCACCGCGCGCCGCGCCGCCTTGTCCTCATAGGCCGGCCCGATGCCGCGGCCCGTGGTGCCGATCCTGCCCGCGCCCGAGGCGCTCTCGCGGGCGCGGTCGATGGCGGCGTGCGACGGCAGCACCAGCGGGCATTTCGGGCTCACCGTGAGCCGCTCGAGCACCGGCACGCCGCGCGCCGCGAGCATGTCCGTCTCCTCCAGCAGCTTGGCGGGCGACACGACCACGCCGTTGCCGATGAAGCAGTGCACGCGCTCGCGCAGCACGCCGGAGGGGATCAGCGACAGGATGGTCTTCTCGCCGGCAATCACCAGCGTATGGCCGGCATTGTGCCCGCCCTGGAAGCGCGCGACGGCCGCGGCGCGCTCGGTCAGCAGGTCCACCACCTTGCCCTTGCCCTCGTCGCCCCACTGCGCGCCGACCACGACCACGACCTTACCCATGGCGGTCGCTCAGGAGCGCACGAGCCAGAGCAGCAGCACGCCCGCGGCCATGCTGGCGGCGCCCGCAATGCGCAGCACGGCATCGCCGGCCTCCGACATCGCCGCCGCGGCGCGGCGCACGCCGGCGGGACTCAGGAAAGGCAGCACGCCCTCGATCACGAGCACGAGGCCGAGCGCGGCCGCAAGATCGGGCCATTCAATCATGTGAGCCTCAGCGGCCCGGCTGCTTCAGGTACTTGAAAAACTCGCCTTCGGGCGCGATCACCAGCACGTCGTTCGGCTGGCCGAGCGCGTTGCGGTAGGCCTGCAGGCTGCGATGGAAGGAGTAGAAGTCGGGATAGCGCTGGTAGGCGCGGGCGTAGGTCTCGGCCGAGATGGCGTCGCCCTCGCCGCGGATCTTCTGCGCATCGCGGTTGCCGCCGGCCACCACCTCGGTGCGCTGGCGGTCCGCCTCGGCGCGGATGCGCTGCGCCTGCTCGTCGCCCTCGGCGCGCAGCTGCGCGGCCTGGCGCGCGAAGTCCTGGCGCATGCGGTTGTAGACCGACTCCGAGACCTCGTCCGGCAGGTCGATGCGCTTGACGCGCACGTCCACCAGCGTGAGGCCGAGCTGCCCGACCGACTGGCCCGCGAACTGCAGGATGTCGCCGATGAACTCGGCGCGCTCGGCCGCGACCACCTGCTGGATCGTGCGCTTGGCGATCACGCCCTTGAGACCGTCCTTGACGATCTCCGCCAGGCGCCCGGCGCCCGCCTCCTCGTCGCCGCCGGTCGCCTGGTAGTACTGGCCGACGTCCGACACCCGCCACTTCACGTAGAAGTCCACGTTCAGGATCTTGCCTTCGCTGGTCAGGAACTGCTCCGCGGGATAGTTGCGCGTGAGCACGCGGCGGTCGAACTTGCGCGCGGTGTTGACGACCGGGACCATGACATGCAGGCCCGGCTCGTAGTCCGTGCGCACGATCTCGCCGAAGCGGAACTTGATCGCGAGCTCGGTCTCGTGGACCTGGAACAGCATGCCGTTGGCGAGCCAGACGGCGATGACCGCGCCGACCAGGACCGGGAACAGGCGGCGCGGCATCAGCGTTCCCTCCGCGCGCGCGGGTCTTCCGCATCCACCGCCGTGCCATCCTCGAGCCGCACCGTCGGCGGCATCTCGCTCGCGGGCCGCTGCTGCAGGCTGCGCTGCTCGAGCAGCTTGTCGAGCGGCAGGTACACCAGGTTCCCCGTGCCCTTGGTGTCCACGATGATCTTGGCGGAGGCCCCCAGCACCTGCTCCATCGTCTCCAGGTAGAGGCGCTCGCGGGTTACCGCCGGCGCGCGCTGGTACTCGGCCGCCAGCGCCAGGAAGCGGGACGTCTCGCCCTCGGCGTCGGCAATCACGCGCGCGCGGTAGGCATGCGCGCCCTCGACCACGCTGACCGCGAGGCCGCGCGCCTTCGGCACGATGTCGTTGGCGTAGGTCTGGGCCGCGAGCGTGGCGCGGTCCTTGTCCTCGCGCGCCTTGATGGCGTCCTTCTGCGCCGGCGCCACCTGCTCCGGCACGCTGACGTCCTGCAGGTTGACGCTGATGACCTCGATGCCGGTGTTGTAGGCGGCGATCGTGCGCTGCACCAGCTCCTTGGTCCTGGCACTGATCTCCTGGCGGCCGAGCTCGAGCACGAAGTCGAGCTTGCTCTGGCCGATGATCTCCCGGATCGCGCTCTCGCTGACCTCGCCGAGTGTCTCCTCGGGATCGCGCACGACGAATACGAACTTTTCGGGGTAGGCGCGCCGGTACTGCACGGCGAGGTTGATGTCCACCAGCGCCTCGTCCTGGGTCAGCATGCGCGTGCGGTCGGTGAAGCTCCTGAACTCGGTGACGTTGACCACCGTGCGCCGGTCGATCGGCCACGGAAAGCGCCAGTTCAGCCCCGCCGGCGTGGTGCCGACGTACTTGCCGAAGCGCGTGATCACCGAGCGCTCGGCGGCGTCATTCTGGTAGAAGCCGGTCAGCGCCCAGAGGATCAGGACGCCCGCGGCGATGTAGGAAACGCCGAAGGTGCGGCCGCTGCCGCCGCCGCGCGGGGCGCTGTCGCCGGGGCCGCGGGCGCCGCCGCCGAACACCGCGCGCAACTTCTTCTGCAGGCGGCGCAGGACCTCGTCCAGGTCCGGCGGGCCCTGCTCGGGCCGGCGCTGCCAGGGATTCTCGTTCTTGCCGGGATCATTCCAGGCCATGCTTACGCTCGTCGTCGGAATCGGGGATCAGGCGGCGGAACTCGCGCTCTCGCGCCTGAATTCTACGAAGCCACCCGCGGGCAGACAAGGTGAAACGGCGCGCGCGAAGTCCACGCCCGCCTCGCGGCACAGCGACTCGAGCTGCTGGTGCGAGGACTCGACCGTGAGTTCGGCGCCGCCGTCCGGCCCGGTGGCCTCGGCGCGCACCAGCCCGAGTTCATAGAGCCTGGCGCGCAGCCGACCCTGCGACGCCGGCAGTCGCACGGTCAGGCGCATCGCCGCCTGCCCGAAGATCTCCTGCAGGCAGTCGCGCAGCAGCGCCACGCCGGACCCGGTCGCGGCCGAGAGCCACAGCGTCGCGGGACGCCCGTCGGCGCCGCGCACGATCTCCGCAGCGCGTCCGATGCGGTCGATCTTGTTGCAGATGCGCAGCTGCGGGATCGCGCCCGCGCCGATGCCCGCCAGCACCTCGTCGACCTGCAGCACGTGGCGCTCGCGGTCCGGGTCGGCGGCGTCCACGACGTGCAGCAGCAAGTCCGCGTCGCGCGCTTCCATCAGCGTCGAGCGGAAGGCCGCCATCAGCTCGTGCGGCAGGTCGCGCACGAAGCCGACGGTGTCGGCGATGACGATGTCGGGCGTGTGCGGCAGCCGCAGGCGCCGCACGGTGGGGTCGAGCGTCGCGAACAGCTGGTCGGCGACATAGGCCTCGTGCCCGGTCAGCGCGCGGAACAGCGTCGACTTGCCGGCGTTGGTGTAGCCTACCAGCGCGACGGCGGGCACCGGCACGCGCTTGCGCACGCTCCGGCCCGTGTCGCGCTGGCGCGCCAGCTTCTCGAGCCGCGACTCCAGCGTGCGGATGCGCTTGCCGATCAGCCGGCGGTCGGTCTCGAGCTGCGTCTCGCCCGGGCCGCGCAGCCCGATGCCGCCCTTCTGCCGTTCGAGGTGGGTCCAGCCCCGCACCAGGCGGGTGGACAGGTGCTTGAGCTGCGCGAGCTCGACTTCCAGCTTGCCCTCGGCGCTGCGCGCGCGCTGCGCGAAGATGTCGAGGATCAGGCCCGTGCGATCGAGCACCCGCCGGCCGACCAGCTTCTCGAGGTTGCGCTCCTGCGAGGGCGACAGGTCGTGATCCACCAGCACCAGCTCTGCGCCCTCCGCCAGCGCGCGCAGGCGCACCTCGTCGGCCTTGCCGCTGCCGATGAAGTAGCGCGGGTCCGGCGTGCGCCGCGCGCCGGTCAGCGTCGCGACGGGCAGCGCGCCCGCGGAGCGCGCCAGCGCGTCGAACTCGGCGAGCTCGTCGGCATCGACCGGGTCGCCCAGGCCGATGCGCACGAGCACGGCGCGCTCGCCCCGCTCAGGCCGTTCGAACAAGGGATCCTGCCGGAACCTGCCTCAAGCGGGCTCGGGCTCCTTGACGTCTTCCTCCGCGCCCTCGGCAGCCGGCAGGCGCACGTTGCGGGCGGGCACGACGGTCGAAATGGCGTGTTTGTAGACCATCTGGCTGACGGAGTTCTTCAGCAGCACGACGAACTGATCGAAGGAATCGATCTGCCCCTGGAGCTTGATCCCGTTGACCAGGTAAATGGACACGGGCACGCGCTCCTTGCGCAGGGCATTCAGGAAGGGATCCTGAAGGGATTGACCTCTGGCCATGGTAACTCCTTGTTTTTTATCGTACTTTCATGCCGCTCTACGGGGGTACGGCGGCTCCAAGATACGCCAGCGGGTCGCCAATGAAACGCCACAGGCGTCGCCCGCAAGTGACGCAGTCTAGCACCTCCCCTGGACCGGGTCTCAGGCCGCGGACAGCCAGCTTTCGAGGCGCGCCACCAGACGGGCGACCACGGCCGGGTCGTCCGCGTCGAACCACAGGGCGCCCGGCTCGGCGCGCAGCCAGGTGAGCTGCCGGCGCGCGTACTGGCGGGTGGCCACGATGGCCTGCTGCACCGCCTCCTCGAGCGTGCAACGCCCTTCGAGATGCGCCCACAGCTGGCGATAGCCGATCAGGCGCAGGGAAGGCAGGCCGGCGTGCAGGTCGCCGCGCGCGCGCAGCGCGCACACCTCCTCGAGCAGGCCGCTCTTCATCATGTCCTCGAAACGGCGCGCGAGGCGCGCCGCATGGGCTCCCCGATCCACCGGCGCCAGCACCAGGCGCAGGTCCGCGGCGGCGGACGCTCCGCGCAGGTCCTCGCGCTGGCGCGCCGAGATCGGCCCGCCGGTGATGGCGATCACCTCCAGCGCGCGCTGGATGCGCTGCCGGTCGCCGGGGCGGATGCGCGCGGCGGCCGCGGGATCGAGCCGCGCGAGTTCGGCGTGCAGCGCGGGCCAGCCCTCGCGTGCGGCGCGCGCGTCGAGTTCGCGGCGGACATCCGGATCGGCCGCGGGCAGCCGGGCGAGCCCGGACTGCAGCGCGCGGAAGTACAGCATCGTGCCGCCCGCCAGGATGGGCGTGCGCCCGCGCGCGGCGATCTCGTGCATGGCGCGCGCGGCGTCGGCCACGAAGCGCGCGGCCGAATAACTCTCGGCGGGATCGATCAGGTCGACGAGATGGTGCGGCGCCCGCGCGAGCAGTTCGCGCGAGGGCTTCGCGGTGCCGATGTCCATGCCGCGGTACACCATCGCCGAGTCCACGCTCACGATCTCGAGCGGCAGGCGCGCGGCCAGCGCCGCCGCGGCCTCGGTCTTGCCCGAGCCGGTGGGGCCCATCAGCAGGATCGCGCGGGGCCGGGACATCAGCGCCCGCGCAGGAACAGCCGGTCGAGCTCGGCGAGCGTCACGCGCGTCCAGGTGGGGCGCCCGTGGCTGCAATGACCGGAGCGCTCGGTCCGCTCCATGTCGCGCAGCAGCGCATTCATTTCCGGTATCGAGAGCGCGCGGTGCGCGCGCACCGCGCTCCGGCAGGCGATGTTCGCGAGCAATTCGTGCTGGCGCTCCTCGATCCGGTGCGTCGCGCCATGACGGCCGAGGTCGGCGAGCGCATCGCGCAGCACGCCCGCGATGTCCTGGCCGGCCAGCACCGGCGGCAGTTCGCGCACCGCGAGCACCGCCGGGCCGACGCGGTCCACGACCAGGCCGGCCGCGGCGAGTTCCGCGAAATGTTCCTCGGCGAGCGCGGCATCCGCCGCCGTCGTTTCGACGATCGCCGGCACCAGCAGCGGCTGGCGCGCGCCGCTGCCGGCGTCCAGCGCCGACTTCAGGCGCTCGTAGAGGATGCGCTCGTGCGCCGCGTGCATGTCCACCAGCGCCATGCCGTCGGCGGTCTGGCTCAGGATGTAGATGCCGTGCAGTTGGGCGATCGCGTGGCCGAGCGGCGCATCGGCGGCGGCATCGGCCGGCGCGGTCCGCGGCACGTCCGCGACGCCGGCGAAGCCGCCGGGTTCCGTGAGCGGCAGCCGCGCGCCGGCCGCGGCCTCCAGCCAGTTCGCCGCCGCCACCGGCGGCGCGGCCGCCGCGCCGCTCGCGGCCAGCGCGCGCTCGACGGCCCGGAACAGGAAGTCGTGCACCCCGCGCGCGTCGCGAAAGCGCAGTTCCAGCTTCTGCGGGTGCGCATTGACGTCCACCTGCGCCGGGTCCAGCGTCAGGTACAGCAGCCACGCCGGGTGCCGGTCGCCGTAGCTGACGTCGCGGTAGCCGAGCCGCGCGGCGTTGGCCAGCAGCCGGTCGCGCACCATGCGGCCGTTCACGAACAGGTACTGCCGGTCCGGCTGCGCGCGCGACTGCGACGGCAGGCCGATCCAGCCCTCGAGCGCAAGGCCGCCGTGGACGAACTCGAGGTGGCGCGAGTTCGCGACGAACTCCGCGCCCACCAGCTTCGCCACCCGCTCCTCGCGCTCGCGCCGCCCGCCTGCCGCCGGCAGCGCGAATTGCTCGCGGCGGTTGTGGGTCAGCGTGAAGGCGACGTCGAACCGCGACAGCGCGAGCCGCGTCACGGTGCGCAGCAGGTGCTGGAACTCGGTCGCCTCCGCGCGCAGGAACTTGCGCCGGGCCGGCACCTTGTGGAACAGGTCGCGCACTTCGACCGTGGTGCCCGGCGGATGCGCGGCCGGCCGCGTCCTGCCGATGCGCCCGTCCGCCGCCTCCAGCCGGGCCGCCTCCGCGGCGCCGGCCGCGCGCGAGGTGAGCGTCAGGCGCGAGACCGAGGCGATCGACGGCAGCGCCTCGCCGCGGAATCCCAGCGAGGCCAGCCGCTCGAGTTCGTCGAGGGAGCTGATCTTGCTGGTGGCGTGGCGCGCGAGCGCCAGGGGCAGTTCCTGCGCCGGAATGCCGGCGCCGTCGTCGCGCACGCGGATCAACCGGATGCCGCCATGCTCCACGTCGACGTCGATGCGGCGGGCGCCGGCGTCCAGCGCGTTCTCGACCAGCTCCTTCGCGACCGAGGCCGGGCGCTCGATCACCTCGCCGGCGGCGATCTGGTCGATGAGGGTGTCTTCGAGGATGCGGATCGGCATGGCGTGCCTGGCAGGCACGCCAGTCTAGCAGCGAGGCCGGGATCAGGTGCCGCCGACGGTGGCGGCCACGCTCGCGCCGGTCGCGACCTTCTCGCCCGCGCGCTCGCGCGCGGCCAGCATCGCGACGCGCGTGCCGGGCGGCGGGTTGTCGTAGAAATAGCGGCGCACGCCCGCGTGGATCGCGCCCGCGAGCCGCGACTGGTGCGCAGGATCGCGCAGCCGCTTCTCCTCGTCCGGGTTCGAGATGTAGGCGGTCTCGACCAGCATGGACGGCACGTCGGGCGAGGTCAGCACGATCAGGCTGGCGTGCTGCACCTCGCTCTTCTTGAGCTGGCCGACCTTGTCGAGTTCGGCGAGCACCCGCGCGGCCGCGTCGCGGCTGGCGCTGATGGACGCGTTCTGCGACAGGTCGAGCAGCACCGAGGCGAGCACGTCCGGCTTGTCGTCGAGGGACACGCCGCCGATCAGGTCGGCCGCGTTCTCGCGGTCCGCCAGGATGCGCGCGGCCTCGCTGCTCGCGCGGCGCGTGGACAGCACGTACACCGAGGAGCCCCTCACGCTGCGGTTCACGAAGGCGTCCGCGTGGATCGAGATGAACAGGTCGGCCTGCTGGTCGCGCGCCCGCTTCACGCGATCGCGGAACGACACGAAGTAGTCGCCGTCGCGCGTCAGCACGGCGCGCATGCCGGGCTCCGCGTTGATGCGCTCGGCCAGTTTCCTCGCGACCGCCAGCACCACGGCCTTCTCGTGCGTGCCGTTCTTGCCGACGGCGCCCGGGTCCTCGCCGCCGTGGCCGGCGTCGATCGCGACCACGATGTCGCGCTGCCCGCCGGCGGGCACAACCTTGGTCGCCCTGGGCGCCTGCTCGAGCGCGAGGTCCACGACCAGGCGGTGCCCGTAGGCCTCGTTCGGCGGCGTCAGGAAACTCTTCGGCAGCACCTTCGCGCCGACGTCCAGCACCACGCGCAGGCCGCCGCCTTCGCGCGCGCCCAGGCGCACCGCTTTCACCAGGCCCGTGCCCGCGGGCGTGGAGATGCCGTTCGCCGCCAGCGTCGCCTGCTCGAGGTCGATGACGACGCGCTCGGGATCCGACAGCGAGAACATCGAGTAGCTGGCGGGCTCGGACAGGTCGAGCACCACGCGCGTGGAATCGGGACTCGCCCACAGTCGCACGTCCTGCAACTGCAGCTGCTGCGCGCCGGCCGCTGCCGGCAGCAGCAGGAAGGCGATGACGTAGAGCCGCGGCGCGAGGCGCATGGCGCACCCAGAATTTGGGGCCTGCCGGCTACTCTAGCGACCGCCTCCCAAACATTCAAGCATTTCAGCCAGATACGTCATCAACTTACAGCGACACGCGACAAGGACGACAGCCAGCGGCGGCCGGCGTCGGTCGCTGCATGACCTGTCAGACCACGCCCGATGGGCCGGTGTTCGAGTGTCAGCTCCAGATCGGGCGTGCCCAGCGCGGCTCCGCCCCGTTCCGGCCATTCGACGATCACGAGGCCGGGCTGCGCGCGCATGTCGCGATAGCCGAGCGACTCCAGTTCCGCGCCGCCCGGCTGCAGGCGATAGAGATCCAGGTGGTGCACCACGCCTGCCGCCGTGTCGTAGGGCTCGACCAGCGTGAAGCTGGGGCTGCGGATCGTGCCCGTGACGCCGAGCGCGCGCAGCAACGCGCGCGCCAGGGTGGTCTTGCCGCTGCCGAGCTCTCCGGAAAGGCCGAGCAGCAGCGCGTGATCGCGGAGGTCCGGCAGGCCGCGCGCCAGGGCCGCGCCCACTGCGACCGTGGCGCTTTCGTCCGCGAGGTTCAGCTCCATGGCGGCTGCGCGGCGCGGCGCAGTTCAGCGATCAGGTCGCCGGCGATGACGCCACGCTCGCCGCCGGCGGCCGCGCGGTCCCCCGCGATCGCGTGCAACAGCACGCCGGCGGGAGCCGCCAGTTCCGGCCCGGCTCCGCCGGCGATCAATGCGACGATGATGCCGGTGAGCACGTCGCCCGCGCCCGCGGTCGCCATGCCGGGGTTGCCACGGTCGCAGACCCACGGCGGCCCCGATTGCGAACTCACGAGCGTGCCGGCGCCCTTCAGCACGCAGGTTCCCCCGTACTTCGTCGCGATGGCGCGCAAGGCCGCCAGGCGATCGCGCTGCACGGCGGCGGTCCCGGTCCCGAGCAGTCGCGCCGCTTCTCCGGGATGCGGCGTCAGGATCCAGTGGTCGCGGCGCCGCGGCCGCCTGGCGGCGAGCGTGAGCGCGTCCGCATCCACGACGCAGGGCCTGCCGGCGGCGAGCGTCGCCTCGAGCAGCAGCTTCGCGCGCCGGTCGAGGCCGAGGCCCGGCCCGATGGCGACCGCATCCGCCGCCTTCAGCAGCGGCCGCAGCTTCACGGCCGAAGTCGCCGCATGGCAGATGAGTTCCGGCCGGCGGCCGACGATCGCCCCCGCCGCCGACGCCGTGGTTGCGATCGCCACCAGCCCCGCGCCGCTGCGCAGCGCCGCCTCGCCCGCAAGCCGCGCCGCGCCCGCCATCGCGTGGCCGCCGACCACGAGCACGCGGCCGTGCGCGCCTTTGTGCGCGAGGCGTCCGCGCTTCGGCAGCGCGGCGGCCAGCAATGTCGTGTCCATCCGCCGCAGCACCGGCGTCGCGCCCGCGCGCGCGGACGCCGGCACGCCGAGGCCGGCGAATTCGAGCGCGCCGACATGCTCGCGCGCCGCGCCGAGGTAAAGGCCCGACTTGAGCCCGACGAAGGTGATGGTGCGCGCGGCGGCGATCGCCATTCCGCGCACGCGCCCGGTGTCCGCGTCGAGGCCCGAGGGAATGTCGAGCGCCAGCAACGGCAGGCCGCTCGCGTTCAGCGCCTCGATGCAGGCGCGCATCGAGCCCGCGACCGGCCGGTCGAGGCCGGTGCCCAGCAGCGCGTCGACGATGACCGCAGCCCGCCCGAACAGGCGCCTCGAGAAGGGCTCGCAGCGCCCGCCCGCCGCCGAAAAATCCGCGAACGCCATCGCGGCGTCCCCGGTCAGGCGCGCCGGATCCACCAGCGCGGCGACCGCTGTCTCGAGACCGGCTGCGCGCGCGAGCCGCGCGAGCACGTAACCGTCGCCGGCATTGTTGCCGGCGCCGCAGGCGATCGCGATGCGCCGCGCCTGCGGCCAGCTGCGGCGCAAGCAGTCGAGCGCGGCGGCGCCGGCGCGCTGCATCAGGGTGTAGCCGGGAATGCCCGCGGTCCCGATCGCATGGCGGTCCATCGCGCGGACCTGCGCGGCCGAGTAGACCTCGACGGGCAGCGGTTCCATCGGCGCGATTATACTGGCCGCCCGCCGCCGCCGGCCCCGCCATGCCACGCGCGTTCAACGACGACGAGCTCGCCGCGCTCCGCACCCGCCTGGAGGGCCTGGCCGCGGAACTCGGTTTCGACCAGGTCGGCGTCGCCGGCGTCGAGTTGCCGGCCGACGAGGCCAACCTCGAACGCTGGATCGGCGAGCGACGCCACGGCGAGATGCGCTACATGGAGCGCCACGGCCGCCGCCGCAGCCGCCCCGCGGAGCTGGTGCCGGGCACCGTGCGGGTCATCAGCCTGCGCATGCCGGCGACCGCCCCGGATGCGGCGCCGGCCGCTCGCGTGCTCGCCGACGGCGCGCGCGCCTACGTCGCGCGCTACGCGCTGGGGCGCGACTACCACAAGGTGCTGCGCGCGCGGCTCGCGCGGCTCGCCCGCGCACTCGAGCGCGAGATCGGGCCTTTCGGCTATCGCGCCTTCGTGGACTCGGCGCCGGTCATGGAGAAGCCGCTGGCGCGCGACGCCGGGCTCGGCTGGATCGGCAAGCACACCAACCTGATCAACGAGCGCGCGGGCTCCTTCTTCATGCTGGGCGAACTGTTCACGGACCTGCCGTTGCCGGTGGATGCGCCGGCCAAGGATCGTTGCGGCAGCTGCAACGCCTGCATTCCCGCCTGCCCGACCGGCGCAATCACGGCGCCGTATCAGCTCGACGCGCGCCGCTGCATCTCCTACCTCACGATCGAATATCACGGCGCGATCCCGGAAGAGCTGCGCCCCGCGATCGGCAACCGCATCTTTGGCTGCGACGACTGCCAGCTGGTCTGCCCCTGGAACAAGTTCGCACGCCCCGCCGCTCTGCCCGAATTCCGCGTGCGCCAGGGACTCGACGCCGCCGGGCTGGCCGGGCTGTTCGCCTGGACCGAGGCCGAGTGGCAGGAGCGCACGCAGGGCTCCGCCCTGCGCCGCCTGGGCTACCGGCGCTGGCTGCGCAACCTCGCGGTCGCGCTCGGCAATGCGCCGACCTCGGCGCCGGTGCTCGCCGCGCTCAGGTCGCGCGCCGGTTCCGCCGACGGCATGGTGCGGGAGCACGTGCGCTGGGCGCTCGCGCGCCACGGCGTCAGCGCCTGACGGGATTCACGTAGTGACGGCCGCTCTGGGTCGTGCGGATGGTCTCGAACAGCTCGTCGAAGTCGCGCGAGTTGTTGGCCGGATCGATCTCGGCGGTGTTGACGATCAAGAGCGGCGACGCCGTGTACTGGTGGAAGTAGCGCGTGTAGGCCTCGCCGAGCCGCTCCAGGTAGGCGGCATCGATGTATTTCTCGTAGGCGATGCCGCGCTTGTCGATGCGCTGCAGCAGGATGTCCACCGGCGCCTGCAGGAACACCACCAGGTCCGGCGTCGGCGCGTCCATGGCGAGCCGCGCGTAGACCTGGTCGTAGAGCTTGAATTCCTCGTCGTCGAGAACGATGCGCGCGAACAGGCGGTCCTTGTCCAGCATGTAGTCGGCGATGCGCAGCGGCGCGAACATGTCCTGCTGCTGCAGCGCCGTCAGCTGCCGAGCACGCTGGAACAGGAAGTAAAGCTGGGCCGGGAAGGCGGCGGCGCGGCGGTCCTTGTAAAAGCGCTCGAGGAACGGGTTTTCCATCGGCTGCTCGAACACGGTCTCGGCGCCGACCGCGGCGGCGAGCTTGCGCGCGAGGCTGGTCTTGCCGACGCCGATCAGCCCCTCGACCACCACCAGACGGTGCGGCCAGCCCTCTTTCCTTGCTTCGGTCAACGGATCCCCGCGGAGATTGCCTCGAGGCCCTCGCCCGGAACCTTGCTCCGGAGCGCCGCCACGCGGCCATGGCCCGGCACCCAGAGATCCGCGGCGATTTCGGCCAGAGGATACAGCACGAAATTGCGCTGGTGCAGGCCCGGATGCGGCAGCGTGAGGCCGGGCTCCCCGCACGTCTCGTCGCCGAGCAGCAGCAGGTCCAGATCGATGACGCGGGGACCCCAGCGTACCGGCGGCGCAATGCGACCCATGCCGCGCTCGATGGTGGCGAGTGCGTCGAGCAGGGCTTGTGCGTCGAGTTGCGTCAGCAGGCCCGCGACGGCATTGATGAAGTCGGGCTGGTCCTGCGGGCCCATGGGCCGGGTTTTCCACAACCGCGAGCGCAGCACGAGAAGCGTCGCCGGGATCGCGGCCAGCATCCCGAGTGCAGCCTCGACCTGGCGAGCGGGTTGGTCGAGGTTGCTGCCGAGGGCCACGTAGGCCGGCCGCCAGTTCACGCCGGCTCAGCCCTCGGTCGCGGGTTCGCGGTGACGGCGTCCGCCGCGGCGCCGGCGACGCCGGCGCGGCGGCCCGCCCTCGTGCGGGCTTTCGCCCGCGGGTTCCGCTCCGGCGCGCTCTCGCTGCGCGTCCGGCGGCAGCGACTGGATCTCGGTCCACCACTGTGCGATCGCCGGGTCCTCGTTGCCCGCCTCTGCGCGCAACACGAGAAAATCGTATGCCGCGCGGAAGCGCGGATGGCCGATGAAGGCGAGCGCGCGCCGGCCCTCGCGCCGCTGGAAGCGCGGCTGCAGCGCGAGCAGCTCTCGCATCGGGATCGAAAACCGCTTCGGGATGCCGATGCGGCGGTTCTGCGCAGCGACGACCTCGTCCACCGCGTCCGCGATCGCCTGCCCCGGGTGCAAGCCCGCGTCGAAGCGCCTCTGCGCGGCCGCGGTTACCGGGCCGAACAGCAGCACCGCGAACAGGAACATCGGCGTCACCGACTTGCCCTCGGCCACCCGCCGGTCGGTGTTGGCGAGCCCCGCCTGGATCAGGCGCATCGCCATGCCATCCTTCTCGGCGGCGAGCCAGGCCGCGGTCGCCGGGAACAGGTGTTCGAGCAGGCCGTGCTCGCGCAGGAGTTCGAACGCCTGCTGCCCGAATCCGGCCAGGAACAGCTTCTGGAATTCGTCGAGCAGGCGCGCCGGCGGGATGCCGTCCAGCAGCGACGCCAGCCGCCCGAGCGGTTCGCGCGTGCCCTCGTGCAGCGTGAATCCCAGCTTGGCCTGGAAGCGCACCGCGCGCAGCATCCGCACCGGGTCCTCGCGGTAACGCTTCTCCGGGTCGCCGATCAGGCGCAGGGTGCGCGCCTTGACATCCAGGACGCCGCCAACGTAATCCCAGATCGAGAAGTCCTCGATGCTGTAGTAGAGCGCGTTGCAGGTGAAGTCGCGCCGCCAGACGTCCTGGTCGATGCTGCCGTACACGTTGTCGCGCAACAGCCGCCCGCGCTCATCGTGCGCGCGGTCGAAGCCGTTCGGGTCGTCCGGGTCGGCGACGTTGCCGTTGGGCTCCTCGTCCGGTTCTGCGACATTGCCGTCCGGCTCCATCTCCGCGTCCTCGTCCAGCACGCCGTCGAGGTCGGGCTCCGGCGCCATCGGCGCGCCGGCCGCGCGGAAGGTCGCGACCTCGATGATCTGCTGGCCGAAGCGGATGTGCGCGAGCCGGAAGCGCCGCCCGATCAGGCGGCAGTTGCGGAACAGGCGCCGGATCTCCTCCGGTCGCGCGTCGGTGGCGATGTCGAAATCCTTCGGCTCGATGCCGATCAGCAGGTCGCGCACGCAGCCGCCGACCAGGAAGGCCTGGTAGCCGCCGTCCTTCAATCGATAGAGCACCTTGAGCGCGCTGCCCGCAATCATCGAGCGCGAGATCGGATGGTCCGCGCGTGCGACGATCGCCGGGGCGGCGGCCCGGCCGCTGGGTTCGTTCAAGTAATCGGGTCCGCTTGAGGTCGAATGGTGGGGCCGTATAATACCAGCCCCTCATTCCGGGCCCGCACCGGATGCCGAGGGGCCTCGCTCCCATCGTCTAGAGGCCTAGGACACAGCCCTCTCAAGGCTGGTACGAGGGTTCGAATCCCTCTGGGAGCGCCATTCCGGACGGCCTCGGCGGCCGCGCGGCGCGGCGTATCATGGCGGCGCCATGGACTTCGCGAACGCAATGAAAGATCCCGGCCGGAGCTTTGAGTCGCCCGAGGCCCTCGAGGCGGCCGCCGGATTCACGCCCGCGCAGAAGCAGGCCATCCTCCGTCAGT
>DASTOQ010000034.1:0-5992 GCA_035720205.1 Steroidobacteraceae bacterium | reverse complement strand
CCCCGCACGAAAAAAAGGGCGGCGGACCACCGTGGTCCGCCGCCCCTCTGTCCTGAAACCTGAGAGATTGGGTACCGGTTCGTCCCCGGGGCCGCTCCCCTTCGGTGGGCCCGCGAGGGCCACTCTCCAGAGTTCGCCAGTTCCTGCCGTTCGGGTGCCTGAGCGTTTCCGGGCGGGTTGCGCCTTCGGCGCCGCGCCTTGCGCGGACTCTCCGGCAGGACCTCATTGCGACCCTCCGATTCTAGCGGAAAGCGCCGGCGGGCACAGGGTATAGTCGCCCTCCGTCCGGCCCCCGGGAGTCCCGACGATGACCCGCCTGCCTGCCCTGCCGATCGCCCTGATGGCCTGCGCCCTGCTGGCGCCGCCGCCGGCCGCGGCCGATGCAACCGCTGACCTGCACGCGTTGTTCGAGCGCGAATGGGAGCGTGACCTGGCCGAGAATCCCCTGCTTGCGACCTATCGCGGCGACCGGCGCTACAACGACCGCTGGCCGGACATCTCCGCGGCCGCCCGCCAGGCGCAGGATGCCGCCGATGCGCGCGTGCTCGAGGAGCTGCAGCGCTTCCCGCGCGCCGCCCTGCCGCCAGCGGAACAGCTGAACTACGACCTGTTCCGGCGCCGCTACGAGGAGAGCGTGGCCGCGCAGCCGTTCCATCTCGAGTACTACGGCATCCGGGCGCGCGAAGGGCCCCAGTCGCTCAACGAAACGGCCGAGCTGATGCCCTTCGAGACGGCCGCCGACTACGACACCTGGCTGCGGCGCATGCAGGCGCTGCCGGCCTTCCTCGAGCAGTACGCCGACCTGCTGCGGCAGGCCGCGGCCGAGGGCCGCACCCAGCCGCGCGTGATCATGGATCGCGTGGTGCCGCAGCTCGCGATGCAGGTGGTGGAACGGCCGGAGGACAGTCCGTTCTTCAAGCGCTTCCAGCAGTTCCCCGACGCGGTGCCGCCGGTGGAGCGCGAGCGGCTGACCGCGGCGGCGCGACAGGTGATCGCCGGGTCCGTGATCCCGGCGTACCGCCGTTTCGCCTCGGTCTTCGGCCACGAGTACTTGCCCGCCTGCCGCGACACCGTCGGCATCTGGGATACGCCCGACGGGCGCGCCCTGTACGCCAACCGCGCGCGCTATCACACCACCACCGCGCTGACGCCGGAACAGATCCACGAGATCGGCCTCGCCGAGGTCGCGCGCAACCGCGCCGAGATGCAGCAGGTCATGGACCAGGTCGGTTTCAAGGGCAGCCTCACCGATTTCTTCGAGTTCCTGCGCACCGACCCGCAATTCTACTACCGGACGGGCGACGAGCTGTTCCGCGCCTACGCCTACATCACCAAGGTAATCGACCCGGAGTTGCCGCGGCTGTTCGGCAAGCTCTACCGCACGCCCTTCGGCCTGCGCGCGATCCCGGACACCAGCGCGCCCAACACGACCACGGCCTATTACAGCGGCCCCTCGGTGGACGGCACGCGGCCCGGCTATTACTACGTCAACCTGTACCGGCCTGAAGTGCGTCCGAAATACGAGATGGAGGTGCTGACCGCGCACGAGGCGGCGCCCGGGCATCACCTGCAGATCGCGCTCGCGCAGGAACAGGGCGAGCTGCCGAAGTTCCGGCGCTTCGGCGGCTTCACCGCCTACGTCGAGGGCTGGGCGCTCTACTCCGAGCGGCTCGGCTACGACCTCGGCCTGTACCAGGACCCGTATTCGCGCTTCGGCCAGCTCACCTACGACCAGTGGCGCGCGGTGCGCCTGGTGGTGGACACCGGCATCCACCACATGGGCTGGACGCGGCAGGAGGCGATCGACTATTTCCTGGCGAACGCCGCCAAGACCGAGGCCGACATCGTCAACGAGATCGACCGCTACATCGCCTGGCCGGGCCAGGCGCTGGCCTACAAGATCGGGCAGTTGAAGATCCTCGAGCTGCGCGCCCGCGCGGAACAGGCGCTCGGCGAGCGCTTCGACATCCGCGCCTTCCACGACACGGTGCTGGCGACCGGCGCGGTGCCGCTCGACATCCTGGAGCGCACCGTGGACGACTGGATCCGGAGCCGGCAGCAGCCTTGATCGGGCGGCGGCGCAGCACGGTCGCGGTGCGCATCGGCGCCGTCACGGTGGGCGGCGGCGCCCCGGTCGTGGTGCAGTCCATGACCAACACCGACACCGCCGACGTGGAGGCGACTGCGCGCCAGGTGCACGAGCTCGCGGACGCCGGCTCCGAGATCGTGCGCGTCACGGTCAACACCGACGAGGCCGCCGCGGCAGTGCCGCACATCCGCGACCGGCTGCGCGCCGCCGGCTGCGGCGTGCCGCTGGTCGGCGACTTCCACTTCAACGGCCACAAGCTGCTGGCCGCGCACGCGGCGTGCGCGGCGGCGCTCGACAAGTACCGCATCAACCCGGGCAACGTCGGCCGCGGCAGCAAGCGCGACCCCCAGTTCGCCGCGATGGTGGAGACCGCCTGCCGCCACGGCAAGCCGGTGCGCATCGGCGTCAACTGGGGCAGCCTCGACCAGGACTTGCTGACGCGGCTGATGGACCAGAACTCGAAGCTCGCGGAACCTCGGGATGCGCTCGAGGTGCTGCGCGAGGCGACCGTGCAGTCGGCGCTGGTCAGCGCGGCGCGCGCGGAGGAACTGGGCCTGCCGCATGACGCAATCGTCATCAGTGCGAAGGTCAGCGGCGTGCAGGACCTGATCGCGATCTACCGGCAACTGGCCGCGCGCTGCGACTACCCGCTGCACCTCGGGCTCACCGAGGCCGGCATGGGCGCCAAAGGCATCGTGTCCTCGACCGCGGCGATCGCGGTGCTGCTGCAGGAAGGCATCGGCGACACCATCCGCGTGTCGCTGACCCCGGAGCCCGGCGGCGACCGCCGCCAGGAGGTGCGCGTGGCGCAGGAGATCCTGCAGAGCCTCGGCCTGCGCGCCTTCGCGCCGCGAGTCGTGGCCTGCCCGGGCTGCGGCCGGACGACCAGCAACTATTTCCAGGAGCTCGCGCAGCGCATCCAGGAGCACGTGCGCGGGCGCATGCCCGAATGGCGGCGCGACTTCGTCGGCGCCGAGACGATGACGGTGGCCGTCATGGGCTGCGTCGTCAACGGCCCCGGCGAAAGCAAGCACGCCAACATCGGCATCAGCCTGCCCGGTACCGGCGAGCGGCCGGTCGCTCCCGTCTACGAGGACGGCGAGAAGACGGTGACGCTGAAGGGCGAGCGCATCGCCGAGGAATTCCAGGAACTGGTGGAACGCTACGTCGCGCGGCATTACCCGCGCCGGGAGGCCTGATGGAACCGCTGAAGGAACGCAAGTGCGTGCCCTGCGAGGGCGGCGTGCGCCCGCTCGACGCCGCCCAGGCCGCGGGGCTCATGAAGCTGCTGCACCCGGACTGGAAGCTGGTGGAGGACGGCCGCGCGATCCGGCGCGAGCTGAAGTTCCCGGATTTCTGGCGCACCATGAGCTTCGTCAACGCGCTCGCGCACGTCGCCAACGCCGAGGACCACCACCCGGACCTCGAGATCGGCTACAACTACTGCCGCATGCGCTGGTCCACCCACGCGATCGGCGGGCTCTCCGACAACGACTTCATCTGCGCGGCCAAAGCGGACGCGCTGGTGTGAGTAAAAGGGGACGCGTCCCTTTATCTGCGGTGAATTCGTTGCAGGGATCGCCTGCGGCGGATCAAGGGACGCGTCCCCCTAATCCCGTCGGCATCGATGCGGCGCATCGGCGGGTGATCTTCGCCTCGTCGCTCGGCACCGTGTTCGAGTGGTACGACTTCTACCTCTACGGCACGCTGGCCGTGTTCTTCTCGGCGCTCTTCTTCCCGCCCGGCAACGAGACCGCGGCGTTCCTTGCGAGCCTCGCCACCTTCGGCGCCGGCTTCGCGGTGCGCCCGCTCGGCGCGCTGCTGTTCGGGCGCATCGGCGACCGCATCGGCCGCAAGTACACCTTCCTGATCACGATCGTGGTCATGGGCGCGGCGACCGCGCTGGTCGGCGTGCTGCCGACCTACGCCCAGATCGGCATCTGGGCTCCGGTGCTGCTGGTAGCGCTGCGCCTGGCGCAGGGCCTGGCGCTCGGCGGCGAGTACGGCGGCGCCGCCACCTACGTGGCCGAGCATGCGCCGCAGGGCCGGCGCGGCTATTACACCAGCTGGATCCAGACCACCGCGACGCTCGGGTTCTTCCTCTCGCTGGCCGTGATCCTGGCCTGCCGGCTGGGATTCGGCGAGGACGAGTTCCGCGAATGGGGCTGGCGCGTGCCGTTCCTGATCTCGGTCGTCCTGCTCGGGATCTCGGTCTACATCCGCCTGAAGCTCGAGGAGTCGCCGGTATTCGCCGAGATCAAGGCCGAGGGCAAGCTCTCGCACGCGCCGCTGACCGAGAGCTTCGGGCAATGGCGCAACGCGCGCATCGTGCTGCTCGCGCTGCTCGGCGCGACCGCAGGCCAGGGCGTGGTCTGGTACACGGGGCAGTTCTATGCGCTCTTCTTCCTGCAGAACACCCTGAAGCTCGAATTCCAGAGCTCCTACGTGCTGATCGCGATCGCGCTCGCGATCGGCACGCCGTTCTTCGTCGTGTTCGGGAAGCTCAGCGACCGCATCGGCCGCAAGAAGATCATGGTGGCCGGCTGCCTGCTGGCCGCGCTCACCTTCATCCCGGTCTTCCACGGCCTGACGCATGCGGTGAACCCGGCGCTGGCGGCGTTCGAGGAGCGCGCCGCGGTGGCGGTGGCGGCCCGCGACTGCCACTTCCGCATCTTCGCCAAGCCCGCCACGCCCTGCGACCAGGCGCGCGATTTCCTGACCAAGGCCGGCGTCAGCTACGAGCAGCGGCCGGCCGAGGCCGGCCAGGACGTCGTGACGACGATCGCCGGAACCCGCCTCGAGGGCTTCGATGCAGACGCCTACCGGACGGCGCTGGATGCCGCCGGCTACCCGGCGGCCGCGGACCCCGCGCAGGTCAACCGCGTGGCCACGGTTGCGCTGCTGACGCTGCTGATGATCTACGTGACGATGGTGTACGGCCCGATCGCGGCGTTCCTCGTGGAGCTGTTCCCGACGCGCATCCGCTACTCGTCCATGAGCCTGCCGTACCACATCGGCAACGGCTGGTTCGGCGGCTTCCTGCCATTCCTGGCGGCCGCGCTGGTGGTCGTCACCGGCAATATCTACTACGGGCTCTGGTACCCGATCGCGATCGCCGCCATGACCGGCATCGTCGGGCTCCTGTACCTGCGCGAGACGAAGAACGTCGATCTCAGGTCATGAAGGCGGCCGGCGCACGGAGGCCGGCAGGTCGCCGGCGATGCCGAGCGCGCGCTGCATCAGCAGGCGCTTGACCGGACGCGCCGACTGCACCAGGCCGAGCCCGCCGCGGCGCAGGCGCGACTTGAACTCGTCGCCGCCCGAGAACAGCCGCTTCAGGCCGTCCAGCAGCAGGATCGCGGGCAGCGCCTCGGCCTTGCGCCAGCGTTCGTAGCGCCGCAGCACGCGCAGTTCGCCGGGGTCGTCGCCGGCGGCGAGCGCATCGCCCAGCACATCCACGAGCGCGGCCGCATCGAGGAAAGCCAGGTTGATGCCCTGCCCTGCGAGCGGGTGCACCGTATGCGCGGCGTCGCCGACCAGGGCGATGCGGTCCAGGGCGTAACGGCGCGCATGCAGCAGCCGCAGCGGGAACGAGGCGCGCGGGGTCGTGGCCTCGAGCCGGCCGAGCACACCGGCCGAAGCCGCGGTCACGCGCTCGTCGAACTGCGCCTCGTCACAGCGCACGAGGTCTTCGGCCATCTCCGGAGTCGTGGACCAGACCAGCGACACCCGCCCGTCCGCGAGCGGCAGCAGCGCCAGCGGCCCGGTGTCGAGGAAACGCTGGTACGCGGTGTCCGCGTGTGGCCGTTCCGTGCGCAGGTGCGCGACGACGGCGCGCTGGCCGTAATCCGCGGCACGCACGCCGATGCCGGCCAGCCTGCGGACGGAGGACTCGGCGCCGTC
>DASTOQ010000033.1:0-3259 GCA_035720205.1 Steroidobacteraceae bacterium | reverse complement strand
GACCGATGCCGGAACTGACGCCCACCGCGTTCGACATCGCCGCCGTTGCGGTGCTCGGGTTGTCCGTGCTGGTGGCCTTCCTGCGCGGCTTCCTGCGCGAGACGCTGACGATCGTCACCTGGGTCGGGGCCGGGGTAGCCGCGTACTTCGCCTTTCCGTACGCCCGGGAGCTCGCCAGGCGGACCATCGAGACGGAATGGCTGGCCGATGCCGCCGCTTTGGCGGTGGTGTTCGTGGTGCCGTTGATCGGCCTTAAGGTTGCGGCGGCGCTGGCGGCCGACCACATACCCGGCGGCATGCTCGGGACCGTCGATCGGTTGGCCGGCCTGGCTTTCGGCGCGGCGCGAGGCGCGGTGGTGGTCTGCGCCGCATACCTCGGCCTGGTCGTCCTGATTGCCCCGGAGGAGCAGCCCGAGTGGGTCAGGAACGCTCTGATCCTTCCCTACGTCCAGGATGGCGCGGCACTGTTGACCAGACTGCTACCCGAGGACTTCGCGGCGCTGCGCTCCGCACAGTGGTCGCACGCCGGCTTGCCCGCGCTAAGATGGGCGGCAGGGCAGACGCCATGACCAGGCACCGCATCTTCACCGCCGACAAGCTGCGCGAGGAGTGCGGCGTGTTCGGCATCCATGGCAATGACGACGCCGCGGCCCACACCGTCCTCGGCCTGCATGCGCTGCAGCACCGCGGCCAGGAGGCGGCCGGCATCGTCAGCTTCGACGGCCGGCTGTTCCACAGCCACCGTGCGCTCGGCCTGGTCGGCGACCATTTCAGCAACGAGGCGGTGATCGGCGCGCTGCCGGGGCACGCCGCGATCGGCCACGTGCGTTATTCCACCACCGGCGCGCCGCTCCTGCGCAACGTGCAGCCGCTGTACGCCGACTTCGCGTTCGGCGGCCTCGCGCTCGGCCACAACGGCAATCTCACCAACGCGCTCGCGCTGCGCCGCCAGCTGGTCGAAGAAGGCTGTCTGTTCCAGTCGACCTCCGACACCGAGGTGATCATCCACCTGATCGCCCGCTCGCGCCAGCCCACCGTGGTCGAGCGCCTGGTCGACGCGTTGCGCCAGGTCGAGGGCGCGTTCGCCCTGGTCGCCCTGTCCGCGGAGGCGCTGTATGGCGTTCGCGACCCGCTCGGCATTCGGCCGCTGGTGCTCGGCGATCTGGACGGCGCCCCCATCCTGGCTTCCGAGACCTGCGCGCTCGACATCATGGGCGCCCGCTTCGTGCGCGACATCGAGCCGGGCGAGGTCGTGAGCGCGACCATGAGCGGCATCGAGAGCTTCAAGCCGTTCGCCATGCCGCCCCGGCGCTTCTGCATCTTCGAGTACGTCTACTTCGCGCGGCCGGACAGCGCGGTCGAGGGACAGAACGTCTACGAGGTCCGCAAGCGCATCGGCGCCGAGCTGGCGCGCGAGGCGCCCGCGCCCGCGGACATCGTCGTGCCGGTGCCCGATTCCGGCGTCCCCTCGGCCATCGGCTACGCCCAGGCTGCCAATCTGGCGTTCGAGCTCGGGCTGATCCGCAATCACTACGTCGGGCGCACCTTCATCGAGCCGTCCGACCGCATTCGGCATCTCGGCGTCCGGCTCAAGCACAACGCCAACCGTTCCACCGTGGCCGGCAAGCGCGTGGTGCTGGTCGACGATTCGATCGTGCGCGGCACCACCTCCACCAAGATCGTCGCGATGATCCGCAACGCGGGCGCGGCCGAGGTGCACATGCGGGTCGCGAGCCCGCCGACCATCCACTCGTGCTTCTACGGGGTCGACACGCCGGAGCGCAGCGAGCTGCTGGCGGCCCAGAACAATCGGGATGCGATGGCCCGCATCATCGGCGTCGACAGCCTGGACTTCCTCTCGCTGGACGGCCTCTATCGCGCGGTCGGCAGCGCGCGCCGGGACGCCGCGCAGCCGCAGTTCTGCGACGCCTGCTTCAGCGGCGACTACCCGACGCTGCTCGAGGACTTCGGCCGCGGCGGCAGCGCCGATCAGCTCTCGCTGATGCTCGAGGAGCGTTGAGCTGGCGCGCCTGCTCGATCGGGTCGCGTTGATCACCGGCGCGAGCCGGGGGCTCGGGAAGGCCCTCGCCGAACGCTTCGCCGCGGAGGGCGCCACCCTCGTCCTGGTGGCGCGCACCTCGGGCGCGCTCGAGGAGGTCGACGACCGGGTACGCGCCGCGGGCGCACGCGCGACCCTGGTGCCGCTCGATCTCGCCGACGGGCAGGCGATCGATCAGCTGGGCGGCGTCCTCGCCCAGCGCTTCGGCCGGCTCGACGTTCTGGTCGGCTGCGCCGCCGAGCTGGGGCCGCTCTCACCGCTAGGTCACCTCAAGCCGCAGGCGTTCGAGCGGGTCATGGCGGTGAACGCCACCGCCAACTATCGGCTGATCCGCTCGCTCGATCCCCTGCTGCGCGCCGCGCCGGCGGGTCGCGCCCTCTTCGTCACCTGCGCTCAGGCGCGCGCGCGCAAGCCGTACTGGGGCGGCTACGCCGCGAGCAAGGCGGCGCTCGAGACGCTGGTCGTGGCGTACGCCGCCGAGACCCGGCGGACGGCGTTGCGCGTGAACCTGATCGATCCGGGGGTCATGCGTACGCGCCTGCGCGCCAGCGCCTATCCCGGCGAAGACGCCTCGAAGCTGCCCGACCCGCGAGCGGTGACCGAAGCGCTCGTCGCCCTGGCCGAGACCGCCTGCGACCGGCACGGCTGCCTGATCGAAGCGGCCGACGGGCAGCGCGTGCCTGAAACAATCGAAACAAGAACTCCTCCCTCGCGAAATCCGACTGAAACCGAGCCCCGCTATCCATAACCGTTCGGCAATGCATGCCGGACCCGGAGACGGAGCAGGCAGTGAACGGAAGGAGGGCAAGATGCCTGCGGATAGCAGTGGGCCGATCAAGGCGTTGAAACGGCTGCTCGGTGCCTGGCGGCAGCGCCGGGCGGCGCGGCGGCGTGCCCACGTGCGCGAGTTCATGCACATGAGCGATCGGATGCTCGCCGACATCGGGGTGCGCCGCGCCGACGTCCACGCCGCAATGAGCGGCCTGGTACCGGCGCGACACATCGCCAGGACGACCGGCGGATCATCGTGGACGGCGCAGGTCCACAGGTTGCGGCCCCGGTGCCATCAGCCGCCGGGAGGGCTGGCCGGGACAGACCTCGGCGCCGCCGCGTGAGCGTCGCCGCGAGCGCGGCAGGTCATGCGAACGGGTTCTTGCCCGTGCGCAGGCGCAGGCGGAGCGGCACGCCCGGCAGATCGAA
>DASTOQ010000032.1:0-13252 GCA_035720205.1 Steroidobacteraceae bacterium | reverse complement strand
GTCGCCGCGGCGGCCCTTGCCGAGTTTCTCGATCTGCTCGCGGAAGGAATCGACATCCTTGAACCGGTGGTAGACCGACGCGTAGCGCACGTAGGCCACCTCGTCGAGCAGGCGCAATTCCTCCATGACGATCTCGCCGATAGTGCGCGAGGCCACTTCACGCTCCCCGAGCGTACGCAGTCGGTGACTGATGCGTTCGATCGCGGATTCGACCTCTTCGCGACCGACCGGGCGTTTTTCCAGCGCCTTCATGATGCCGCCGCGCAGCTTGTGCTCGTCGAAGGGCTGGCGCGTACGGTCGTTCTTGACCACCTGCGGCATCACCAGCTCGGCGGTTTCGAACGTGGTGAAGCGCTCGCCGCAGGCCTGGCATTCGCGCCGGCGCCGGATCTGGTGGCCCTCGCCCGCCAGGCGCGAGTCCGTGACCTTGGTGTCCGCGTGATTGCAGAACGGGCAGTGCACTGCCGCCCCCGGGATCGCGCTCAGCCGTAGACGGGGTGGCGCCGGCAGATGGCGAGCACCTGCTCGCGCACGCGCGCGACGACGTCCTCGTCCCCGATGGCGTCGAGCACGTCGGCGATCCAGCCGCCGACCTGCCGCGCCTCCGGCTCGCGGAATCCACGCGTCGTGGTCGCGGGCGTGCCGATGCGCAGCCCGCTGGAGACGGACGGCGGCCGCGGGTCGTTCGGCACCGCGTTCTTGTTGACCGTGATGTGCGCGCGGCCGAGCGCCGCATCGGCGTCCTTGCCGGTGTACGCGCGCCCGATCAGGTCGACCAGGAACAGGTGATTGTCGGTGCCGCCCGAGACGATCCGGTAGCCGCGGTCCTCGAGCGCCTTCGCCATCGTGCGCGCGTTGGCGACGACCTGGCGCTGGTAGTCCCGGAACTCGGGCGCCAGCGCTTCCAGCAATGCCACGGCCTTGGCCGCGATCACGTGCATCAGCGGCCCGCCCTGCGTGCCCGGGAAGATCATCGAGTTGAGCTTGCGGTGCAGGTCCGGGTTGTCCCTCGCCAGGATCAGCCCGCCGCGCGGCCCGCGCAGCGTCTTGTGCGTGGTGGTGGTCACCACGTCCGCGACCGGCACCGGGTTCGGGTACACGCCGCCTGCCACCAGACCGGCGACGTGGGCCATGTCCACCACGAACCAGGCGCCGACCTCGTCCGCGATGGCCCGGAAGCGCTGCCAGTCCACGATGCGCGAATAGGCGGAAAAGCCCGCGAGGATCATCCTGGGGCGGTGCTCGCGCGCGAGCCGCTCGACCTGCGCGTAGTCGATCTCGCCGGACGCCGGGTCGAGCCCGTACTGCACGGCGTTGAACAGCTTGCCGGAGAAATTGACCTTCGAGCCGTGGGTCAGGTGGCCGCCGTGATCGAGGCTCATGCCGAGCAGCGTCTCCCCGGGTGCCAGCAGCGCCAGGTAGACGGCGGCATTCGCCTGCGAGCCGGAGTGGGGCTGCACGTTCGCATAGGCGGCGCCGAACAGCCGCTTCGCGCGGTCGATCGCGAGCTGCTCGGCCACGTCGACGTGCTCGCAACCGCCGTAGTAGCGCTTGCCCGGGTAGCCCTCGGCGTACTTGTTGGTGAGCACCGAGCCCTGCGCCTCGAGCACGCGCGGGCTGGCGTAGTTCTCGGAGGCGATCAGCTCGAGGTGCTCTTCCTGGCGCCGGCGTTCGGCGGTGATGGCGGAGGCGAGCTCGGGATCGAACGACTGGATGGTCAGGCCAGGACCGAACATGCCATGCCCCGGGGCGCGGGAAAAACGAGGCGTGAAGTCTACCCGAAAGCGCGCGCGTCAGGCCGGTTCGACGAAGGCCTGCACGACCCGGGTCCAGGCGCGCGCGAGGTTCCGGCGGTTGTAGCCGCCGCCGCCCGCGCCAAGGATGCGCCCGCCGGCGAACCGGTCGGCGATGCCGCACAGCGAGCGGGCGGCATGGGCGTGCGCCTCCTCGCTCAGGGCCAGGTGCGTGATCGGGTCGCCGGCCAGGCTGTCGGCGCCGCACTGGAACAGGATGAACTGCGGTCGGTGCCGCTCGAGGTGCTCGACGACCACGGGCCAGGCCGCGAGGAATTCCGCATCCCCGGCACCGGGCGGCAACGGGATGTTGAGCTTGGTCCCGCGCGCCGCGCCTTCGCCCCGCTCGTCCGCCCCGCCGGTGCCGGGATAGAGGAAGCGGCCGTCCTCATGCAGGTCCGCGAACACCAGCGCGGGGTCGTCCTCGAAGGCGTAAAAGACGCCGTCACCGTGGTGCGCATCGATGTCCACGTAAGCGATGCGCTCGAGGCGGTGCGCGCGCTTGAGGTGCTCGATGACCACGCCGCAGTCGTTGAAGACGCAGAAGCCGGCGGCATGCCCGCGACCGGCGTGGTGCAGGCCCGCGATCGGCACGAAGGCCCGCCGCGCCTGCCCGCCCATGAGCGCCTCGGTCGCGACCAGCGACGCACCCACCACGTCGCAGGCCGCCTCGAACATGCCCTTCCAGGCGGGCGTGTCGCCGGCATCGAGATAGCCCTCGCCGGTGGCGGATCGCGCCTGGACCAGGTCCACGTACTCGGCCCGGTGGAACAGCAGCAGCTCGTCGCGCGTCGCCCGGCGGGGAGCGAACAACCGCACCCGGCGATCCAGCCCCGTCGCCGTCAGTTCGCGGACAAAGGCGTCGTGCCGGTCCGGGCCGAACGGGTGCCCGTCGCCGAAGGCGTAGCGCGCGATGCGCTCGCCGGCGACCAGGCAGGTGTCCGATGCGCCGCTCGGTGGCAATGCCGGCATCCGGGGAACCGAAGCCCGGAGCCTAGCACAGGGCGCCGCGGGCCCCGTCTGGCGGCGGGCCGGCGCATCGCAGATAATCCGCGCCCCTCGTTTCCGGTGGTGCGCATGGCCCAGTACATCTTCACGATGAACCGCGTCGGCAAGATGGTGCCGCCGAAGCGGCACATCCTGCGCGACATCTCGCTGTCGTTCTTCCCGGGCGCCAAGATCGGCGTGCTCGGCCTGAACGGCTCGGGCAAGTCGACGCTGCTGCGGATCATGGCGGGCATCGACACCGAGATCGAGGGCGAGGCGCGGGGGCAGCCCGGCATCAAGATCGGCTACCTGCCGCAGGAGCCGCAGCTCGACCCCGGGGCCGACGTGCGCGCGATCGTCGAGGAGTCGGTGCGGGCGGTCAAGGACGCGCAGGCGCGCCTCGAGCAGGTGTACGCGCGCTACAGCGAGCCCGATGCCGACTTCGACAAGCTGGCCGCCGAGCAGGGGCAGCTCGAGGCGTACCTCGCCTCGGTGGACGGGCACAACCTCGAACGCCAGCTGGACGTCGCCGCGGACGCGCTCCGGCTGCCGCCGTGGGAGGCGAAGGTCGCGCAGCTCTCGGGCGGGGAGCGTCGCCGCGTCGCGCTCTGCCGGCTGTTGCTGTCGAAGCCGGACATGCTGCTGCTGGACGAGCCGACCAACCACCTGGACGCCGAGTCGGTCGCCTGGCTGGAGAAATTCCTAGAGCAGTACCCGGGCACGGTCATCTGCGTGACCCACGACCGCTACTTCCTCGACAACGTCGCCGGATGGATCCTCGAGCTCGACCGCGGCCACGGCATCCCGTGGCAGGGCAACTACTCCTCCTGGCTGGAGCAGAAGGAGCAGCGCCTCGCGCAGGAGGAGAAGCAGCAGGAAGGCCTGCGGCGCACGCTGCAGCACGAGCTCGAGTGGGTGCGCGCCAACCCGAAGGCGCGGCAGGCCAAGAGCAAGGCGCGACTGCGCCAGTTCGAGGAGCTGTCCTCGGTCGAGTTCCAGGCGCGCAACGAGACCAACGAAATCTACATCCCGCCGGGGCCGCGCCTCGGCGACCTGGTGATCGAGGCCGATGGCCTGCGCAAGGCTTTTGGCGAGCGCCTGCTGTTCGACGGGCTCTCGTTCAGCCTGCCGCGCGGCGGCATCGTCGGGATCATCGGGCCGAACGGGGCCGGCAAGACCACGCTGTTCCGCATCCTGACCGGCGCCGAACGGCCGGATGCCGGCACCGTGCGCCTCGGCCCCACGGTCAGGATCGCCCACGTGGATCAGTCGCGCGACAGCCTCGACGGCGGCAAGACCGTCTGGCAGGAGATCTCGGGCGGCCAGGACATCATCAAGGTCGGCAACTACGAGACGCCCTCGCGCGGCTACGTCGGCCGGTTCAACTTCCGCGGCAACCAGCAGCAGCAGCTGATCGGCGAGCTGTCGGGCGGCGAGCGCAACCGCGTGCACCTCGCGAAGCTGCTGCGCTCGGGCGCCAACGTGCTGCTGCTCGACGAGCCGACCAACGACCTGGATGTCGAGACGCTGCGCGCGCTCGAGGAGGCGCTGCTGAACTTCCCGGGCTGCGCGGTCGTCATCTCGCACGACCGCTGGTTCCTGGACCGCATCGCGACCCACATCCTCGCCTTCGAGGGCGACAGCGAGGTCACCTGGTTCGAGGGCAACTACCAGGACTACGTGGCCGACCTGCGCCGCCGCAAGGGCGAGCTCGCCGACCAGCCGCACCGGCTGCGCTTTCGCCCGCTGCACGCCTAGGGGACGGTCCCCCTTTCTCCGCCGGCAGCGTAAACTCCCCTCATGGCCGTATTCATCGATTCCTCGGGACGCCTGCACCACGACCAGGAGAGCGGCCTGGCGTTGCACTGCCCGCATTGCCAGGTGCTGGCGCACATCACGCCGGTGTCGGTGCCGGACTTCAACGCCCTGCAGCAGCACAAGCCGGCGCAGGTCGGGCTGGTGTACCGCTGCGAGTCCTGCAACGCGCCGGTGTTCCTGCGCTTTGCCGTGAAGCTGTACGCCGGCAGCCGCGTCGAGCTGGCGCCGAACTTCGTCGAGCTCGAGCGCCCGCGCGAGCGCTTCAACTTCACCTACCTGCCGGAAGACGCCGAGGCGCTGCTGAAGGAGGCGTTCGCCTGCTTCTCGGCGGCCTGCTACAACGCCTTCGCGTCCATGTGCCGGCGCGTCGCGCAGTGCGTGTTCGCAGACCTGGGGGAGGACGGCAAGCTCGCGCTGTACGGGGAACTCGCCAACATCCGCCAGCTGGCCGAGCTCGATGACGACAGCTTCGCCGTGGTCAAGAAAGTCCTGTTCGATCCTGACGCGCCCGGGCGCGCCGCGATGCCCGTGATCGACGCGTTCCAGGCCGGGGTGCTGCTCGAGGTCGTGAAGGACCTGCTCTACCAGGCCTACGTCCGCCGCGGCCGGCTGCAGCAGGCGATGATGGTGCGCCGCTACTTTGCCGGGGACGACTCCAAGGTCACGCCGCTGCCGGGGCGCTCAGCCTAGCCAGACCCGGGCATTCCTGAAGATCCGCATCCAGCCGCTGTCCTCGCCCGCGCCCGCCGGGCGCCAGGAATTCTGCGCCGCGCGGAACACGCGCTCCGGGTGCGGCATCATGATCGTCACCCGTCCGTCCTCCGAGGTGTAACCCGCCGCGCCCTGCGGCGAGCCGTTCGGATTGGCCGGGTAGCGCTCGGCCGCCGCGCCGCGCCCGTCCACGAAGCGCAGCACCATGAGCGGCGCCGCGGCGCGTTCCGCGACGGCGTCCCTGAACACCGCCCGCCCCTCGCCGTGCGCGACCGCGATCGGCAGCCGCGAGCCCGCCATGCCGCTGAAGAATGGCGACGGCGACCGCCGGATCTCGACCAGCGACAGCCGGCCCTCGAACTGCTCGGAACGGTTGCGCAGGAAGCGCGGCCAGTGCGCCGCGCCCGGGATCAGTTCCGCCAGCGCCGCCAGCATCTGGCAGCCGTTGCAGATGCCGAGCGTGAGCACGTCGTCGCGCGCGAACCAGCGCTGGAACTGCTCGCGGACGCGCGCGTTGAACAGGATGGACTTGGCCCAGCCCTCGCCGGCGCCCAGCACGTCGCCGTAGCTGAAGCCGCCGCAGGCGACCAGCGACTGGAATCCGTCGAGCGATGCGCCGCCGTCGATCAGGTCGGTCATGTGCAGGTCGAAGGCCGCGAAGCCGGCCCGGTCGAAGGCGGCCGCCATCTCGACCTGGCTGTTGACGCCCTGCTCGCGCAGGATCGCCACGCGCGGACGCGCGCCGGTCGCGATCATCGGGGCCGCGACATCCTGGTCCGGGTCGAAGGTCAGGTCCCAGCGCAGGCCCGGATCGTCCTCGTCGAGGCGCGCCGCCTGCTCCTCGTCCGCGCAGGCGGGATCGTCGCGCAGCCGCTGCAGGCGCCAGCTGGTCTCGGACCAGATCCCGCGCAGGCGCACGCGGTCATCGTCGAGGAGCGTCCGGCCGCCCGCCGCGATGCGCACGCGCCGTCCCGGCACGACGCGGCCGATGACGCGCGCGAGGCTGCCGAGTCCATGACCGGCGAGCACGGCCAGCGCGGATTCCGCATCGCTTGCGCGCAGCTGCAGCACGGCGCCGAGTTCCTCGCTGAACAGCGCGCCCGCAGCCGAGGCGACCGTCCCCAGCTCCACCTCGAAGCCCGCGCGGCCGGCGAATGCCATCTCGAGCAGCGTCACGGCGAGCCCGCCGTCGGAACGGTCGTGGTAGGCGAGCAGCACGCCCTGGTCCGCGAGCGCGCGCACGGCCGCGAAGAACGCGGCGAGCCGCGCAGGGTCGTCCAGGTCGGGCGCCAGGTCTCCGGTCCGGCCATGCACCTGCGCGAGGCCGGAGCCGCCCAGCCGGTCGCGTCCGCCGCCCAGGTCCACCAGCACCAGCACGCTCGCGCCCTGCGACTGATCGAGCGCGGGCGTCAGCGTGCGGCGCACGTCGCCGACCGGCGCGAAGGCGGACACCACCAGCGACAGCGGTGCCACCACGGCGCGCTCGCGGCCGCCTTCGCGCCAGGTAGTCCGCATCGACAACGAATCCTTGCCGACCGGGATGGCGATGCCGAGCGCGGGGCACAGGTCCATGCCGACCGCACGCACGGCGTCGAACAGGTCGGCGTCCTCCGCGGCGTCCCCGCAGGCGGCCATCCAGTTGGCGGAGAGCTTGACGTCGCCCAGGCGGCGCACGTCCGCGGCCACGATGTTCGTGATCGCCTCGCCCACCGCCATGCGCGCGGAGGCCGCCGCATCGAGCAGCGCGACCGGCGGGCGCTCGCCCATCGCCATGGCCTCCCCGGCGTGGCCGGCCAGGGCCGACAGCGTGACGGCGACGTCGCTGACCGGCACCTGCCAGGGCCCGACCAGCGGGTCGCGGCTGATCAGGCCGCCGACGCTGCGGTCGCCGATCGTCACCAGGAATCCCTTGTCGGCGACCGCCGGCAGCCGCAGCAGCCGCTCGAGCCCGTCGGCAAGGTCGATACGCGAGCCGTCGAAGCCGTCGCCCGGCTTCGCGCGCCGCCGGGCGTCGCGCCGCATGCGCGGCGGCCGGCCGAGCAGCGTGTCGATGGGCATGTCCACCACGGTGACGCCGCTGGCCTCATGGGTCACGACCAGGCGCCCGTCGCCGGTGGCCTCGCCGATCACCGCGACCGGGCAGCGCTCGCGCCGGCACCGCGCCAGGAATCCGTCGAGCCCGGCGGGCGCGAGCGCGAGCACGTAGCGCTCCTGCGCCTCGTTGCACCAGATCTCGAGCGGCGACATGCCCGGTTCGTCGCTGGGCACCCGGCCGAGCTCGATGCGGCCGCCGCCGCCGCCCGCCGCGACCACCTCCGGCACCGCATTCGACAGCCCGCCCGCGCCGACGTCGTGGATCAGCAGGATCGGGTTGTCCTCGCCCGCCGCCCAGCAGGCGTCGATCACTTCCTGGGCGCGCCGCTGCATCTCGGGGTTGCCGCGTTGCACGGAGGCGAAGTCGAGTGCCTCGCTGCCGGCGCCGCTGCCCTGCGAGGATGCCGCGCCGCCGCCGAGCCCGATCAGCATCGCCGGCCCGCCCAGCAGCAGCAGCGGACTGCCGGCGGGCACCGGCCGCTTCGCGACGTGCTGGCGCCGCACGTTGCCGAGGCCGCCGGCGATCATGATCGGCTTGTGGTAGCCGCGCACGACGCCCGCGACCTCCTGCTCGAAGCTGCGGAAGTAGCCGAGGATGCCCGGGCGGCCGAACTCGTTGTTGAACGAGGCCGCGCCGATCGGGCCCTCGAGCATGATCGCGAGCGCGGAGGCGATGCGCGGCGGGCGGCCGTGATCCGCCTCCCAGGGCTGTTCGAAACCGGGAATGCGCAGGTTCGAGACCGTGAATCCGGTGAGCCCGGCCTTTGGCTTGGCGCCACGCCCGGTCGCGCCCTCGTCACGGATCTCCCCGCCCGAGCCCGTCGCGGCGCCCGCGAACGGGGAGATCGCGGTCGGGTGGTTGTGGGTCTCGACCTTCACCAGGACATCCACCCGCTCCTCGTGCCAGGCGTAGGCCTGGCCGGCAGCCGGCGCGAAGAAGCGCCTGGCGACGGGTCCCTCGAGCACGGCTGCGTTGTCGCTGTAGGCGGACAGCACGCCCTGCGGGCTGCGCTCGTGCGTGTGGCGGATCATGCCGAACAGGGAACGCGGCGCGGCCACGCCGTCGACGGACCAGTCGGCGTTGAAGATCTTGTGCCGGCAGTGCTCGCTGTTGGCCTGCGCGAACATCATCACCTCGACGTCGGTCGGGTCGCGGCCCAGCCGCTCGAACGCGCCGGCGAGGTATTCGATCTCCGGCGCCGAGAGCGCGAGTCCCATCGCGGCGTTGGCGCGCGCCAGCGCCTCGATGGGCGCGGCGCCCAGCGCGATGCGCCCCGGCGGGCGCGGCGCATGCGTTTCGAACAGTCGCGCAAGCTCGTCCTCGCCGGCCAGCACGGCCTCGGTCATCGGGTCGTGCAGCAGCGGCGCGAGCGCCGCGAGCCTGGCGGCCGCGAGCGGCGCGCTGGCGGCGATGCGCACGGCGCGCCCGCGTTCGATGCGCCGCACGGCCGTAAGGCCGCAGACCTGCGCGATGTCGGTCGCCTTCGTCGACCACGGCGAGGTGGTGCCTGGCCGCGGCACGACGAGCAGCGCCTGCCCGGCCGGTGGCGGGGCGCCGTCGCCCGCCTCCGCGGCCAGCAGCCTGCCAAGCACCCGCGCCTGCGCGGCATCGAGCGGACGCGCGACCTCCACCACGTGCAGCCAGGCGACCGACAGTCCGGTCACCGACGGCTCGACCGCCCGCAGCGCCGCGAGCAGCCTGTCGATCCGGAATGCAGAGAGTGCCGGTGCGCCCGCGAACAGCAGCACGAAGGTCAGCGCTTCACGCCCGGGTCGTTGCCGGCCGGAAACAGGTTGACCGGGAACTGGGCGACGTTGCCGCCCTCGAGGGCGCTGATCTTGCTGACCCCCTGCTTGCGGACTTCGTCGATGCGGATCACCGAGTGCAGGGGCAGGTAGCTGCGCTTGACGCCCGCGAACTCGGCCTTGATGCGCTCCTCGCCGGGATCCAGCACCACCGAGCTGCGCTCGCCGAACACGAGTTCCTCGACTTCGACGAAGCCGAACAGGCCGCCGTGGCTCACCTTGCGGGCGTAGATCTCGTACACCTTGCCCTGGTTGACGAAAACGATCCTGAAAATGTGACTGGCGGCCATGATCGGGGTGGGGGTCGTCCTGCCGGGGGCGCGCTATTATAGCGGCCCCACCATGCCCGGGGCGGCCGCCGCCGCGGGCTGCGGCGACGCCGGGATCAGAGTGATGGCCCTCAGGCTGAAGATCGTCAGCGACAACGCGGCTGCGGCCGGCGCGCACTCGCGCTGGACCTTCGGCGTGAATGGCGGCCGCATCGGGCGCAGCGAGTCGAACGACTGGGTGCTGCGCGATCCCGACCGTTACGTGTCCGGGCGGCACGCCGAGATCGAGCACCGCGCGGGCACCTGGTGGCTGCGCGACACGAGCACCAACGGCACCTTCGTCAACGGCTCGGAGGATGCGCTGGGGCCGGAACAGCCGCACAAGCTCGCGCACGGGGACCGCATCCGGATCGGCGACTACGAAATCGAGGTCGAGATCTCGGGCGGCAACGACTTCCTGGTGCAGGACAGCTACGCCAGCAGCCAGGCGGACCTGCGACAGTCATTCGAGGCCCGGAACTTCATGGCCACCCGGCGGCTGCTGCGCGAACAGGTGCAGGTGCAGCGGCCGCATCCGCCCCCGCCGCCCGCCGCACCGGCGGCGCCCGGCCCGGCTGCCGCGCCGGTCGCCTCCGCGCGCGCACGGGAGGAGCAGGACCTGTGGCCCGGACTGGCCGCATTCTGCAAGGGCGCCGGCATCGACCCGCGCGCCCTGCCGCCGGAAGTGCGCGCCGCGGCGCTCGCGCAGGCGGGACAGTTGCTGCGCGAGACGCTGGTCGGCTTCGCGGAGCTGGCCCGCACGCGCGCCGACTTCGCGGGCGAGTTCAACATTTCCTCCGGCGCTCGACGGCGCGATGCGACCAGCCCGCTGCTGCAGATCGCTGCGGTCGAGCAGGTGCTGGAGCTTTTGCTGGCAGGTCGCGGCCCGGGCGACTCACGGGCAATCGACGAGGTGCGCGCCCAGTTCACGCGCGCCCGTCATCACGAGGTGGCGATCGCCGCGGCGCTGCGTGAAGCGGTCACCGCCCTGCTGCAGAAGCTCGATCCCGAAGAGCTCGAGCAGCAGCTCGGGCGCCGCGGCGCGACCGGACCCGGCCAGCACGCGCGCCTGTGGGAACGCTACCGGGAACTGTTCCGCGCCGCCGCCCAGGCCGGCGACGCCGGACTGCCCGCGGCCTTCCTCGCGGCATTTGCGCGCGCCTATGAGTCCGTCACCGCCGGCGGCGCCGCACGCGGCCCGGGCGAGCGCGACGAACAATAAAGGGGACGCGTCCTTTACATTGAAGGGACGCGTCCCCTTTATTGGCTGGCGGAGAGGGTGGGATTCGAACCCACGAATACCTTGTGGGTATTACTGGAATTCCAGTCCAGCGCCTTCGACCACTCGGCCACCTCTCCGCGGGCGCGAAAGCCTACCGGAGCCCCACCCCTGCGGCAACCGAATGCGGTTCACTCACCCTGCGGACGCGACCGGCCGTAGGCCGGCGGATGATCGAGGCAGCGGCCCGCTTCGGCCGGCCGCTCGGGCGCCGGCACGGCGGGTATGCGCAGCGCATTGCGGGTGTCCGGCGCATCCGCGCCCGGCGGGACCTGCAGCACCGGCACCTCCTGCGCCGACTGGTAGGGTTGCGGCTTGACGCAGCCTCGGAAGGAGTCGGGCAGCAGCGCGCAACCACCGGCGAGCCCGCAGGCCGCAATCGCGATCCAGATCCGGTTCATCCTCGTCCTTATTCGACCACCCCGGCACGACGCATCGCCGCCAGCACCGTGTCCCGGTGCGCCTCGCCGAGTTCCACCAGCGGCAGGCGGATCCCCGGACCGACCAGGCCGAGGCGCTGCAGCGCCCACTTGACCGGGATCGGGTTCGGCTCGACGAAGAGCGCAGTGTGCAGACCCGCGAGGCGGCCGTCGAGTTCCCGTGCCGTCTCGCCATCGCCCCTGAGCCCGGCCTCCATCATCTCATGCATCAGCCGCGGCGCCACGTTGCCGGTCACCGTGATGACGCCCTGCGCGCCCGCGCCGACCAGTTCGCGGCAGCTCGCGTCGTCGCCCGACAGCAGCAGGAAATCGTCGCCGCATCGCGCCAGGATGTCCCGGCCCCGCTCGATGCTGCCGGTGGCCTCCTTGATGCCGATGATCTGCGGATGGGCCGCGAGCCGCTCGACGGTCTCCGGCAGCAGGTCGCAGGCGGTGCGCGACGGCACGTTGTACAGGATCAGCGGCACGCTGGCGGCATCCGCAACCACGCAGTAGTGGCGGTACAGGCCCTCCTGCGGCGGCCGGTTGTAGTAGGGCGTCACCACCAGCACGCCGTCGACGCCGAGCTCGCAGGCCACGCGCGTGCGCTCGACCGATTCCGCGGTCGAATTGCTGCCAGTGCCTGCGATCACCGGCATGCGCCCGCCGACCTGCTGGACCGCGATCTGCAGCAGCTCGGCAGACTCGGCCGCGGTGACGGTGGCCGACTCGCCGGTGGTGCCGGCGACCACGATGCCGTCGCTGCCCTGGCGGAGGTGCCAGTCGAGCAGCCGCCCGAAGGCGACGTGGTCCACGTCGCCCGACTCCGTCATCGGCGTCACCAGCGCGACCAGGCTGCCGCGGAACATCGTACCTCCCGGCCGGAGGGCCGGAACCGGACGCGGGATCGTACTGGCGCGCGCCGCACCCGCGCAAGCCGCGCGCCCGCCGCGATATCCTCCGGCCCCCGATTACCGTAGACTGCGCGAGGCGCCCGCGCGCCCTGCTGCATGAAACAATTCATCGCAATTTCAGCCATCGGCGGCGATCGCATCGGCCTGGTCCATGATCTCGCGAAGGTGGTCGCCGACTGCGGCGGCAGCATCAGCGAGAGCCGCATGACCGCGCTCGGCAACGAGTTCGCGATGCTGCTGCTGGTGGCCGGCAACTGGCACTCGATCGCACGCATCGAGACCGAGCTCGCCAAGCTTGCCGAGACTTCCGGCATGACGGTGCAGGTGCGCCGCACGGCCGAGCGCCCGGCGCGCGAGGACATGGTCCCGTACTCGGTGGACGTGGTCTGCATCGACCAGGCGGGAATCGTCTCGGGCCTGTCGGGATTCTTCGCCGCGCGCGGCATCGACATCGGCGAGCTGTCCACGCGCAACTATGCGGCCGCGCACACCGGCGCGCAGATGTTCTCCGTGTACATGATCGTGAACGTCCCCGCGCGCATCCACGTGGGCGCATTGCGCGAGGAGTTCATGGATTTCTGCGACGAGATGAACCTCGACGCGATCCTCGAGCCGGTCAAGAGCTGACGGCCCGCCGGAGTCCCGCAGGCATGAGCGCAGTCGCCGTCGGCAGCAAGGTCCCCCGCTTCGCGCTCGCGACCACCGGCGGCGAGTTCCGCCTGGGCTCGCGTCCGCAGGGCAATCTGGTGGTGTACTTCTACCCGCGCGACAACACCCCGGGCTGCACCACCGAGGGCAGCGATTTCCGCGACCTCGCGCCGCAGTTCCGCCGCGCGCGCACCACGATCCTCGGCGTCTCGACCGACTCGCTGGAGTCGCACCGGCGCTTCCGCGAGAAGCTGAAGTTCCCGTTCGAGCTGGGCTCCGACCCGGACCACGAGCTCGCGTCCCTGTTCGGCGTCTGGAAGCAGAAGAACCTGTACGGAAGGAAGATGATGGGCATCGAACGCAGCACGTTCCTCATCGATTCCAGCGGCGTCCTGCGCCGGGAGTGGCGCAAGGTGCGCGTGGCGGGGCACGCCGGGGAAGTCCTGGCCGCGGCGCGCGGGCTCTGACGGCGCCA
>DASTOQ010000031.1:0-19268 GCA_035720205.1 Steroidobacteraceae bacterium | reverse complement strand
CTCTACTCCATATCCATGCGCTACGGGCTCGATTACCGGGACGTGGCGCGCTGGAACGGGGTCGGCCGCGATTACCTGATCCGCCCGGGACAGCGGCTGCGGCTCGACCCTCCGCCCGGCCGGGCACGGACTGCGCCGGCGGCGCCTGGGATTGCGGCGGCTGCCGTCGAGCGTGCCGCTCCCGACGATCCGCGCCACCGCCCCCCGGCCTGGCAATGGCCGGTGCGGGACGGCAGCGTACGGGGCAGCGTGCGCCAGCCCTCGGGCGGCGTCGGCCTGCGCATCGACGGCGCGCCGAACCAGCCGGTGCTGGCGGCGGCCGACGGGCACGTCGTCTATACGGGCAGCGGACTGCGCGGCTACGGCCAGCTCGTGATCATCAACCATGCGCGCGGATGGCTCACGGCCTACGGGCACAACGCCGCGGTCCACGTGCGCGAGGGTGAAGACGTGCGCGCGGGCCAGGTGATCGCCGACATGGGCATCGGGCCGGGGCAGCAGCCCATGCTTTACTTCGAGATCCGACTCGACGGCCGGCCGCAGGATCCGCTGCAACAGTTGCCGCCGCGCTAGGCGCCGGTCCGCGCCTCCAGCATCAGGGCGACCGCCACCTTGCGGTACTCCGCGAGCAGCAGGTTGTAGGTGCGGCAGGCCGCAGCGTTGTCCATCGCCTCGAGGCCGACGCCCTGCGCCGCGAAAGCCGCATAGAGCGCCGGCGGCGGCAGCCGCTGCGCGGTGCCGGTTCCGAGCAGCACGATCTCGGGCGCCATCCCGATCACCGCGGCGAAGTCGCCGATCGTGAGTTCCGCGACCGGCGGGTGCCTCCAGTCGGCGAGCACCGCATCGCGCGTCACGATCAGGCTCTGCGTGTAGCGCGCCTCGCGCAGGCGGATCTCGCCCGCGAGGCAGGAGACGATGGCGTTGGCGTCGGCGGCGGGTTCGCGGGTGATCTGCATGGCGGGCCTGGCACGAAATATAGCCAATCCGGCGCGCGGGCACGCCGCTATCATGGCCGCGATGTCCTCCGACGATCTTCCGCGCGCGACGCCGCCGAGGATCCGGCGCCGGCCGCCGGGACCTTCCGAGCGGCTGCCGTCCACGCTGCACCCCGTGCTGCGCCGCCTGTACGCGGCGCGCGGCGTGACCGGCGAGGACGGGCTCGCGCTGGAGCTGCGCCACCTGCTGCCGGTGGGCACGCTCGACGGCATCGCCGGCGCCGTGTCGTTGCTGCAGGATCATCTCGCGCGCGGCTCGCGCGTCCTGGTGGTCGGCGATTTCGACGCCGACGGCGCGACCAGCACGGCGGTGGTGGTGCGGCAGCTGCGCCGGCTCGGACACGCGAACCTGGGTTTCCGCGTGCCCGACCGCCTGCGGCACGGCTACGGCCTGACGCCCGGCCTGGTCGCCGATCTCGCGCCGGAGCGCGCCGACCTGCTGCTGACGGTGGACAATGGCGTCGCCGCGCATGCCGGCATCGACGCCGCGGCGGCGCTCGGCATGCAGGTGCTGGTCACCGACCATCACCTGCCCGGTCCGACGCTGCCCGCCTGCGCCGCGCAGGTGAACCCGAACCTGCCGGGCGCCGGCTTCGGGAGCCGCGCGCTGGCCGGCGTCGGCGTCGCGTTCTACCTGATGGCGGCCCTGACGCGCGCGCTCGAAGCTGCGCGCGGTGAACGGCTGCCGGCGGTCGCGGACCTGCTCGATCTGGTCGCGCTCGGTACGGTCGCGGATCTCGTGCCGCTCGACCGCAACAACCGCATCCTGGTGCAGGAGGGGCTCAGGCGCATCCGCGCGCGCGCTGCGGCGCCGGGTTTGCTGGCGCTCGCGCGCATCGCCGGCTGCCGCCCCGAAGAGATGACCACGCGCCAGCTGGGCCACCAGATCGCGCCGCGCATCAACGCGGCCGGACGCATCGACGACATGTCGGTCGGCATCCGCTGCCTGCTGGCGGAGGACGCGGCCGAGGCGCTCGCGCTTGCGGGCGAGCTCGACCGGCTCAATCGCGAGCGCCGCGAGATCGAGGCGCGCATGCGCGAGGAGGCCGGTACCGCGGTCGGGCGGCTGCGCGTGACCGAGGGCAGCCTGCCGCCGGGCCTGGCGCTGTTCGATCCGGGCTGGCACGCGGGCATCGTGGGACTGGTCGCGACCCGCATGAAGGACCGCCTGCACCGGCCGGTGGTCGCCTTCGCGCCGGCCGGCCCGGACGAATTGCGGGGCTCCGCGCGCTCGGTCGGGGGGGTGCACATCCGCGACGTGCTCGAGGCCGTGGACACCGGCCACCCCGGGCTGATCGAGCGCTTCGGCGGCCATGCGATGGCGGCGGGACTGACGCTGCGGCGCAAAGCGCTTGCGCGCTTCACCGAGGCCTTCGCCGAGGAGGTGGGCCGCCGGCTGACGCCCGAGCAGATGCAGGGCGTGATCGAGAGCGATGGCGAACTGGCGGTGGCGGAACTCTCGCTCGAGACCGCGCGCGCCATCGAAGACGGCGGTCCCTGGGGCCAGGGATTTCCGGAGCCGCTGTTCGACGGGGAGTTCGCGGTGGCCGATTCGCGCGTGGTCGGCGGGCGCCATCTCAAGCTGTGGTTGCGGCCGGATCCGGCTGCACAGCCGGTCGAGGCGATCGCCTTCGGGCATTTCGACGACGCGGGCGCAGGCCGACCGGCGCCCGGGTCCCGGCTGCGCCTGGCCTACCGCCTGCTGTCCTCGTCCTGGGGCGGCGTCGCGCGCGCGGAGATGCGCGCCGAGTACCTCGAATCCGCGTCGTGAGCGTCTGTTAAGATGCGCGCCGCATGGAGACCGCCCCGACCCGCCGCTCGCTCGATGACCTGCGACAGCGCCTCGACGCGCTGAGGGGGTATCTTTGAGTACGATCGCAAGCGCGAGCGGCTCGAGGAACTGAACCGCGAGCTGGCGGATCCCGCCGTCTGGAACACGCCCGACCAGGCGCAGGCGCTGGGCCGCGAGCGCGCGCGCCTCGATGCGACGATCGTCGAGCTGGACGGGATCGGCCGCGGGCTCGCGGATTCGGCCGAGCTGCTGGAACTCGTCGAAGCCGAGCAGGACGAGGCGGGATTTTCGGAGGTCGAGCGCGATACCGGCAGGCTGGGCGAGCGCGTGCGCCAGCTCGAGCTGTCGCGCATGTTCCCCGGCGAAATGGACCCGCGCGGCGCCTTCCTCGACATCCAGGCCGGCGCCGGCGGCACCGAGGCGCAGGACTGGGCCGCGATGCTGCTGCGCATGTACCTGCGCTGGGCCGACCGGCGCGGCTTTCGCGCCGAGGTGATCGACCAGAGCCCCGGCGAAGTCGCGGGCATCAAGAGCGCCTCGATCGAGGTGGACGGCGACTACGCCTACGGATGGCTGCGCACCGAGACCGGCGTGCACCGTCTGGTGCGCAAGTCGCCGTTCGACTCGGGCAACCGCCGCCACACGTCCTTCGCCTCGGTGTTCGTGTCGCCGGTGGTGGACGACGAGATCAACATCCAGGTCAACCCGGCCGACATCGAGATGGACACCTACCGGGCGAGCGGGGCCGGCGGCCAGCACGTCAACAAGACCGACTCCGCGGTACGGCTGCGCCACCTGCCCTCCGGCATCGTGGTGGCCTGCCAGAGCGAGCGCAGCCAGCACAAGAACCGGTCGACCGCGATGAAGATGCTGAAGGCCAAGCTCTACGAGCTCGAGGTCAACAAGCGCAATGCCGCCGCGCGCGTGCTCGAAGAGCAGAAGTCCGACGTCGGCTGGGGCCACCAGATCCGTTCCTACGTGCTCGACCAGTCGCGGATCAAGGACCTGCGCACCGGGCACGAGACCGGCAACCCGACAGCGGTGCTGGACGGCGACCTCGATCCGTTCATGGAAGCGAGCCTCAAGCAGGGCCTGTAGGATTCGACCCATGGCGCAGGACGACCCGCGGGACGGAGCCGACGACAACGCGCTGATTGCGGAGCGGCGCGGCAAGCTGGCGCGGCTGCGCGCCGCGGGCATCGCCTACCCGAACGACTTCCGCCGCGACGCGCTGGCGGGGGACCTGCACGCCACCTACGAGGGGCGCAGCGACGAGTCCCTCGGCGCGCATCCGGTGCGCGTGCGCGTGGCCGGGCGCATGATGTTCAAGCGCGTGATGGGCAAGGCCTCGTTCGCGAAGCTGCAGGACGCGAGCGGCCAGATCCAGGTGTATCTCCGGTCGGAGGCGCTGGGCGCGGCCTACGAATCGTTCAAGGGCTGGGACGCGGGCGACATCCTGGGCGCCGAAGGCCTGCTGATGCGCACGCGCGCCGGGGAGCTTTCGGTGCGCGCGGAGTCGGTGCGGCTGCTGGTGAAGGCGCTGCGGCCGCTGCCGGACAAATGGCACGGTCTCGCCGACACCGAGACCCGCTACCGCCGGCGTTACGTGGACCTGATCGTCAACGAGACGGCCCGCGAGACTTTCCGCACCCGCAGCCGCGTGGTGCGCTGGCTGCGCGACTTCCTGGACGCCCAGGGCTTCCTCGAAGTCGAGACGCCGATGATGCAGCCGATCCCGGGCGGCGCCGTCGCCCGGCCATTCGTCACGCACCACAACGCGCTGGACCAGGACATGTACCTGCGCATTGCGCCGGAGCTGTACCTGAAGCGCCTGGTCGTCGGTGGCTTCGAGCGCGTCTACGAGATCAACCGGAATTTCCGCAACGAAGGCCTGTCGACGCAGCACAACCCCGAATTCACGATGCTCGAGCTGTACCAGGCCTACGCGGACTGCGACGACTTCATGGGCCTGGTCGAGCGCATGTTCCAGGGACTCGCCGACGCGATCGCGGGGACGCGCGAGATCCGCTACCAGGGCCGCGCGATCCGCTTGTCCGCGCCATTCGCGCGCACCTCGGTGGAGCAGGCGGTCGCCGCGCACAACCCGGCCCTGGACCGCTCGCGGCTGCGCGAGACCGGCTACCTGCGCGAGGCCTGTGCCGCGCAGGGGATCGAGACCGCTGCCGGGGACGGCGCCGGCATGCTCCTCATGGAGCTGTTCGAGAAGACTTGCGAGCACCGCATCGTGCAGCCGACCTTCGTGCATTCCTATCCGACCGAGGTCTCGCCGCTGTCGCGCCGCCGCGATGCCGATCCATTCGTGACCGACCGCTTCGAGCTGTTCGTCGACGGGCGCGAACTCGCGAACGGATTTTCCGAACTCAACGACCCGGAGGAGCAGGCCGAGCGCTTCCGCGAGCAGGCGGCGCGCCGCGGGGCCGGGGACCCCGAGGCCATGGCCTTCGACGGCGACTACATCCGCGCGCTGGAATACGGCATGCCGCCTGCCGCGGGGCTCGGCGTCGGCGTGGATCGCCTGGTGATGTTGCTGACCGATTCGCCCAGCATCCGCGACGTGCTGCTGTTTCCGCAGCTTCGTCACGAACCCGCGGCGGAATAAGCTCGTCGTCAGCCCGCAGGCGAGGGCACTTCCGCCGGCGGCAGCGCCGCCGGGATGGCGTAAGGCAGGTCCGCCGGGACGAACTCCCGGCCATCCGGCGCCGCACCCAGCAGTTCCCCGCAATCGTCGAGCCCCACGACCGCCAGGCACTGGCCGTTGCCGTGCCCGCAGGCGCGCACGACCTGTGCCGCCGGTTCGCGCCCGGCGTACAGCATCTGCCCGGGCCCGGGTGGTTCCCCCGCGGGGCCGGCATAGCGGAGCATGCGGCGCTTGATGCGCCCGAGGTGCTGCGCGCGCGCGACGACCTCCTGCCCGAGGTAACAGCCCTTGCTGAAGCTGAGGGCGCCCAGCAGGTCGAGATTGATCATCTGCGGCAGCCAGAGGCCCGAGGTCTCCGGGTGGATCGCCGGCTCGCCGTCCTCGATGGAGGCTGCCTCCCAGTCCCCGGCTGCACCCTGCGGCAGGCCCGCGAGGACTCCGTCCGCCGAAGCGCGGCTGCCCACGAGCAGCGCACGCGCCGGCCCCGCGACCAGGACCGCGAGTCCGGCCGCATCCGCGGCCGATTGCAGTGCCGGCGGCGCGTCCAGCAGGCCGATCACTTCGCCGGCAACGTCGCCGAAGGCGACCGCCGAACGCAGCACGAAGCGCGACAGATGGGCGACGAGCAGCGGCGCCATCGCGCGCGGCAGCAACAGCAGGACGGCCTGGCCGCGCGCGGCGAGCCGCAGCACGGCGAGCACGCGGCCCTGCCGGTTGCATGCCGCCGCCAGCATGCCCGGATGCCGATCGACTGCGAGCAGGTCGCCGGTGAGCTGGCCCTGCAGGAACGTACGGGCCTCGCGGCCCGTCACCGCGACGGCCGACCACGACGGCAATGGCATCCAGCGCGTGCGCGGCATCGCCGTATCGTAACGCAGCACTTCTGGCCGAAGCCGTCGCAAATGGCCTTGGGGGGCAGAGTTCCCTTCTGGCAGAATACGTTAGCGATGCAAGCCCCTGCACCCGCCAAGGCGCCCGCGACGCTTCCCGTTCGACCGCTCTCTCCGCACCTCCAGGTCTATCGGCTTGCGCTCACGACGGTGCTCTCCGGCCTGCACCGCATCAGCGGGCTCGTGCTGACGCTGTCGACGCCGTTCCTGGTCGCCTGGCTGGTCGCGGCCGCCTGCGGCGCGGATGCCTATGCGTCCGCCGCGCGTTTCTTCGGCAGCTGGCCGATGCGGATCGTGCTCGCCGGCCTGATCGGCGTGTTCTGGTATCACCTGTTCAACGGCCTGCGCCACCTGGCCTGGGACGCGGGCTACGGTTTCGGACTGGCCAGGGCGCGCGCGAGCGGCATGGCCGTCATCGTGCTGGCGGGGGCCGCCTTTGCGGCCACGCTCGCGTTGACGCCGGCGTGGCGCTGGCTGCTGGAGCTGCCATGAGCGGCGCCGGCCACGCGACCCGCCACTGGCGCAACCAGAGGATCTCCGCGATCGCGCTGGTGCTGCTGGGCGGCTGGTTCCTGTTCTCGCTGCTGTCGCTGCCGGACCCCGGGTTCGACAGCGTGCGCGCCTGGCTGGCGGCGCCGCTGCAGTCGGCGCTGATGCTGCTGTTCGGCTGGTCGGCGCTGTGGCATTCGGCGCAGGGCGTGCAGGTGGTCGTGGACGACTACGTGCCCGGCGCCTGGCACGGACGCGCGCGCTGGGCCTCGCGCCTGCTGCACCTGGCGGCGGCGCTCGCGGTGGCCTGGTCGGTGTGGGTGCTCGCGCAGGGCGCGCCGGCGTGAGCGCCTATCCGGTCACCGACCACGCCTGCGACGTCGTCGTGGTCGGCGCCGGCGGCGCCGGCCTGCGTGCCACCGTCGGGCTCGCGCAGGCGGGACTCGCGACCGCCTGCGTCACCAAGGTGTTCCCGACGCGCAGCCACACGGTCGCCGCGCAGGGCGGCATCAGCGCGGCGCTCGGCAACATGGGCGAGGACGACTGGCGTTTCCACTTCTACGACACGGTCAAGGGCTCGGACTGGCTCGGCGACCAGGACGCGATCGAGTTCATGTGCCGGGAAGCGCCGGCCGCGGTCATCGAGCTCGAGCATTTCGGCCTGCCGTTCTCGCGCACCGAGGACGGGCGCATCTACCAGCGGCCGTTCGGAGGCATGACCACCCACTACGGGAAGGGGATCGCGCAGCGTACCTGCGCCGCCGCCGACCGCACCGGGCACGCGATGCTGCACACGCTCTACCAGCAGAGCCTCAAGCACGACGCGCGCTTCTTCATCGAGTACTTCGCGCTCGACCTGCTGATGGAGGACGGCGCCTGCCGCGGAGTGCTCGCGCTCGACATGGCGACCGGCACGCTGCACCGGTTCCTCGCCCAGGCGACCGTGCTCGCCACCGGCGGCTACGGCCGCACCTATTTCTCGTGCACCTCGGCGCACACCTGCACCGGCGACGGCGGCGGCATGGTGCTGCGCGCGGGGCTGCCGCTGCAGGACATGGAGTTCGTGCAGTTCCACCCGACCGGGATCTACGGCGCGGGCTGCCTGATCACCGAGGGATCGCGCGGGGAAGGCGGTGTGCTGCGCAACGCCGAGGGCGAGCGCTTCATGGAGCGCTATGCGCCGAACGCCAAGGACCTCGCTTCGCGCGACGTGGTCAGCCGCGCGATGACGATCGAGATCCGCGAGGGCCGCGGCGTCGGGCCGCGCAAGGACCACCTGCTGCTGCACCTCGAGCACCTGGGCGAGGACGTCATCGCCAGGCGCCTGCCGGGCATCGCCGAGACCGCGCGCATCTTCGCGGGCGTGGACGTGACGCGCTCGCCGATTCCGGTGCTGCCCACGGCGCACTACAACATGGGCGGCATTCCCTGCACCGTCGACGGCCAAGTGCTGACGCGCGGCGGCGGCGGCGACTCGGTCGTGCCCGGGCTGCTCGCGGTCGGCGAGGCGGCCTGCGTGTCGGTGCACGGGGCCAACCGCCTCGGCTCGAATTCGCTGCTGGACCTGGTCGTGTTCGGCCGCTCGGCTGCGGCGCACTGTGCCAGGACCCTGAAGCCGGGCGCGACGCTGCCGGCGGCCCCGGAGGCCGCGACCGACGCGGCGCTCGCGGGCTTCGACCGCGTCCGCCACGCCTCGGGCGCGCGCCCGACGGCGTCGCTGCGTGACGAGATGCAACGCGCCATGCAGAAGGACGCGGCGGTCTTCCGCAGCGGCGACAGCCTGGCCGAGGGCTGCCGCGCCGTCGGCGCGGCCTTCGCGGCGATGTCAGACCTGCGGATCAGCGACCGCTCGCTGGTGTTCAACACCGACCTGGTCGAGGCGCTCGAACTCGACAACCTCATGCGGCAGGCGCTCGCCACCATCCACTCGGCGCGCAACCGCACCGAGAGCCGCGGCGCGCACGCGCGCGAGGATTTTCCGGGGCGCGACGACGCCCACTGGCTGAAGCACACGCTCGCCTGGGTCGGGGACCGCGGCGACGTGCGCTTCGACTACCGGCCGGTGCAGCTCGCGACGCGCACGGGCGAGGTCGAATCCATCCCGCCGAAGGCGCGGACGTACTGAGGAGCGCACAGCAAGACGGCCATGGTCCAGTTCACCCTGCCCGAGAATTCACGGTACTCGAAGCAGCCGGGCCGGCGCCACCCGGCGCCCGCCGGCGCGAAACGCGTGCGCGAGTTCCACATCTACCGCTTCGATCCGGACGCGAAGGCGGCGCCGCGCGTGGACGTCTTCGAGGTGGACCTCGACGCCTGCGGCAGCATGGTCCTCGACGCGCTGATCCACATCAAGGACGCGGTCGATGCGACGCTCACCTTCCGGCGGTCCTGCCGCGAGGGCATCTGCGGCTCCTGCGCGATGAACATCGACGGGCTCAACACGCTCGCCTGCACCAAGCCGATCGACGCGATCCAGGGCGCGGTGCGCATCTTCCCGCTGCCGCACATGCCGGTGATCAAGGACCTGGTGCCCGACCTGACGCAGTTTTACGCGCAGTACGCCGCGGTGAAGCCCTGGCTGCAGACGCGCGCCCCGGCTCCCGCAGGCCAGGAGAGGCGGCAGTCGCCGGCGGACCAGGAGCGCATCGACCGCCCGTCCGCGTGCATCCTGTGCGCCTGCTGCTCGACCAGCTGTCCGAGCTTCTGGTGGAACAGCGAGCGCTACCTCGGCCCGGCGGCGCTGCTGGCGAGTCACCGCTGGGTCCTCGACACGCGCGACGAGGCGCGCGCCGAGCGTCTCGCCTACCTGGACGACGTGTTCCGGCTGTACCGCTGCCACACGATCCTCAATTGCGTCGAGGCCTGCCCGAAAGACCTGAACCCGGCGCGCGCGATCGCCGACCTCAAGCGCCGGCTCGCGAGCGGCGAGGGCGGCTGAGCCGTGACCGGCGGCGCGCCGGGGCAGGTGCGCTGGCGCTGTCGCCGGGGCATAAAGGAGCTGGACGTGCTGCTTGCGCGCTGGCTGGAGCGGCGCTGGAGCGGCGCCGGCCCGGAGGCGCGCGCGGCATTCCTGCGGCTGCTCGAGCTGCCGGATCCGCAACTGTTCGACTGGCTGCTGCAGGGCATCCGGCCGGCCGACGCCGGGATCGCCGCGATCGTCGATGACATCCTTCAGCCTCGCGATTGAGCCGCGCCCGGAGCCGCGACTGGCGGCGTACCTGCTGATCGCGCACGCGGGCGCAGCGGCCAGCCCGTGGCTCGCGCATTGCCCGCCGTGGCTGGCGGCGGGAGCCAGCGTGCTGGCGCTTGCGGGACTTTGGGCCAGCCTGGCGCGCCTGCCGGGCCGACATTGCCGGCTGCGGACGCTCGCCTGGGACGGCGGAGGCTGGCGCCTGCGGCTGGCCGATGGCCTGGATTGGCTCCCGGCCTCGCCTACCAGGGCCTGCCGCGTCTTTGCCGGAGTCATGGTCCTGGAGGTCACCGCCGGGGGCCGCCGGTACGGCTGGCTGCTGTCCCGGGGCGCGCTGCCACCGGGTGAGTTTCGACGGCTCAAGGCCTTGATCCGGCTGGCTTGCTAGAATCCTCGGACTGGGTCACAGGAGGCCATTGCCGCGGCCGACCTGCCCGCCGATCCGGCCGAACTTACGCGGCCGCTGCCGGTCATACCCGGCGTGACAGGGGCAGGAGCAGCGCGGTTCGTGGAGCCGATGCGGGCTGAAGCAGGCGACATCGCGCTGGTGCGCCGCGTCCAGAGGGGCGACAAGGCGGCCTTCGACGCGCTCGTGCTCAAGTACCAGCACAAGGTGCTGAAGCTCGTGCAACGCTACGTGCGCAACCCGGCGGAAGCCGAGGACATCGCCCAGGAGGCCTTCATCAAGGCCTACCGGGCATTGCCGGCGTTCCGCGGCGACAGCGCGTTCTACACCTGGCTGTACCGGATCGCGATCAATACCGCGAAGAACTCGCTGGTGGCCAGCCGCCGCAGGCCGGTGTCGTACGACCTCGACCTGCAGGACGGCACGCAGGTGCAGGCGCAGGCGCGGCTGTCGGACGGGGAGACGCCGGAGGCGCTGGCGCTGACCGACGAGATCCGCCGTACCGTCAACGAGGCGATCGAGGCGCTGCCCGACGATCTGCGGCTCGCGATCGTGCTGCGCGAGCTCGAGGGCCTCAGTTACGAGGACATCGCCAGGACCATGGAATGCCCGGTGGGCACCGTCCGTTCGAGGATCTTCCGCGCGCGCGAGGCCATCGATCGCAGCCTGCGCGAGGTCTTCGACGGCGGCCTCGGGCGCATCGGAGACAACTGAGATGACGGACCGCATCAAGGAACAACTGTCGGCCTTCCTGGACGGCGAGCTGCCGGAGCCGGAGTCGGCGCTGCTGCTGAAGCGCCTGGAGCGCGACGACGAGCTGCGCGGCGCGCTGTCGCGCTACTCGCTGATCGGCGCGGTGCTGCGCAGCGACGGCGACGTGCCGGCGGCGCGCCAGGTCGCCGCGCGCGTGAGCGCCGCGATCGCGCGCGAGCCGGCGCAGGGCGGCATTGGCGTCCGCTGGCGCGGCCGGCGCACGCTCGCGCGCTCGCTGGCCGGGATGGGTGTCGCGGCGTCGGTGGCGAGCATCGCCGTCATGCTGGCGCCCGGACTCGGAACGCAGGTCGCATCGGAGCCGGCCGCGGTGGTCGCACAGCAGGCGGAGGCGCCGGTGCTGCCGGTGTCCGCGATCGACGACGCCGGCGAGGACGTGGGCCCGACCTACACGACGCCGCCCGCCGCGGATGCCACGGGCGGCCTGCCGCCCGCGGAACTCGCCAACTACCTGGTCGCACACTACGGTTATGCGTCGCCGCTGGTGCGCCGCAGCGTCGTGGCAGGCCTCATCGCCGAGCCCGGTGCGCCGCCGTCGGTCGAAGCCGCAGCCACCGCCGAGCTTCCGCCGGTACCATGACGCGGGCCGCGCTGACATTGCCGATGCTCGCGCTGCTCGCCCTGCCGGCGGCGGCGAACGACGGCCAGCTGTGGCTCGGGCGCATGACCGACGCACTCGCGGGCACCAGCTACTCGGGCGAATTCGTCTGTGAATCGGCCGGTCGCTCGGAGAAGCTGCGCATCGTGCACCGGGTGCGCGACGGCTCGGTGTCGGAACGGCTGGTGTCGCTCAGCGGCGGGGGCCGCGAGCTGGTGCGCGAGAACGATGAAGTGGTGGTGTACCTGCCGGACCAGAAGCTCGCGATCATCGAGCGCCGCTCCGCGCGCAGCGACCTGATGGGCGCGCTGCCGACTTTCAACGCCGGCGCCTCGCCCTGGTACGAGGTCAGCTACGCCGGACGCGAGGCGGGGCTGCTCGGCCCGGCCGCCCTGGTCGTGGTGCGGCCGCGCGACGGCTACCGGTTCGGCTACCGCGTCTGGATCGACGAGGCCTCGCACATGCCGGTGCGCAGCGAGCTGTCGGACGCCGCCGGCCGGGTCATCGAGCGGCTGCGGTTCACGCAGCTTTCCTTGAAGGGCGACATCCCGGACCAGGCATTCGAGCCCGCGCTGGACCGCGCGCGCCTGCGCTGGGTGCGGCAGGCACCGCAGGCCGGAGGCGAAGCGCCCGGATGGCGCGCGGCGCAGGTGCCACCGGGATTCCGGCTTTCCATGAGCGGCCTGCAGGCGATGGCGGGCGCGAGCGCGCCGGTGCGTCACCTGGTGTATTCCGACGGCCTGGCTTCCGTCTCGGTCTTCATCCAGCCGCAGGCGCCCGGCAAGTCGCCGGTGATCGGCAGCGGCCGCGCCGGCGTCGCCTCCGCGTACACGACCGTGGTGCAGGGCCACCAGGTGACGGTGGTGGGCGAGGTGCCGCCGGATACCCTGCGCTTCATCGCGACCGGCCTGCGCCCGGCGGAGCCGCCGGCCGCGCCGCCGGCCGCGGCGGAGCGCCGCAACTGACGCTGGCAGCGCACGGCGCGCGCTTTCGGGTCTACACGCGGGAAGCATGCGCGCTCTGCGACGGGTTCATCGCCGAGCTGTCGCTCGCGCTCGCCGATTCCGGGGCCGCATTCGAGGTCCTGGACGTGGACGCCGACCCGGCGACGCGCCGGCGCTTCGGCCTGAAGGTTCCGCTGCTGACCTGCGACGGCCACGTCGTCTGCCACGGCCGGCTCGACCGGGCCGCGGTCCTGCGGCTGCTATAATTCACCGTTCCCCGGACACGCCAGTCCGGCCGCCGCGTGTCCCGCCCCCTGATGCAGCAGATCCGCAATTTCTCGATCATCGCGCACGTCGATCACGGCAAGTCCACGCTCGCAGACCGCCTGATCCAGGTCTGCGGGGGCCTGGAGGCGCGCGAGATGCAGGAGCAGGTGCTCGACTCCATGGACCTCGAGCGCGAGCGCGGCATCACCATCAAGGCGCAGTCGGTCACGCTCAACTACCGGGCCCATGACGGGCGCGACTACCAGCTCAACTTCATCGACACGCCGGGCCACGTGGATTTCTCCTACGAGGTGTCGCGCTCGCTCGCGGCCTGCGAGGGCGCGCTGCTGGTGGTGGACGCGGCCCAGGGGGTGGAGGCGCAGAGCGTCGCCAACTGCTATACCGCGCTCGAGCAGGGCCTCGAGGTGGTGCCGGTCATCAACAAGATCGACCTGCCGTCGGCGGACCCGGAGCGCGTGATCGCGGAAATCGAGAACGTCATCGGCATCGAGGCCCGGGACGCGCTGCGCGTCAGCGCCAAGACCGGCGCAGGCGTGCCCGAGCTGCTCGAGGCCATCATCCGGCGCATCCCGCCGCCCGCCGGCGACCCGCGGTTCCCGCTGCAGGCGCTGATCGTGGATTCCTGGTTCGACAACTACGTCGGCGTGGTGTCGCTGGTCCGGGTCGTCAATGGCACGCTGCGGCGCAACGACCGCATCCGGATCTGGTCGACGGGGCGCAGCTGGCAGGTGGACCAGGTCGGGCGCTTCACGCCGAAGCGCGTGACGACGGATGCCCTCGGAACCGGCGAGGTCGGCTGGATGGTGGCGGGCATCAAGGAAATCCACGGCGCACCGGTGGGCGACACGATCACGCACGAGGCGCGGCCCGCGGCGACGCCGCTGCCGGGCTTCAAGACGGTGCAGCCGCGCGTCTTCGCCGGCCTGTTCCCGGTGCAGACGGACCAGTACGAGTCCTTCCGCGACGCGCTCGAGAAGCTCAAGCTCAACGACTCGGCGCTGCACTACGAGCCGGAAGTGTCCGCTGCGCTCGGCTTCGGCTTCCGCTGCGGATTCCTCGGCCTGCTGCACATGGACATCGTGCAGGAACGGCTCGAGCGCGAGTACGGCCTCGACCTCGTCACCAGCGCGCCGACCGTCATCTACGAGGTGGTGGCCGCCGACGGCGGCGTGTCGCTGGTCGACAACCCGGCGCGGCTGCCGCCCCAGTACCAGGAACTGCGCGAGCCCATCATCGTCGCCAGCATCCTGGTGCCGCCGGAGCATGTCGGCGGCGTGCTGAAGCTGTGCCAGGAGAAGCGCGGCGTGCAGAAGAAGATGCAGCAGCTCGGCACGCAGATGTCGCTGCAGTACGAGCTGCCGCTCGCCGAGGTCGTGCTCGACTTCTTCGACCGGCTCAAGTCGGTGAGCCGCGGGTACGCCTCCTTCGACTACGAGTTCAGCCACTTCCAGGCGGCGCCGCTCGCGCGGCTCGACGTGCTGATCAACGGTGACCGGGTGGACGCCCTGTCCATGATCGTGCACCGTGACAGCGCCTACCAGCGCGGCCGCGAGCTGGTGGACAAGATGCAGGAACTGATCCCGCGGCAGATGTTCGAGGTCGCGATCCAGGCGGCCATCGGCGGCCAGGTGATCGCCCGAGCGACGGTCAAGGCGCTGCGCAAGAACGTGCTCGCCAAGTGCTACGGCGGCGACGTGACGCGCAAGCGCAAGCTGCTCGAGAAGCAGAAGGAGGGCAAGAAGCGCATGAAGCAGCTGGGCACGGTCGAGATCCCGCAGGAGGCCTTCCTCGCGGTGCTGAAGGTCGGCAGGAAATGACCGGCAGGAGTCGCTGATGGTATTCGATTTCGCATTCGTGCTGGTCGCGCTGGCCGCCCTCACGGGCGCCGTGTGGGGCCTCGACCGGTCGCTGTTCGCGCCGCGGCGCCGGGCGCGGGGCGTGGCGAAGGAGCCGCTGCTGGTCGACTATTCGCGCTCCTTCTTCCCGGTGATCGTCATCGTGCTGGCGCTGCGCTCGTTCCTGTACGAGCCTTTCCGGATCCCGTCGGACTCGATGATGCCGACGCTGATCCAGGGCGACTTCATCTTCGTCAACAAGTGGCGCTACGGGCTGCGGCTGCCGGTGCTGAACTCGCGGGTCGTGGAAATCGGGGAGCCGGCGCGCGGCGACGTGGTCGTGTTCCGCAAGCCGTCGGATCCCTCGGTCGTCTTCATCAAGCGCCTGGTCGGGATGCCGGGCGATACCGTGCGCGTCGCCGGCTCGCAGGTGTGGATCAACGGGATTGCGTCGCAGATCGTGCCGGGCGAGTTGTATTCGGGCCCCAAGAACGAGCAGTATCCGTTCAGCCAGGTGGGCGAGGAGCAGCTCGATGGCGCGCGCCACGGCCTGATGCTGGACCCGACCCGGCCCAGCATGGAGGGGGAATGGCGGGTGCCGGCGGGGCACTTCTTCATGATGGGCGACAACCGCAACAACAGCCGCGACAGCCGCTTCCCGGACGTGGGCTTCGTCCCCATGGACCACGTCATCGGCAAGGCGGAGGCGATCTGGCTGTCGTTCAACCCGGGGCCGGGCGCGTTCCTGCTCTGGAATCGCATGGGTACCGGGATCCGGTAGGAGAACGTTCGTATGCAGCACAGGCAGCGTGGCATGACCTTCCTCGGGATCATCGTGCTGGTGGTCGTGGTCGGTGCGTGGGTCTATTCGGGCATCCGGCTGGTGCCGAAGTACCTCGAGTACATGAAAGTCGCCGCCACCCTCGAGAAGGTCCGCGACGAGTACGACAGCAACCCCGGCACCACCGATTTCATGCTGCGCAAGGCGGTCGAGCGGCATTTCGACATCGAAATGGTCGACGTGATCACGTCCAACGACATCGAGATCCGCAGGGAGGGCGGCACGTTCTTCGTGCGCGCCGCTTACGAGGACACGGTGCCGCTGGTGGGCAACGTGTCGTTCCTGGTCGGGTTCGACAAGACCGTCGAAGTCGCCGCGCGCTGAGCGCGGCCGGTCCCGCGTGGATCCCGCCGGTCGCTGGCTGCAGGAGCGCCTCGGCTGCACCCTGGCCGATCCGGCGCTCCTCACGCGCGCACTGACCCACCGCAGCGCCGGCCCCGACAACAACGAGCGCCTCGAGTACCTGGGCGACGCCGTGCTGTCGTTCGTGGTGGCCGAGCTGCTGTTCAACCGGTTTCCCGAGGCCAGCGAAGGCGAACTGTCGCGCTACCGCGCGACGCTCGTCAGCGGCGAATCGCTGGCCGCCGCGGCGGCCACGCTCGGCCTCGGGGAGCAGCTGCGCCTGGGCGAGGGCGAGCTGAAGTCCGGAGGCCAGCGCCGCGCCACGATCCTGGCCGACGCGCTCGAGGCGCTGTTCGGCGCCATCTACGTCGATCGCGGCATGGAGGCCGTTCGGCAGGCTGCCTCGCGGGTCTTCGACGAGCCGATGGCAGCGTTGCCGGCGGCCGGCCTGTTGAAGGACCCGAAGACGCGGCTGCAGGAATGGCTGCAGGGGCGCGGCCTGCCGCTGCCGGCGTATACGGTGCTCGAGGTGAGCGGCGAACCGCACGAACAGCGCTTCCGGGTCTGCTGCGACGTCGGCGAGCTCGGGGTCCGCGCCGAGGCGGAAGGCAGCAGCCGCCGGCGCGCCGAGCAGGAGGCGGCGCAGCGCGTGCTCGAGGATCCCTCGCTGCGGACCGGCCGGTGAGCGCCGCATCATTCCGCTGCGGCACGGCGGTGCTCGCGGGTCGTCCCAACGTCGGCAAGTCCACGCTCTTCAACGCGCTGGTCGGCCAGAAGATCAGCATCGTGACGCCCAAGGCCCAGACCACGAGGCACCGCATCCTGGGCGTGCTGACGCGGCCGGGCTTCCAGCTGGCGCTGCAGGACACGCCAGGCGCCGGCCCCGCCGCGGGCAGCCGCCTCGCGCACGCCATGGGGCGCGAGGCGGCGGCGGCAGTGTCCGCTGCGGACGCGGCGATCCTCGTCATGGCGGCGCCGCGCTGGACCGTGGACGACGGCAAGGCGCTCGACCGCCTGGTCGAGGCGCGCCTCCCGGTCGTGCTCGCGGTGAACAAGATCGATCGCCTGCGGCCGCGCGAGCGGCTGCTGCCGCTGCTCGAGGAGCTTTCGCACCGCCACGATTTCGCGGCGATCGTGCCGGTGTCGGCCGAGCGGGGCGAGAACCTGGAGCGGCTGGTCGCGGCGGTGGTGGCGCTGCTGCCCGAGGCCCCGGCCGCCTGGCCGGAAGAACTGGTGACGGACCGCAACGAGCGCTTCCTGGCGGCGGAGATCGTGCGCGAGCAGCTCATGGTCGCGCTGTCGGACGAGCTGCCCTACGGAATCGCGGTCGAGATCGAGCGCTTCGAGGAGACCGCAGGCGGGCGCACGGAGATCGACGCCGTCATCTGGGTCGAGCGCGAGGGGCAGCGCAGGATCGTCATCGGCACGCGTGGGGAGCGGCTGAAGGCGATTGGCCGCGCCGCGCGCCTCGCGCTGAACGAGCGGCTCGGCCGACGCGTGCACCTGTCGACCTGGGTGCGCGTGCGCAAGGGCTGGAGCGACGACGAGAAGATGCTGCGCCGGCTGGGCCACGGGGTCCCATGAGCGCGCCCCGGCGCGTGCAGCTCGCGGCGGCGTGGCTGCTCCATCACCGGCCCTGGAGCGATAGCAGCCGGATCCTGGACCTGATGACCCGCGACTTCGGGCGCGTCACGCTGTTCGCCCACGGTGCGCGGCGGCCGAAGTCGCCCTGGCGCGGCTTGCTGCGGCCATTCCAGCCGTTGTCGGTCTCGTGGAGCGGCCCCGCGGACGGGGGCACGCTGACCGCGGCGGAAGCCGCAGGCAAGGCTCCCGCGCTGCCGCCCGGCCGGTTGCTGTCCGGTTTCTACCTGAATGAACTGCTGTTGAAGCTGCTGCCGCGCGAGGACCGGCACGAGCGCCTGTTCGACGCCTACGGGCTCGCGCTCGCCGGGATTGCCGCGTCCGCCGGGCATCAGCCGCTGCGCACGTTCGAGCGCGTGCTGCTCGAGGAACTCGGCTACGGCCTCGAGCTCGGCGCCGTCGCCGCGGGCGGGGAAACGCTCCACCCGGAACGGTACTATCATTTCGAGCCGGGGCGCGGGCTGCTGGCGGTCCGCGACGCAGGCGCCGGGGCATTCCGCGGGCGTGAGTTGCTGGCGGTCGCGCGCGGCGACTTCGGCGAGCCGCAGGCGCTGGCCGCCGCGCGGCGCATCTACGGCGCCGCGATCGCCCACTGCCTGGAGGGGCGCGGACTCGCGAGCCGCGAGGTCATGCTGGCGCTGCGCCGGCGGGAGCACGGGGAATGAGCGCGAAGTCCATCCTGCTGGGCGTCAACATCGACCACGTGGCGACGCTGCGCCAGGCGCGCGGCGGCCGCTCGCCGGATCCGCTGCTGGCGGCGCTGGTCGCGGAGCAGTCGGGCGCCGACAGCATCACCCTGCACCTGCGCGAGGACCGCCGCCACATCCAGGACCGCGACGTCGCCGCGATGCGCGCCGCGCTCCAGACCCGCATGAACCTCGAAATTGCGGCCACCGAGGAGATGCTCGGGATCGCCGCGCGCGTGCTGCCGCAGGATGCCTGCCTGGTGCCGGAGAAGCGCACGGAACTCACGACCGAGGGCGGCCTTGACGTGGCCGGACAGCGGGCCGCCATCCGCGAGGCCTGCGCGCGACTCGGTCGCGCGGGCATCCGTGTCTCGCTCTTCATCGACCCCGACCCGGAGCAGGTCGAGGCCGCAGCCGGCGCGGGCGCCGCGGCGGTCGAACTGCACACGGGCGCGTACGCGGAGGCCGGGGGCCCGGCACGCGGGCGCGAGCTTGCGAGGCTCGCCGCTGCGGCCCGTCGTGCGGCGGCGGCGGGCCTGGTCGTGCATGCCGGCCACGGTCTCGATTACCACAACGTGCAGCCGGTCGCCGCGCTGCCCGAGCTCGCCGAACTCAACATCGGCCACGCCATCGTCGCGCGCGCGGTCACCGCGGGCCTGGGCGCCGCGGTTGCGGAGATGAAGCGCCTGATGCACGAAGCCCGCGGCGCATGATCTTCGGCATCGGCACGGACGTGGTGCGCATCGATCGCATCGCCGCCGCCCACGAGCGCTTCGGCCGCCATTTCGTCGAGCGCCTGCTGATGCCGGAGGAGCTCGCGTTGTTCGCGTCGAGCCTCCGCCCGACGCGCTTCCTGGCCATGCATTTCGCCGCCAAGGAAGCCATCGTCAAGGCGCACGGC
>DASTOQ010000030.1:0-32943 GCA_035720205.1 Steroidobacteraceae bacterium | reverse complement strand
GACGATCGATGTATACGCCCCCCCTCGAGCACAGTCAAGGTCCGCGGCACTGCCAGCACCGGCATGATGGTCCGGAGGAGACGCTACTCCTTCTCGTACTTGTGCACGAACCGATCCGTCCTGCCCCGCACCGTCGGGTCGAACACCAGCTTCGTGTAGTCGTCGTCCGGGTTGCGGTAACCGTCCCAGGTCGTCTCGAGCTCGAAGCCGTGCGCTTCGAAGTCGTGGCGGGCGAACGCCTCCTCGATGCGATGCAGCTGGTTCACGGAAGAGCTGCCTGCGCCGGCCGCGGCGGCGTTGTCGACGATCAGCAGCAGCCCGCCGGTCTTCAGCGCTGCGTACAGCTGCCTGACGAAGCGGTCCGTGTCGATCGCGGGCCATCCGCCGGCCTCGTTGTCCCAGTAGATGTCGTGATAGGCCATGAACATGACGATGAGGTCGTACTGGTTCTTGCCGAGCTTCAGGTCGCAGGTCTCGACCACGCGGCGCGTGATCGCGGAGAGCCGGCCGTCGGCGAAGCGCACTTTCTGGTCGTCCTTGGCGAAGTTCCAGTACGGCGAGTTGTTCACGAGCGTGACCGAGCCCTGCGGCCCGACCGCGCGCACGAGCAGCTCCGACCAGTAACCACCGCCGCCAAACACGTCCGCGACCTTCATGCCCGGCTGAACGCCGGCAAAGGCCATGAGTTCGGCGGGTCTTTCGCGCGCGTCGCGCTCGCGGTCCTTGTCGCTGCGCTCGGGCGCGGCAATGGCGGCCGTGATGTGCGCGGGAATGTCGGCGGCCTGCAGCGGCAGGGCGACGAGGAGGGCGGCTAGGGCGAATGTGATGCTGCGCATGTCGATCTCCCGGATCGTGGGACGCCTGGGCGCGAATGTATGCCTGCCGGAGCCGGGCGGTGCACCGCTTACGATGAGACGCCCGGCGGCCGCGCCGGGCGGTTCGTTCAGTCCTCGCCGCCGCCCGGCACGCCGCGCCGGTAGTCGAGCGGCGGGTCGCGGTCGCCGAGCATGGGCTTGTACACGAAATCCGGGCCGCGGCGGCTCTCGAACTCGGCCTTCGCGTGCGAGATCAGCTCGGGATTGGTGAACAATTCGCGACCCATGAGGGCGAGCGTCTGCGAGGCGACGTTCATGCCCTTGTAGCCGATGCTCATGCCGCCGGCCGCGGTCGCCTGCCAGCTGTGCGCGGGCGTGCCCGGGACCCAGGTGGCGGTGCGCAGCCCGACCGTCGGCACGGTCCAGCTCACGTCCGAAACGTCGGTCGAGCCGACGCCAGGGCGCTGGAACTCGAAGAACTGCACCTGCCCCTCAGAGCCGAGCGGCAGGGAGGGATCGGCGAATGTGGCGTAGATCTTCTCGGCGAAGGCGCGCTCCTCGGGCGTGTACGTGATGCCGCCGACCTCTTTCAGCTTCGCGTGCATCGCGCGCTGCAGCGCCTCGTTCGGCAGCAGGCTGTAGACGCCGCCGATGACTTCATGCTCGACGCGCGTACCGGTGCCGAGCGCGGCGCCTTCGGCGGTCTTCACCACGCGGTCGAAGATCTGCTCGACCATGCGCGGATCCGGGTGGCGCACGTAGTAATAAGACTCGGCGAAGTCGGGCACGACGTTGGGCGCGGAGCCGCCGCTGGTGATGATGTAATGCAGGCGCGCGTCGTCGGGGACGTGCTCGCGCATCAGGTTGACCATGTGGTTCATGGCCTCGATGCCGTCGAGCGCGGAGCGGCCGCGGTGCGGCGCGCCGGAAGCGTGGGCGGACAGGCCGTGGAAGCGGAACTTCGCGGTCTTGTTGGCGATCGCGCGGTCGAGTCCCGCGGCATTGACGTCAGCGGCGTGCCAGTGCATGACGACGTCGACGTCGTCGAACAGGCCGGCGCGCACCATGTACACCTTGGCGGCGCCGCCTTCCTCGGCCGGCGTACCATACACGCGGATCGTGCCCTTGGTGCCCGAGGATTTCAGCCAGTTCGCGATCGCCATGCCGGCCGAGGCCGAGGCGGTGCCGAAGAGGTGGTGGCCGCAGGCGTGGCCCGCGCGCTTGCCGACGATCGGGCTGCGCTCGGGCACGGCGTCCTGGTTGATGCCGGGCAGCGCGTCGAACTCGGCGAGGATGCCGATGACGGGCTTGCCGCCGCCGGCGCTGGCGACGAAAGCAGTCGGAATGCCGGCGACGCCGGCTTCGACCTTGAATCCCGCCTTCTTCAATTCGCCCTGCAGCAGCGCCGAGCTCTTCGTCTCCTGGTAGCCGACCTCGGCCCATTCCCAGATCGAGCGGGCGACCTCGGCATCGCGCGCGGCGCGGGCGGCGAGGAACTCGCGCATGGAGCTGGCGTCGTCAGCCTGGGCGACGGGGGCGAGCAGCAGGCAGGTGAGGGCGAGGACGGCGGCTCTCATGGCGGCTCCGGGAACTCGGGGCTTGCGGGGGACGGTCAATGTAGCGGCTGCGGGCGCGCCCTGCCACCCCGATCGGCTACGATGCGCCGCAGGATGACCGCGAATCGTTTTCTCATGATCGGGCGGCGCTTCTGCGGGCCTCCGCAGTCCGGGAACGGCGGTTATACCGCGGGCATGCTGGCCGCGGCGGCCGCGCAGCCCGTGGAAATCCGCCTGATCAGGCCGCCGCCGCTCGAGAAGCCGCTCGAGATCCGCGAGGATCCCGAGGGTTCGCGGCTGCTGCTGATGGACGGCGATGAGGCGGTCGCGAGCGCGACGCCGAAGACCTTCGAGCTCGAGGCGCCGCGGCCGCCGGCGTATGCCGAGGCGCTGGCTGCGGTGAAGAATTTTGCGGGGTTCCGCGAGCACGCGTATCCGAGCTGCTTCGTCTGCGGCCCCGAGCGGGCACGCGGCGACGGGATGCGGATTTTCGCCTCGCCGATCGGCGGGCGTGACCTGGTGGCCGCCGCCTGGCTGCCGGATCCGTCGCTGGGCGGGGCCGACGGCAAGGTGCTGCCGGAATTCATGTGGGCGGCGCTGGACTGCCCGGGGTTTTTTGCCTGCGGCGGCGGGGTCAGCGGCGCGCTGCTCGGCCTCTATGCGGCGCGGATCCACCGGCGCGTGCGGATCGGCGAGCCCTGCGTGATCGTCGGCTGGGAGCTGGGCCGCGACGGACGCAAGCACTGGACCGGCACCGCCGTGTACGACGAAGCCGGCGAAGCCTGCGGCCTCGCCACCGCCACCTGGATCGAACCGCGTAAATCGTAATCGGGTAAATGGGGACGCATCCCATTTAATTCTGCTGTTGGAATGCGTCCTCGACGTGCAGTTAAATGGGATGCGTCCCCATTTACGATTTGCGGAGGCGGTTGAGGAGCCAGAGCGCGCCGCCGACGATGAGGAGCCAGCCGAGCCAGACCGGCTGGGTGGCCGACGACGTCCAGACGATGCCGCCGACGAACATGGCTGCGGCGGCGATGATGGCGTCGCTGCGGCGCCGGTCGCGGCGCAGCTCGACGCGCAGCCTGTCGAGCGTCTCGGACTCGGTCCTGACCGACAGTTCCTCGTCGTAGGCGCGCCGGATCGTGCGGCGCGCGATCACCGGCATGACCTTGATCGCCTCGGCGATGTCCGGCCAGTGGCTGCGCAAGCTGCGGAACAGCGACCGCGGCCCCGAACGCTCGCGCATCCAGGCGCGCAGGATCGGCAGCGCCGTCTTCCACAGGTCGAGTTCCGGATAGAGCTGGCGGCCGAGGCCCTCGATGTTCAGCAGCGTCTTCTGCAACAGGATGAGCTGCGGCTGCACCTGCATGTCGTAGCGTCGCGCGACCTCGAACAGGTGCAGCAGCACCACGCCGAAGGAAATGTCCTTCAGCGGCTTGTTGAACACCGGCTCGCAGACGGTGCGCACGGCCGACTCCAGTTCGTCCACGCGCGTACCGGCGGGAACCCAGCCGCTCTCGAGGTGAAGGACCGCCACCTTGCGGTAGTCGTGCTCGAAGAAGGCGAGGAAGTTGCCGGCGATGTAGAGCTGGTCGCGCGGGTCGAGCGTGCCGACGATGCCGAAGTCCACCGCCGCATAGCGCGGGTTCGCGGGATCCGAGACGTCCACGAAGATGTTGCCGGGATGCATGTCGGCGTGGAAGAAATTGTGCGAGAACACCTGGGTGAAGAAGATGGTCACGCCGTTCTCGGCCAGCTTCGGGATGTCGGTGCCGAGCTCCTTGAGCCGCGCGACTTCCGAAATCGGCACGCCGCGGATGCGCTCCATCACCATCACTTCCTGCCGGCACAAGTCCCAGTGGACCTCCGGCACGTGCAGCATCGGGTTGCCCGCGAAATTGCGCTTGAGCTGCGAGGCATTGCCGGCCTCGCGCATGAGATCGAGCTCGTTCAGGATCGTCTTTTCGTACTCGACCACCACCTCGCGCGGATGCAGGCGCCGCGAGCCGGGCCAGTAGTCCTCGGCGAGCCCCGCGAGCGTGTGCAGCACCTCGAGGTCGCGTCCGATGATCGCGCGCATGCCGGGGCGCAGGACCTTGACCACCACCTCGCGGCCGTCGCGCAGCCTCGCCGCGTGCACCTGCGCGATCGAGGCCGCGGCCAGCGGCTCTTCCTCGAATTCGCCGAACAGCTCCGTGACCGGCCACCCGAGCGCCTGCTCGATGCGCGCCTTGGCCGTCGCGCCCGGGAACGGCGGCACGCGGTCCTGCAGCTTGGCGAGTTCGTCGGCGAGATCGGGCGGCAGCAGGTCGCGGCGCGTCGAGACCAACTGGCCGAACTTCACGAAGATCGGCCCGAGCTCCTCCAGCGCGCGGCGCAGCCGCTCGCCGCGCGTGCCGCGGCGGCGCGAGAACCAGGTCCAGGGCGAGAGCCAGAACACGAAACGCAGCGGCCGGTAGAGGTGGGTCGCGCGCACGAAGTCGTCGAGGCCGTAGCGCACCAGCACGCGATGGATCGTCAGCAGACGGCCGGCGACCGAGAGCGAAATCACTGGCGGCTCCGTTCCAGGCCCGCAAGGCGGGCTTCCAGCCGGTCCGTCGCCTCGCGCAGCGCGTCCACGCCCGCAACGAACTCCTCGACCTCGGCGCGCAGCGGGACGTCGCGGCTCTCTTCCGTCAGGTACTCCGCGACGTTCAGCAGGAAGGTCTCGCGCGCGCGCCGGCCGAAATCCACCGCATCGCGGGCGAGATTGGCGAGATGGCGGGCCGCCACGTCGCCGGTCAGGCGCGAGAGCTCCTCCTCGAAGTCCGGCTGCGCCGCCTCGAAGAGCTGCTGGAAGCCCTGCGCGATCTCGCCGTCGCCGGTGACCTGCGCGCCGCCGGCGCGGAGGGTCTGCATCGGGTTGCCCATGGCGAGGCGCGCGAAGGTGAAAGGCGAACCCTCGATGGTCGCGTCGGCGGGCGCATCCCCGTCCATGGACAGTGACACGCGATCCGCGCCGGCAACGAAGCGCAGCTTCAGCGGCGTGGGCGCGAGCCGCAGCTCCAGCGAGCGGCCGGCAATCCGCGCCAGCAGCCCGCGCGCGCGCGAGGATCCCGCGATGTTGCGGTTCAGCAGCGACTCCAGCGGCTTCAGCAGCTCCGGCGTCACGGAGGCTCAGTACACGCAGCCGGCGTGCAGCGCGACGATGCCGCCCGCGAGGTTGTGGAACCGCACGTCCTCGAGCCCGGCGTCCCTCATCATCGCGGCCAGCGTCTCCTGGTCGGGGTGCATGCGGATGGACTCGGCGAGGTAGCGGTAGCTCGCCTCGTCGTCCGCGACCATGCGCCCGAGTACCGGCAGCACCTTGAAGGACCAGGCGTCGTAGGCCGAGCGCAGCGCCTCGCCGCGCGGCTTCGAGAACTCGAGCACCAGCAGCCGCCCGCCGGGCCGCAGCACGCGCCGCATCGAGGCGAGCGCAACCGGCTTGTCGGTGACGTTGCGCAGCCCGAACGCGATCGTCACGGCATCGAAGCTCGCATCCGGGAACGGCAGCTGCTCGGCATCCGCGATCACGAAGCGCAGATTACCCGCGATGCCCCGGTCCAGCAGGCGGTCGCGCCCGCGGGCGAGCATCTCGCGGTTGATGTCGGAAACGACGACCAGGCCTTCGCGCCCGACCTGCCGCGCCAGCCCGGCGCCGAGGTCGCAGGTCCCGGCGGCGACATCGAGCGCGCGCATGCCGGGCCGCAGCCCGGTCTGCGACAGCGCGAAGCGCTTCCACAGCCGGTGCAGGCCGCCGGACATGAGGTCGTTCATCAGGTCGTACTTGCCGGCGACCGAATCGAACACGCCGCGCACCCGCGCCGCCTTCTCGGCCACGGGCACCTGCTCGTAGCCGAAGTCCACGGTGCCTGGGGTGTCGCGCCCGGAAGTGCCTGAATTCATTTGCTTGTCTGGCAAGACGATGGGTTGATTCTACACTGTGACATGGCCCGCCCGCGGATCACGCTGCGCCGCCTCGCGATCGCGCTGCCCATGGTCTACATGCTGCACGTGGCGGAGGAAGCCCCGCGGTTCGTGGACTGGTTCAACGCCCACGTCGAGCCGGACATCAGCGCGGGACTGTTCTGGTCGGTGACCGGCGCCGGACTCGTGATCACGCTGTTCGTCGCCGGCATCGCGGCGGTCGCCGGCGGGCGCGGCGCCGCCCTGGCCGCCGTCGCCTGGACCGGTTTCCTGATGCTGGCGAACGGCATCTTCCACATCGTGGCGACGGTCGTGGACCGGGACTACGCGCCAGGGGTCGTGACGGCCCTGCTGCTGTATTTGCCGGCAAGTGGGCTGCTGATCGTCACGGTCGCGCGCGAGCATGCCATGAGCCCGGCAACGGTCGCGGCCGTGGCCCTCATCGGGGGCATCCCGATGTTCATCCACGGCTGGCTGATCGTGTTCGAGGGAGGGCGGCTGTTCTGAGGGTCGCGGCCGGCTGCCCTGGCGGCCATCAGGCCGGCGGCTTGCGCTCGTAGCCCAGCTTTTCGCAGCGCTCGAGGTAGCGCGCCCATTTGCGGTCGTACTCCGCGCCGAGTTCCCGCAGGTAGTCCCAGCTGTAGAGCCCGGTGTCGTGCCCGTCGTCGAAATGCAGGCGCACCGCGTACATGCCGATGGGCTCGACCTTCACGACCTTCACGTTTTCCTTCATCAGCTCGAGCTTGCCTTCGCCGCCGCCGTGGCCGCGGATCTCGGCGGAGGGGGAGTGCACGCGCAGGTACTCGAACGGCAGCTCGTAGCGCGCGCCGTCGGGCCAGGCGACCTCGACGACCCGGCTCTTGCCGCGGACCTTGATCTCGGAAGGCGCGTCCATGGGTGGACGTTACTACAGGATGTAGCGCGAGAGGTCCTCGTCCTTGGCGAGGGCGGCGAGGTGGCCGTCCACGAAGGCGGCATCCACGGCGACCGCGGTGCCGCTCCGGTCCGCCGCCTCGAAGGAGGCCTGCTCCAGCAGCCGTTCCATTACCGTGTGCAGCCGGCGCGCGCCGATGTTCTCGGTGCGCTCGTTGACCGACCAGGCGATCTCGGCGATGCGGCGGACCCCGTCCCTGGTGAACTGCAGCTTCACACCCTCGGTTTCGAGCAGCGCGGCGTACTGCGTGCAGAGCGAGGCATCGGGCTCGGACAGGATGCGCTCGAAGTCGCCGACCGAGAGCGCGTCGAGCTCGACGCGGATCGGCAGCCGGCCCTGCAGCTCCGGGATCAGGTCCGAGGGCTTGGCCGCGTGGAACGCGCCCGAGGCGATGAACAGCACGTGGTCGGTCTTGACCATGCCGTACTTGGTGCTGACGGTACAGCCCTCGACCAGCGGCAGCAGGTCGCGTTGCACGCCCTCGCGCGAGACGTCGGCGCCCAGCACCGCGTCGCCGCGGCGGCAGATCTTGTCGATCTCGTCGATGAAGACGATGCCGTTCTGCTCGGCGTTCGCGAGCGCGCGCGTGCGCAGCTCCTCCTCGTTGACCATCTTCGACGCTTCTTCGTCCGTGAGCGCTTTCAAGGCCTCGCGGATGCGCATCTTCTTCGTGCGGGTGCGGCCGCCGCCGAGGCCCTGGAACACCTGCTGCAGCTGCTGGGTCATCTCCTCCATGCCGGGCGGGCCCATGATCTCGAGGCCGACCGGGATGGCGCGCATCTCGATGTCGATCTCGCGGTCGTCCAGCCTGCCCTCGCGCAGCATCTTGCGGAATTTCTGGCGCGTATCGTCGCCGTGATCGTCGGGCGGGACTCCCGGCCCGCGCGGACGCGGCAGCAGCGCATCGAGCACGCGCTCCTCGGCGGCATCCGTCGCGCGCGGGCGCACCCGGGCGGTCTCTTCCTCGCGCGTCTGCTTGACGGCGACGTCCACCAGCTCCTTGACGATGGAATCCACCTCGCGGCCGACGTAGCCGACCTCGGTGAACTTGGTGGCCTCGACCTTGATGAAGGGCGCGCGCGCGAGCCTGGCGAGGCGGCGGGCGATCTCGGTCTTGCCGACGCCGGTCGGGCCGATCATGAGGATATTCTTGGGGGTGATCTCCTGCCGCAGCGGCTCGGCCACCTGCATGCGGCGCCAGCGGTTGCGCAGGGCGATCGCGACCGAGCGCTTGGCGGCGGCCTGGCCGACGATGTGCTTGTCCAGCTCCTGGACGATCTCGCGGGGGGTCATGGTCTCCACGTCAGCCCCCGGCAATTTCGTCTATGACGACATGGCGATTGGTGTAGATGCAGATGTCGGCGGCGATCGCGAGCGAGCGCTCGACCACTTCGCGCGCGCTCAGGTCGGTGCTGGCGACCAGCGCGCGGGCGGCCGCGAGCGCGAACGGCCCGCCGGAGCCGATCGCCATGATGGATTCCTCGGGCTCGATCACGTCGCCATTGCCGGAGACGATGAAGGAGGACTGCGCGTCGGCCACGCAGAGCAGCGCTTCGAGCCGGCGCAGCGCGCGGTCCGCGCGCCAGTCCTTGGCGAGCTCGATCGCGGCGCGGGTCAGGTTGCCGTACTTCTCGAGCTTGCCCTCGAAACGCTCGAACAGCGTGAAGGCGTCCGCCGTGCCGCCGGCGAAGCCCGCGAGCACGCGGTCGTTGTAGAGCCGGCGCACTTTCTTCGCGTTGCCCTTGACGACGGTGTTGCCGAGCGTGACCTGGCCGTCGCCGCCCATCGCGACGCTCTTGCCGCGCCGGACGCTGAGGATCGTGGTGCCGTGGGGATCGAAACCGGGATTGCTCATGAAGATCAGCTACTTGCGCCGCCTGGCGCGCGGGTGGGATTCGTCGTAGATGCGGGCCAGGTGCTGGAAATCAAGGTGCGTGTACACCTGCGTGGTACTGATGTCGGCGTGGCCGAGAAGTTCCTGCACGCCGCGCAGGTCCCGGCTCGATTCCAGCAGGTGCGTGGCAAAGGAATGGCGGAACAGGTGCGGATGCACCGGCACGCCGATGCCGGCCGCCTGCGCCCAGCGGTCGATGCGCCGCTGGATCGCGCGCGCGCCCAGACGCCGGCCATCGCGGCCGACGAAGAGGGCCGAAGCGCCTCCCTTGACGAATCCCGCCCGGTCCGCGAGCCAGGCGCGCAGCGCCGCCGCCGCCTGCTTCCCGACCGGCAGGATCCGCGTCTTCGATCCCTTGCCCGTGACGCGCACCGTGCGGTCCGCGAGGTCGAGGTCGGCGACGTCGAGTCCCGCGAGCTCCGCGAGCCGCAGCCCGGAGGAGTAGAGCAGCTCCATCATCGCAAGGTCGCGCCGCGCGAGCGCATCCGGTGCGCGCCGCTCGAGGAGACTCGCGACCTGGTCCACGTCGAGCGTCTTCGGCAGCCGTTTCGGCGCCTTGGGCGCGCGGATGTCCGCGGCCGGATTCGCCTCGATCACGCGCTCGCGGATCAGGTAGTTGAAGAATCCGCGCAGCGCCGAGAGGCGGCGCTGCACGCTGCGCGGCCCCAGCCCGTCGCGGTGCTCGCGCGCGGCGAAGCTGCGGATGTGAAAGTTGTCGAGCTTCTTCCAGCCGGGGATGCCCTCGCGCTCGCAGTACGCGACCAGCGCCTCGAGGTCGCGGCGGTAGTTCGACTCGGTGTGGGGCGAGAGACGGCGCTCGGTCCGCAGGTGGCCCAGGTAGCGGCCGATCCAGGCGACGGTCCCTGCCTGCATCAGTCCCTGGAGAGCGCGGCGGCGATGAGCTCGCCGACGTGGGCGAGGAAATCCGTGCTCATGGTCGGGTTGAAGCGGTGCGCGTCCGGCGAGCCGCAGGCGAGCAGGCCGAGGCTGCCCTTGGCACCCAGCGGCACGAGCGCGACCGAGCCGACCTCGGCGGCGTCGCCGCCGAACAGGAACTCGCGCTGGGAATCGCGCAGCTGGCCGCAGCGCGGCTTGCCGGAGTTGAACAGCGTTTCGAAGCTCTTGAGTTCCGCGGCCTCCGAGGCGACCACGCGCAGGAAACGGCTCTCCGCCACGCCCGCGGGCGCTGCCACCGGCGTCAGCACCAGCACCGACTGGCCGGCGTCGAAATTCTCTCGAAGCGCCGATTCGATCGTCGCGATCACGGAGGCTCCGTCGCGCGCGACGATCAATCGGCGCGCAAGATCCAGAACCCGCCCGCCGAGCGCGTCGTTCTCGCGCGCCACGTCCACGAACTCCTTGACCTTGTGCTCGAGCTGCCGGTTGCGCTCGCGCAGCACTTCGACCTGGCGCTCCAGCAGCGAGACGGTGGTGCCGCCGCCGCGCGCGTCCGGCAGGCGGATCTTCGCCAGCACCTGCGCATGGCGATCGAAGAACTCGGGGGTGGCCGCCAGGTAGGAGGCGACCGACGCCTCGTCGACCTCGGCGATCTCGACGCCGCGAACCGGACGTGTCGTCATATCGTGACCTCTCCCTCGTAAGCCCGTTCGGCAGGACCCGTCATCCAGATCGGCTCGCCGGGCCCTTTCCATTGTATGTCGAGACGCCCGCCGGGCAGGTCCACGCGGACGTTCTCGTCGAGCAGGCCGTGCCGGCGGCCGACGGCCACTGCGGCGCACGCCCCGGTGCCGCAGGCACGAGTCTCGCCGGTGCCGCGCTCGTGCACCCGCAGGCGGATGTGGCCGCGGTCCACGACCTCCATGAAGCCGACGTTGGTGCGCTTCGGGAAGCGCGGGTGGTTCTCGATGGCGGGGCCGAGGCGCGCGACCGGGGCGTCGGCGACCGAGGGCACGCGGATGACCGCGTGCGGGTTGCCGACCGACACGGCGCCGATCTCGACCTCGCTCGCGCCCACCGAGAGCGGGTAGACGTAGGCCTCGCCGCTCGCCTCGAAGGGCAGCGCCGCCGGGCTGAAGTCCGGCACGCCCATGGCGACCGACACCTGCTCATCCTGGATCCGGGCCTGCACCAGCCCGCCGGGGCTGTCCATCACGAGTTCGCCGGATCCCGCCAGTCCGCGCTCGCCCAGGATGCGGGCGATGCAGCGCGCGCCATTGCCGCATTGCTCCACCTCGCGGCCGTCGGCATTGAAGATCCGGTAGTACACCGCGGTGCCGGGCTTGCGCGGCGGCTCGAGCATGAGCGCCTGGTCGAAGCCGATGCCGGTATAGCGGTCGGCGAGGCGGCGGAAGGTGTCGGCCGGGGGAGCGCCGACGGCAGGAGCGTCGAAGATGATGAAGTCGTTGCCGAGTCCATGCATCTTCGTAAACCGCATGCCGGGGATTCTAGCGCGGCAGCCGGTAAAATGCGCCGTGGCCAGCAAATCCCCCAGGGTCGGTTTCGTCAGCCTCGGCTGCCCGAAGGCGCTGGTGGATTCCGAGCGCATCCTCACGCAGCTGCGCGCCGAGGGCTACGAGGTCGCGCCCAGCTACGACGACGCCGACCTGGTGGTCGTCAACACCTGCGGCTTCATCGACGACGCCGTGCACGAGTCGCTGGACGCGATCGGCGAGGCGCTGGCGCAGAACGGGTGCGTGATCGTGACCGGCTGCCTCGGCGCGAAGCCCGAGAAGATCACCGAGCGCCATCCGGCGGTGCTCAAGGTCACCGGGCCGCATGCCTACGAGGAAGTCGTCGGCGCCGTCCATGAGCACCTGCCGCCGAAGCACGATCCCTTCATGGACCTGGTGCCGCCGCAGGGCATCCGCCTGACGCCGCGGCACTACGCCTACCTCAAGATCTCCGAGGGCTGCAACCACCGTTGCCGCTTCTGCATCATCCCCTCGATGCGCGGCGAGCTCGCGAGCCGCCCGATCGGCAGCGTGCTGAACGAGGCGATCCGCCTCAGGAACGCCGGCGTGCGCGAGCTGCTTGTGATCTCGCAGGACACCAGCGCCTACGGGGCGGACCTGAAGTATCGCTCCGAGCATTGGGGCAGCCGGGAGATCAGGAGCCGCTTCCTCGACCTCGCGCGCGAACTGGGGGAGATCGGGCCCTGGGTGCGGCTGCATTACGTCTATCCCTACCCGCACGTGGACGAGGTCATCCCGCTGATGGCCGACGGTAAGCTGCTGCCCTACCTCGACATCCCGTTCCAGCACGGCAGTCCGCGCATCCTGAAGCTCATGCGCCGGCCGGCGCACGCCGAGGACACGCTGGCGCGCATCCGCCGCTGGCGGGAGCAACTGCCGGAACTCACGATCCGCAGCACCTTCATCGTCGGATTTCCGGGCGAGACGGAGGAGGATTTTCGGTTGCTGCTGGAGTGGCTGGAGGAAGCGCAGCTCGATCGGGTCGGCTGCTTCCGCTACTCGCCGGTCGAGGGCGCGGCCGCCAACGAGCTGCCGGACCCGGTGCCGGAGCCGGTGAAGGAGGAGCGCTGGCACCGCTTCATGCAGTTGCAGCAGAAGATCAGCGCCGCGCGGCTCGCGCGCAGGGTCGGCCGGCGGATGCGGGTGCTGGTCGATGCCGTCGGGGACGGCGTCGCGGTCGCGCGCAGCGAAGCGGACGCGCCCGAGATCGACGGCGTGGTGCGGATCAGCGGACGCGGCGCCGCGAAGCTGCCGGTCGGCGAGTTCGCCGAGGTCGTCGTGACGGGCTCGTCGGAATACGACCTGGAGGCCAGGATCGCATGATCGAAGGCCGGCAACTGCCCACGATCGACGCGCCGCGCCTGCGGCTGCGCTGGCTCACGGAAGCGGACGTGGACGCGATCTTCGCGATCTTCTCGGATCCGATCATGATGCGCTACTGGGCCACGCCGCCGATGAGGGAGCGCGCGGAGGCGGAGAGGTACCTCAAGAGCATCCACGAGGGCTTTGCCGCGAAGACATTGTTCCAGTGGGGCATCGAGCGCAAGGAAGACGCGCGCGTGATCGGCAGCACCACGCTCTTCAAGCTCGACGCCGCCAATGGGCGTTGCGAGATCGGCTACGGCCTCGGCAGCGCCTACTGGAAGATGGGCTACATGAGCGAGGCGCTGCCGGCGGTCATCGGCTTCGCGTTCGCCACGCTCAAGCTGCGGCGGATCGAGGCCGACGTGGACCCGCGCAACGAGAATTCCCTGCGCATCCTCGGGCGGCTTGGATTCCGGCAGGAGGGCCTGCTGCGCGAGCGCTGGATCGTGGGCGGCGAGATCCAGGACTCGGTGGTGCTCGGCCTGCTGGCGCGGGAGTGGCGCGGGTACATGCGGGCATGAGCGGGATCGCCATCGTGCCCTTTCGCCGCGAGCTTGCGCCGGCGTTCCGGCAGCTCAATCTCGACTGGATCGAGCGGCTGTTCCGGTTGGAGGGGCCGGACCGCAAGGTGCTGGAGAATCCGGAGTCGGCGATCGTGGCAGCGGGCGGGATGATCTTCTTTGCGCTCGAAGGGCAAACGCCGGTGGGAACCGTCGCGATGGTGCGGGCGGGCGACGGCCGCTACGAACTGGCCAAGATGGCGGTCGCGACCACGCATCAGCGGCGCGGCATCGGCGAGTTGCTGGGCGCCGCGGGCATCGAATGGGCGAGGAACGCCGGCGCGAGGACGGTGTTCCTGGAAACCAACAGCGGCCTGGCCAACGCGATCCGCCTGTACCAGCGTCTTGGTTTCCGGCATGCCGTGGACCCGCATCCTTCCGACTATGCGCGGGCGGATGTCTACATGGAATTGCGATTGGAACCAGTCAGGAGTAATTAGCCCCCATGCACAAGAGCCGACTCGCGGGATTCATCATCGACTGCCGGACCGACGACCTGAAGGGCGCCGCGACCTTCTGGTCGCAGGCGCTCGGGATGGACATGCGCGTCCCGACGGGCGCGGAGGGCGACAATTACGTCCATCTCGTCGAGCCCGAGCAACGCTTTCACCTCGAAGTGCAGTCGGTGGACCACGAGAGCCGGGTGCACCTCGACATCGAGGCCGACGACATCGAGGCCGAGGTCAGGCGGCTCGAGGCGCTGGGCGCGAAGCGCGTCGCGAAGGTGCACACCTGGGTCGTCATGCAGGCGCCGACCGGCCAGCGGTTCTGCGTGGTGCGGCCGCAAACGAAGGATTTCGCGCAGCGTGCGACGGAGTGGAAGTAGCACGCATGTTCGTGAAGGTCTGCTGCATCGCGAGTCACGACGAGGCCCGGCTCGCCGTGTCGGCCGGCGCCTCCGCCATCGGCCTCGTCTCGGCCATGCCGAGCGGTCCGGGGCCGATCCCGGAGGAGCTGATCGCGGAGATCGCCGCGCGCGTCGCGGCGCCGACCGAGACCTTCCTGCTGACCGCGCTCACCGATGCGGAGGCGATCGCGGAACAGCACCGTCGCTGCGGCACGACGGCGCTTCAGCTCGTGGACCAGGTGCCGGAAGCGGAACTCATCCGCCTGCGCCGGCTGCTGCCCGGCGTGCGCCTGGTGCAGGTGATCCACGTGCAGGGCGCGCATTCGGTCGAGGAGGCGCGCGCCACGGCGCCGCGCGTGGACACGCTCCTGCTCGACTCCGGCAATCCCGGCCTTGCGGTCAAGGAGCTGGGAGGCACCGGGCGGGTGCACGACTGGGCGCACAGCCGCCGGATCTGCGAGATGGCGAGCGTGCCCGTCCTGCTCGCGGGCGGCCTGAATCCCGGCAACGCGCACGCGGCCATCGAGCAGGTGCGCCCGACCGGGCTCGACGTCTGCAGCGGACTGCGCACCGAGGGGCGGCTCGATCCGGGCAAGCTCCGGGCTTTTTTCCAGGCGATCCACTGACACACACGGAGAACGACATGATCGGCTACGTCTGCCTCGGCACCAACGACCTCGCGCGCGCGACCCAGTACTACGACGCGCTGCTCGCGGGCATCGGCGCGAAGCGCTTCATGGATTTCGAGACCTTCAAGGTCTGGGGCACCGGCAAGGGCAAGGCCGGCCTGGCGCTTACCGTGCCGTACGACGGCAAGGCGGCGACCGTCGGCAACGGTGGGATGGTCGCGATCGACGTCGGCACGCCCGCCAAGGTGGACGAGATGTACAAGAAGGCCATGGAGCTCGGCAGCCAGGACGAAGGCCCCGCCGGCCCGCGCGGCGACGGCTTTTACGCCGGCTATTTCCGCGACCTCGACGGCAACAAGCTGAACTTCTACTGCATGACATGAGCGCGAAGCCGTTCTCCATCGAGACCGTCGCCGGCTGGGCGGACATGGACGCCAATGCCCACATGTCGAACTACGCGTACCTGTACAAGTGCGTGGACGCGCGCATGAGCTTCTTCCAGCATTGCGGCTTCTCGGTGGCCGATTTCGCGAAGCGCGCGCTGGGGCCGGTCGTCCGGCGCGACGAGGTGGATTACTTCCGCGAGGTCTCGCTGATGGAACCGCTGACCGTCACGCTCGCGCTCGGCGGCATGGCCGAGGACGGCTCCCGGTTCCGGCTGGTCAACGAAGTGCTGAAGAAGGATGGAAAGCGGGCGGCCCGGATCGTCACCGAGGGCGGCTGGCTCGACCTCGCGGCCAGGAAGCTCATCGTGCCGCCGCCGGATCTGATGGCCGCGATGGACGCCATGCCGCGCACCGCGGATTTCGTCGTGCTGCCCACGAGCATCAAGACGTGACGAGCCATCGCGGCTCCTGCCACTGCGGTGCGGTCGGCTACGAGTTCCACACCGGGCTGCCGCCCCCGGCCTGGTCGGTGCGCGCCTGCCAGTGCACGTTCTGCCTGAAGCATGCCGGCGTGTACACCTCCGATCCGCAGGGGTCGGTGCGGTTCGTCGTGAAGGATCCGGCGCTGCTCATGCGCTATCGCTTCGGTCACGAGACGGCGGACTTCGTGTTCTGCGGCCGCTGCGGCGGCTACCTCGGCGCGATCACGGAGGAGGGCGGGCAGGAACTCGCGGTGCTGAACATCCACGCGCTGGATCCGCTGCCCGCGGACCTGCCTTCGGCGCAGCCGATGTCGTACGAGGGAGAGACGACGGGAGACCGGAATTCGCGGCGCGGGAAGCGGTGGACGCCCGTGCTCAAGTAGCAGACGGCGGACGCCCGTGAAAAAGGGCGGCCCGTAGGCCGCCCTCGAAAGCTTCAGGAGCTACCGCCTGTCAGCTGGCATGAATCTTGTAGAAGGTGGCGTTCGCGACTTCGAAGCGCCTGACCTCGGGTGTACCTTCGAAGGTGTCGCTCAGCAGCTTCACCATCTCGGGATACGCATCCTTCTCGTACTTGCGCAGGTCAGCTTCGGCGTCCCAGAAGCTGATCGCCACGGACTCGTTCTTCTCCTTGTCGAAGAACGAGACCTCGTCACGAAAGCCCTTCTGCTTCTTGAGGAGCGGGATGACCTTTTCCTCGAACTTGCGGGTGGCCAGGTCGAACTTGCCCGGCTTGTTGAAGCAGCGCACTGTGCGCCGATGCCCCGACTATGCGTCAGGGCGTCGGTTCGTGGTGCGCGTGCGATGCGCCCTCGGTGATGAGGCGGTGCAGGTTCTCGACGAAATGGACGTAGTCGACGTATGCCTCGACGTACTCGCGTCCGGCCTCGATGCTTTCGTCCGTCTCCTTGCGGCGCTCGAGCGCGAGCGAGAATCGCCTACGGATCCCGTCGGTCATTGCGGCGGCCAGGTCCGCCACCAGCTCGTCGGAAGACCCGGCAGCCAGGGCCGCGTCCGCCGCGGCGATGCCCGGCTCGATTTCGCCGGCCGGCTTCAGGCCTGTGAATGGCTCGCCTTCACCGGCCCGGTGAATGCGCACCAGTGTCTCGAAGAAATGCCGGTCGGCCAGGTCCCTCGCGTCGTCATTCAGCCGCCGTACCGCCATGGCCTGCCGGAACGTCGCGACGGTTTCCTGCTCCCGGTCCGCGCGCACCCACTTCAGCACGGGCATGATGTCGCCGGCGGCGAGCGCCGCCCGTGCGTCGCGAACGACGGGGCCGTCGAGCGAGTCGCAGTGAGTCCAGGCGGGCAGCGGAAGCATGAGGATTGCGGCGAGCAGCAGCCGCCCGATGCGCACGGAATTCATGTGTGCCTCCATCGCTGTTGTGCGCCCGATGGGAGTTTGTGGATGGGGCCCGCGGTGCGTAATAAGGATCTCTACCTAGGCGCATCTCGGGCGCGCGACGGTCGTGGCGGGTCGAAGGCGGCTAGCGCTGCCTGACGTACTCGCCCGGCGCATCGGCGATCGGCGCGTAGCCTGATTCCGGCGCACCCATCGCGGGCGGCGGCACGCGCGCCTGCGTGGAATGCGTCTTCAGCCACTCGCCCCAGGTCGGCCACCAGGAGCCGGGCAGCGGCGCGGTGGACTCGAACCACTCATCTGCGTTGAGGTTGGGCTCGCCCTGGCGGCGCGTGCGCACGCGGTGGCGGCGCTTCGGATGGGCGGGGCCGCTGACGATGCCGGCGTTGTGGCCGCCGCTGGTCAGCAGGAAGGTGAATTCGCTGGAGCCGGCCAGGCGATCGGCCTTGTACACGGACTTCCAGGGCGCGACGTGATCGGTCTCGGTGCCGACCACGAACATGGGCGCCGCGATGTCGGCGAGGTTGACCTCCACGCCCTCGACCTTGAACCGGCCCTCGGCGAGATCGTTGTGCAGGTACAGGCCGAGCAGGTACTCGGTGTGCATCTTCCACGGCATGCGCGTGCCGTCGGCGTTCCAGGCCATGAGGTCGATCTGCTGGTCGCGCTCGCCCTTGAGGTAGGACTTCACCGCCGGCTGCCACAGCAGGTCGTGCGCGCGCAGCATGGCGAAGGCCGCGCCCATCTGCTTCGAGTCGAGCACGCCCTCCTTGTACATGATCGCTTCCAGCATCTCGATCTGCGCCGGGCTGATGAAGAGCGAGAGCTCGCCCGGCTCGCTGAAGTCGGTCTGCGCGGCGAACAGCGTGATGTCCTGGATGCGGGTGTCGCCCCAGGCGGAGAGCGCCGAGGCCGCGATCGTGAGCAGCGTGCCACCGATGCAGTAGCCGACGGCGTGGATGCCGCGGTCCGGCACGATGGTGGCGACGGCATCGAGCGCCGCGTACACGCCCTTGCGCACGTAATCGTCCATGCCGAGATTGCGGTCCGCCGCGGTCGGGTTCTTCCACGAGATCATGAACACCGTGAAGCCCTGGTCCACCAGCCAGGCGACCAGCGAGTTCTTCGGCGAGAGGTCGAGGATGTAGTACTTCATGATCCAGGCCGGCACGATCAGCACCGGCTCGGGATGCACGTCGGGCGTGGTCGGCGAGTACTGGATCAGCTCCATCAGCTCGTTGCGCAGGATGACCTGCCCTTCGGTGACCGCGACTTTCTCGCCGACGCGGAACTCGTCGGCACCCGGCGCCTGGCCGCCGTTTTGCAGGCGCTCGAGGTCCTCGAGGAAATGCTTGTAGCCGCGGGCCAGATTCTGGCCGCGCTCCTCGACCGTCTGCTTGAGCACTTCGGGGTTGGTGAGCGGATTGTTGGTCGGGGAAAGCGCCTCGGCCGCGTGCTTCGCGGCGAATTCGACGCGCTCGACGTTCTGCGGCTCGACGCCCGGGACCCCGTGTGCGGACTTCTCCAGCAGCTCCATGCCGCTGCGGAAGGCCTGCGCCCAGACGTTGAAGGGGTACTGCTGCCAGGCCGGATTCGCGAAGCGCCGGTCGCCGGTCTCCGCCGGCGCCAGCGGCTTGCCCTGCATGGCCTCGAGGTTGAACTTCCAGAGCTCCATCGCCTTCGCGAGCGCATTCTGCTGCAGTTCGAGCTGCGTGCCGGGCGACTTCGCGAGGTTCAGCCACCAGTCCCAGAAAGCCGTGCCGTAGTCGTGCGGCGCGAGGCCGCCGGTCGCCTTGGCGAGGATGGCGCGGAATTCCCGCTCGACGTTTTCCAGCTTGCCGTTTTCTTCCGCCATGACGCGTCATTATAAATGGGGACGCATCCCAATTACTTTAATTGGGATGCGTCCCCATTTAAGGGCAGGTGTCGCGGAGGGGGATGGCGTCGTCGCCGAGGCGCGCCGCGTCGGGGCGCACGCGCTCCGCGATCAGCTTGCGCGCGGCCATGAAATCCTTGCCGTGGTTGACGGCGTCGAGCGCGATCAGCTCGCCGTCCTTCAAATAGCAGCAGCTGAATGAACGCGATGCCGGGTCGCCGCGCAGGACCACGCTGTCATAATGCTGGCTCACGCCCACGATCTGCAGCTTGAGCTCGTACTGGTCAGACCAGAACCACGGCGTCTTGTCGTGCACCAGCACGCGGCCGCAGGCATTTGCCGCCGCCGTCTTGGCCTGCTCGAAGGCGTTGTCCACCGACTCCAGGCGGATGCGCCGGCCGTAGCGCAGGCTCGGGAACGAGCAGCAGTCGCCGATCGCGAACACGTTCGCGGCGCTGCAGCGGCAGTGCTCGTCCACCGCGATGCCGTCATCGCAGCGGATGCCCGCGGCCTCGGCGAGCTCCGTGTTCGGCACCAGCCCGATGCCGACGATCACGAAATCCGCCGGCACCCGCGTGCCGTCGGCGCACTCGACCGCGCGCACGCGCCCGTCGCCGTGGAAGGCGCTGACCCGCTTGCCGAGGAGGATCTGCACGCCATGGGACTCGTGCTCGGCCTGGTAGAAGCGGCTCATCTCGGGGGCGACCACGCGGCTCATGACGCGGTCCATCATCTCGATGACGGTGACCTCGAGCCCGAGCTTGCGGAACGAGGCCGCGCATTCGAGGCCGATGTAGCCGGCGCCCACGATCGCGGCGCGCCGGCCCGGGGCGACGTGCGCGCGGATCGCGGTGACGTCCGCCATGGTGCGCAGCACGTGCAGCCCCGCAAGGTCCGCGCCCGGGACGGGCAAGGGCCGCGCGCGGCCGCCGACGGCGAGCACCAGCTTGTCCCAGGCGAGCGGCCCGCCGCTCGCGAGCTCGAGGCGCTGCGCCCCGGCGTCGATGGCGGTGACCGCGTTGCCCAGCATCACCTCGCAGTGGATGGATTCGTAGAAGCTCGCCGGACGGATCGGCAGGCGTTCGGCTTCCAGCTCGCCGGAGAGGAACTTCTTCGACAGCGGCGGGCGCTGGTACGGGAGCGAGGGCTCCGCGGCGACGAGCACCAGGCGCGCCGTCGGGCTCTCGCGGCGCAGGCTGTCCACCGCCTGCGCGCCGGCATGGCCGCCCCCGACGACGACGATCGTTTCACTCATCTTCCGGGCACCCTCGCGATGCCGTGCACTCTATACTGACTCGACGCCGCTTGGCAGGGAGTGGGGCATGACGGCAGCGGGCAGCCGCTCGGTCGCGCAGAACGTCGGGCTGGTGCTCGGCATGGCGGCGTTCCTCGCGACGGTTTTCACCGATCCGCCGGCGGGATTCACACCCGCGTCCTGGCACGTGGCCGGCACCATGGCGCTGATGGCCCTGTGGTGGGCGACGGAAGCGCTGCCGTTCGCGGCGACGGCACTGGTCCCGCTCGCCGTGCTGCCGGCGCTCGGTGCGGCCAGCGCCGGCAGCCTCGCCTCCGGCTACGGCAATACCACGCTGTACCTGATCCTCGGCGGCTTCCTGCTGGCGCTCGCCATGGAGCGCTGCAACCTGCACCGGCGCATCGCCTACACGATTGTCTCCTGGGCCGGCGGGCACCCGCAGGGGCTGGTGCTCGGCATGATGTGCGCCACAGGCTTCGTCAGCATGTGGGCGCAGAACACCTCCACGACGCTGATGATGCTGCCGGTGGCAATGTCGGTGGCAGCCATCGTGCTGCCGGACGCCGACGCCGGTGACCGCGATGCGCGGAACTTCTCACGCGCGATCGTGCTCTGCGTCGCCTACGCCGCCACCATCGGCGGGCTCGGCACCGTGGTCGGCACGGCGACCAACGCGCTGGTGGTCGGGTTCATGCAGCAGAACTACGGCGAGACCATCAGCTTCGCGCGCTGGCTGCTGTTCGGGATCCCGACCGTGGTCCTGCTGATGCCGCTCGCGTGGCTGGTACTCGTCAGGCTCACGTTTCCGTTCCAGCTCGGCTCGCAGGCAACCGCGCGCGATCGCATCCTCGAGGCGCGCCGCGCGCTCGGGCCGATGTCGGCCGCGGAGCGGCGCGTGCGCACAGTGTTCCTGCTGACCGCCGGCGCCTGGATCACCGGACCGCTGCTGCGCAGGCTGCCGGGACTCGCCGACTTCAACGATACGACCATCGCGCTGCTGGCGGGCCTCTCGTTGTTCCTGATCCCGTCCGGCGCCAGGGAGGGCGGGGCGCTGATCGCGGGCGCCGACCTGCGGCGGCTGCCGTGGGAAGTGCTGTTGCTGTTCGGTGGCGGGCTGGCGCTCGCAGAGGCGATCCAGGGCAGCGGCCTGTCGGACACCATGGGCGCAGGGCTCGCGCAGATCGGCACCTGGCCGCTGGTCGCGCTGGTTCTCGCGATGGTCACGTTGCTGGTGATGTGGACGGAGTTGAACTCGAATGTCGCGACGGCGGCGACCTTCATGCCGATCCTGGCCGCGATCGCGGCGGCCTCGGACTACCCCGTGCTGCAGCTCGTGGCGCCGGCGGCGATCGCGGCCTCCTGCGGCTTCATGCTGCCGGTCGGCACGCCGCCGAACGCGATCGTGTTCGCGAGCGGACGGCTGGTCATGCAGGACATGATCCGCGCCGGCTGGCGGATCAACATCGCTGCGATCGTGGTGGTGACGGCGGTCTCGACAATCGTGCTGCCGCGGATCGTCTGATCAGCCTTCGACGACCCGGCCGTACTTCGCGCGCGCGGCCCCAGGCTCGATGCGCGACAGGCGCGGCGGCCCGCCGCCGTGCATTTCCGGCTGCGGCCAGGTGCGCTCCCAGAGCAGGCCGGTCTCCGGATCTCGGTAGAGCTCGTCCCAGCCCGCCGGGTCCGCGCCCAGCGGCATGAGGTAGCGGCTGACCAGCCAGTCGATGCGCTGGCAGGTGGCGTCTCCCGTGATCTTCTTCGCCCCGGCGTGCCACTGGCCCACCAGATCGGTCTCGTGCGCCGCGGGTTTTTGCTGCGCGCTCACTTGACCCGGGTCTTCTTCAGGATCTTCCCGCTCGCAAGGTCCAGGTCGCAGCGGTGGCCCGAGAAGGAGAGGGCCACCAGCGGCTCGCGGCTCTCGACCATGTAGTAGTGGTCCTCGAACTCCGGCTGCTCGGCCTGCCAGAGCATCTCGCCGGAGGGCGCGTAAGCGCGCAGGTTGTGGATCGGGTCGCGGCTGCGCCGGCGTTGCGCGCCGTAGGTCGGGTTGTCGAGGTACGCGCTCGGGTCCAGCAGCACGACCGCGCGGTCACCGGCCCAGAAGGCATCGCGGACCATGTGGTCCATGCGCACCGGGCGGCCCTGGATGCGGACGATGTCGCCGTCGTGGGAGACGGCAGCCGCCTTACGTCCCGGCATGGCCTGGCTGGTAGGACACCGTGATCTCGCTCCCGCAGTGCTGATGGTAAAAGACCGACTCGATGACGCCCCAATTATAGCGATAAGGCGGCTCGCCGAGATGCTCGCGCAGCCACGCGTCGTGCTTCTCCTTTCTCTTGAGCTCGTGCGCCATCGACACGTTGTCCGGCGCGTCGTCCGGCAGCTCGAATGTCAGCGAAACACTCAGCATGTGCCCATCCCTGAAGTCGGCCGTTGCTACGACACCGGGCTCCGGGAAAAAGCGATAGGTCTCGAACGGGCCGTTGACAAACAATCGCTCCAGCCTGCCATGGGTGACGGATCTCTGCAGTTCAGGCTGATTCATGAGGTGCGTTATCGCCCCGCCGGCAAACAGAATCGTGCCATTTGCGCGACTGATTTTCATCTACGGGAATCCGTGCGATAGCAGTGACACTCCTCAAGAGCCCGCACCGCGAGCCAAACTGTTTGAGTACGTGACGATGATATCGCTCACACGATCTTTAAGGTCGAGGTCCGAAACGACGCTGCCCCATGAATACTTGTACGGCGGCGCACCGAGTTCTTTGAACAACCATTCGTCATGCCTGGCCTTGCGCTCCAGTTCTTGCGGTTCAGTCCAGGCGAGGTCGTCATCTCCCGGCAATTGAAACGTTACGAAGACCTGATGCAGATTGTCGTCCTTGAACAGGGCGGTGACGCCCACGCCCGGTTCAGCCTCGAAATTCAGCTGAACCCAACCTTCGTTTTCGAGCACCTTGCGCGCACGCAGGCCGAGCTCCGTGGCAAGGAAATCGGACTTGACGAGTTCCGGTCTCAGGGTGCCGGTAATGAAACTGACCGAGCCGGTTGTCGCATCGATTCTCATGTCATGGACCGATAGGAAAATCGAGTATGTAACGAAGGCTCGTTTGGTAGGAGGGTACTACCACTTGTGGCAGCCAGCCAGAGCCATGCTTGGAATTGGCAATGGCGATTCCGAACGCCGCGGGAACATCTTCCGTTACTTCGTATGCGGCGACTCGTGTCCAGTAGCCCCTGGTATCGCTGGCTTTCGCCTGGAGTCCCTGAAAGAGAGATCTGGCGCTGTGCCCGGAGCGTCGCAAGGCGCTGGCGGTAGTATAGAAAGCGCCCTCGCCGGGGTGTGAACGGAAGACGATTGTGCCTTTCCTCAGGGTGATGTCCCTGAAACGATCGACTCCGGGATACTTCGTTGTCCCTTGCAGCGAGCGTGCGAATGCGCTCGCCGAACCCTCCGCAATCCTCGTACCGCCGCTGCGCACGACGCTCGCGACACCCCCGAGGAAGTACCCGACGTTCCCCAACGTCGCGCCGGCCCTGCCGGCGGCGCTTTCCGGGACTTCGAACCATTCGAAGCCGGGATCCGCACCGAACAGCCAGGTGACCGGGGAAGAGCTGATCAACACGTTGCCGAGCCGCGCGGCGACGCCCTGCAGCGCATCGAGGCCGGATGACGACCTGAGCGTGGGTCCGCCGGGCATTCCTGCCGTCAGGACGATGGCGCCGGGCGAGGTGAAGACGCCCGCCGGCATGCCACAGACCATGGCGTTCGCGTCCTGACCGCAGGGGTCGCGCTCGGCCGCCGATACCGCCTGGGCCAGGCCGCCGCCGCCGCCGGGTCCCAGCAGGGCACGCATGTAATCCGCCCAAGTGACCCCGATGACCGTGACCTGCACGCAGGAGCCCTGGTACTGCGCGCAAGGGACCTCCGGATCGAACCCGCTCGGATCCACCAGGCTGAGCGGATTGTTCCAGACATATGAGTAGCGATTGAGCGACTGGCCGTTGAACGGCGCGGTCACGCCGGGATCCGCGCTGAGGAAGCGGCCGATGTGCGGGTCGTAGACACGCCCGTTCATGTGGATCAGGCCGAGGTTGTCGAGGTGCTCGTGACCGGTGAAGCCCCGGCGCGTGATGCCGCCGATCGTCGCGAGCTCGCCGCTGCCCGGCACGCCGGACCAGTTCGGGCCGCGGCGGCGGCCGAAAGGCGCAAAACTCCCGGAAACGAGGATCGCGCCGGACTCACTTACGATCCGGTCGACGCTTCCCAGGTGGTCGCGAGTCAGGTAGCGGGTTGCAGGCGGCGTGGTGCCCGCATGGCGCAGGTGAACGGCAGCCATGCCGCCGGGCGCAGGGATGTAGTGACGCCAGGTCGTGACGCCGCCGCGCACGACTTTCTCCATGAGTCCGCCGGCGTAGAGAGTCGTCTCGCCTGAACCGGCATAGGAGGCGACCTGCTTCCAGCGGTTGCCGGCAGGCCCGTACCAGAACTGGCTGCTGTTGCCGCCCGGTCCGGCGATCGAGACCGGCAGATTGTCGCTGTTCCAGCCGATCGCGGCGCCGGCGCGGCTCGTCATGTTGCCGTTGGCGTCGTAGGCGTACGGCTGACCAGCGATGGAGACCGCCGCGTGCCTGCGGGTCGCGTCATAGGTGTAGCAGGGAGTGGTGCCGGAGCACACATCGGACTTCCGGCGAATGTTGCCGATGAGGTCGTAGTCGAGGTCGAGATTGAGCACGCCATTGCGGCGCGCGTCGTCCAGGCGGTCCAGCGCGTCGTAGCGGACGTCCTCGGACAGCCCCTGCGCGACGTCCCGGCGCTGCACTAGGTTGTCCCCGGCGTCCCAGGTGTATGCGAGATCCTGGATCGTCGCCGCGCCCGCAGTCGAACGCCGGTAATCCATCGCGCCCGTGACCGGGTCGAAGCCGCTGACGACGCGCAGGGACGGGCCCAGCGTTTCGTCGATGACGTTGCCGGCCGCATCGACCGCACGCAGGCGCCAGAAATCGGTTGCCGCGGCGTCCGCATCATGAAGGCGCGCCAGCCGGCCGCCGTCGTACGCAAAGGCAACCCGTAGGCGGCTGCCGTTGCCGGTGGCGGGGTAGCTCAGCGTGGCGACGCGGCCGAAGGCGTCGTAGGCGAAATCGAACTGAAAGCCCTCATCCGCCGTGATCGAGTGCCGGGACAGGCGCCCGAGCGCGTCATAGAGCAGGTTCTCGGCATAGCCCGGACCTGCCAGGCCGGCAATTCGGCCGATGTTGCGGCTCGAGGCGCTGCTGCCCCAGGTCAGCGTGCTCGTGCCGTCGGCTGCTGCGCGGCCGGTGAGGCGGCCGAGCGCGTCGTAGCTGAACTGGACCTGTTGCGCCTTGGCGTCGCGCAGGGAAACCAGCTCGCCGAGGGCGTTGTGCGTGTAGTTCCAGGTGCCGGAATTCATCTCGAACTGTGCGAGCGGCGTTCCGGCGACGCTGTACGTCGCGCCCGCGGCGACATTGCCGAGCGCATCGCGCACCGACAGCAGGTTGGCGAAGGCGTCGTACTCGAAGCGCGTCGTTCCGCCTGCCGGATCGGTAACCAGGGCCGGCGTGCCCCAGGCGCTGCGCACGCCCGTGGTCGTGCGGCCGAGCGGGTCCGTGTGGGTCACCGACAGTCCGTCGTGGCGCAAGGTGTGCTGTTTCTGCACGGCGCCACTGGCGGCGTGCAGCGCGATGCCGATGGTGCGCCCGAGACCGTCATACGTGAATTGCCAATAGCCCGGCGGCGCGCCTCCGTCCCAGTACGGCCGGTACTGGCGGCGGACGCGACCGTGCGCATCGGCGTCCAGCAGCTGCACGGACCTGCCGCCGCCCGGTTCGACCGTGGCGAACCGGAATCCGCGGTCGTGCTGGTCCATGTCCACCGTCGTCGTGTGCTGGGTGACGCCCGCGCTGTCGCGCTGGCGCTGCGTGAGCCGGTAGCGGCTGCGCGCATCGCATGCGCCGGTGCAGGGGTCGCGGGACCAGGCCGTGGTCATGCCGCCCGGCCGCGTCTCCTGCAACAGTCTTCCGAACGCGTCATAGGTCCAGGCGACGGTCAGCGCGTTCGGATCGGTGATCGAGGCCGGCAGGCCGCTGCCGAGGTCCCAGGAGAGCGTGAAAGGCTGCAGCAACGGGTTCGTCACGCCCACGGGCAGCTGGCCGCGCGGGCCCCACTGCGTGGTGGTCGTGCGCGGGCTCATTCCGGCGCCGGTGACGCTGCGGCTGGTGACGTTGCCGAAGCCGTCGTAGGCGAGCGTGACGGCCACCTGCCATTGGCTGCTGCCAGGTTCGCGCCGAACCTGCGTCGGCCGGCATTTCAGGCCGTCCCAGGTCTGGCCGAAGCTGCGGGTGACTGCGCTGCCGCCTGCAAGCGAGTGGCTGGAGGTGAGCTGCGTGGCCTGCGGGCGGCCCAGGCACCAGTTTGCGCTGTCGTTGAGCACGGTCCCGTGCGCCGTGCGCAAGGTCGCGCTCGCGCCCGGATTCGCGCCGCTCGCGGCTTCCACGATGGCGGTCGACTCGTCCGTTACGAGTCCGGATGCCGGGTCGATCGCGGCCACCGTGCGGGTCATGCTCGCGATCTCGGCGCCGTCGTGGATGCCGCCGGACTCGCGGCGGCGGATCGTGGTCGCGGACGCGTAGGGGAAGCGCCGCAGCGCGGCGCCGCTGCCGAGCGACAGTGCAGACCAGGTGTAGGAGGTCTCCGAGACCGGCCCGCCCGAAGCCGACCGCTGCACGACCGCCGCCGGCAGGCCGGTGAACGGATAGTCCTGCCGACGCGTCTCTTCGACGCTCACCCGGACACCGCCGGCCGTGTCCGTGGCCGTGCGCTTCGCAAAGCCGAGGCTGCCGCGACCCAGCAGGTTCCGGCGCAGCCCAGCGTACGAGTAGCGCGTCGCGGCGAGCGCTCCGGTCCCGCTGCCGTCGGTGCGGGTGAATTCCGCGACGACGTAGGCAGCCGAGCGGACGGCCTGGTCGGGATAGGTTGCATCGGCACCGGGGTCGTAGATCGCCGGGTCGGTCAGCGGCCGGTAGGCGAACGCGGCGCTGACGCCGAAGCCGTCGGTCGCCGAGAGCAGCAGGTCCGGCGCGGGCCCATTGCGCAGGCGCAGGCGCAGCTGGCTGCCGCTGCGCTCCAGCAGGTCACGCAGACCGTCGCCATTGGCGTCGGGTGCCAGTGCAATCGTGGCCCCTCCGTGCGGGAAGCCGGTGTCCGCGATCGCCGCGAAGGAATCGCCATTCGAGAGCGTGACCTGCCAGTTCGTCGCGCCCTGCAGCAGGATGTCGTCGCGGCCGTCGGCGTTCCAGTCGTGCGCTGTCAGCTGCGCGATGCCGGTCCACGCGGGTCCCTGGAGCTCCTGGCCCGATGACCCGATGGCGCAGCCGTTGAGGCGGATGCGCAGGCGGCCGGTGTAGTGCTTGTACGCAATCTCGGCGCAGCCGTCGCCGTTGATGTCGAGCGTCGTGGCGCCATAGAACGAGCTGTCGAAGCGCTCCGTGGCGTACACGGTCCCGGAAATGCGCGCAATCGAGTAGGTCTCGTCCATCAGCAGGTCTTCGGCCCCGTTCATGTCGAGGTCGAGGCGCTCGCCCGGACGGCCGAGGAACATGCCGCCCTCCGGATACTCGTAGCCGACCGCCATCGCCTGCTCGTAGAGGGTCTGCGGCGCCGCCGAGAATCCTCCCGTTGCGAGCCCGTACCGCACGCGCACCATCAGGCTGTTGCCGTTGTAGTCGGGGATCTCCGACCAGGCGATGTCGCCGAGCCCGTCGCCGTTCATGTCGAGGCCGCGGTAATCCGTCAGGTACTGCGGCGCCGCGATGCCGGTCGCGATCGGCGCGCCCATCCCGGCCGCCGTGCCCGGGACGATCTGCCAGCGCAACGCGGGCGAGATCATCAACAGGTCGCTGCGGCCGTCGCCGTTGTAGTCGAAGGGCATGCCGATGCCGATCGGGCAGGGGATGCCGGTGTTGACCTCGGCGCCGAAGCCGCCGTCACTGCGACCCAGCCGATAGCGGATCGTCGCCGCCGGCAACGTGCTGCCGCTCGCCCAGATGACGTCGCCGAGGCCGTCGCCGTTGACGTCGGCGGAATTCACGACCTGGTGGGCGGCCACGGCGGTGAACGCCGGCATCGCGGCGGGCAGCGTGGCCACGCCGCCAAAGCCGGCGATGCCGTTCTGCCATGTGAACGCGGTCGGGGCCAGGCAGTCCGCGGCGTTCCGGCCGCACTCGCGCACGGCGGCAAGGCGGCTGCGACCGATGGAAGACAAAGCCGGCTCGTAGTCCAGCTCGTAGCGTCGCAGCACCGCGGCCTCGTGCATCACGTCGATGCGCCTGAGGCGAACCACCTCGCGGATCGGCGCGCCGGCGACCCAGACGATGTCCACCTCGTTGCTCGGACGCGACTCGTAGGTGAATGAAACCTGGTGCGACGCGGCGACGCCCGCGCCGGGATTGGCGTTGTAGCGGACCGCGGCGATGCGGAAGGAGCCATTGGCGATGTCCTCGACGTACTGGAAGTCGATGACGTTGCCGGAGCGGTCGCGAATGCGGTTCAGCGCCCAGACGCGCGCGCCGTTCGCAGGATTTGCGGCAGTGCTCGCGTCGATGCGCGAGTCGGCCGTGGCGCCGTACTCGAGCACGCGGCCGTCGAGGGCTTCGATCACGAAGTAGTGCGGCGCCCAGCTCGCGCCGGCGACGGAGCGGATGCGCGCAAAGGACTCGATCTCGGTGCGGTACTCTGCACCGGGCGCGCCATAGGCCAGTCCATTGACGACGACCAGGCGCTGGCCGTCGAGGCACAGGCGGTCCGCACTCGTCGCTGATACCGCGGCGTTGACGCCGTCCTGCGCGATGGTTCGCGGGCAGCGCGCGATCTGCGACAGGCCGCCGATGCTCCAGCCGATGCCCAGCAGGCCGCCCTGCGAGCGATGGCGGTACTCGAGCGACAGGGCCGGCGTCATGCCATTGGTGCCGGGCGGCAGTGCGATCGGAATCGTGTAGGCGGCCTCGCCGTCGGCGTCCACGAAGGCCGCGCCGGGCGTCCTGCCGATGCCGGCCTGCGCGCGCGTGGCGGCTATCAGGGCGAGTGCGAGGACGAAGAAGGCGCCGCAGCGCCGCGCATTGGGCAGTTCCATTGCAGTGTCTCCCGGAGTGCCCGACTCCCTGTCGGGTCTGACACGCTATCGCCGGCGGACCGTCTCGACTCGCTGCAAATCTGTCCGGAATGCGGGCATTCGCCGCGCCGGCACCAGCGTGGAGCAGGGCAGTCCATGCGCGCGCCGCGGCGGTGCAGCTGAGCGCGCTCCTCGCTGCAAGTGCCTGATTTACCGCGCGGCGCCGTCTCGGCATAGAATCTGCATCCAGTACCGCGGGTAGCCCATCTGCACGCAGGAGCCGTCCATGAAGCTCGTCACCGCCATCATCAAGCCGTTCAAGCTGGACGACGTGCGCGCCGCGCTGTCGGAGATCGGCATCTCCGGCATGACCGTCACCGAGGTGAAGGGCTTCGGCCGCCAGCGCGGCCACACCGAGCTCTACCGCGGCGCCGAGTACGTGGTGGACTTCGTGCCGAAAACCCGCATCGAGGTCGCGGTGCGCGACGACCTGGTGGACCAGGTGACGGAGGCCATCATCGGCGCCGCCAAGACCGGCAAGGTCGGCGACGGCAAGATCTTCGTCACCGACGTCGAGCGCGTGATCCGCATCCGCACCAGCGAGACGGACGAGGCCGCGCTTTGAGCGATCCGGGCGAGACCCAGAAGTCGGTTTCGCTCGAGGCGGCGGTTGCCAAGATCGCGTTGGCGGGCGCGCGCCGCCATGTCTTCCTCTGCACGCACGGCGACTGCGCCCCGCCGGAACAGGGCGAGGCGTCCTGGAAATTCCTCAAGCGGCGGCTCAAGGAGCTCGGGCTCGCGGAAGCCGAGCGCGGCGTGCTGCGCACGCGCGCGGACTGCTTCCGCATCTGCCGCGAGGGGCCGATCATGGTCGTCTACCCGGACGGCACCTGGTACAAGCAGGCGACGCCGGAGAACATCGAGCGGATCATCCAGGAGCACCTGATCGGCGGCAGGCCGGTGGCCGAGCTCCAGTTTGCCAGCCAGCCATTGACTGCCCGGGACTGATATCCGCGGCTTGCGTGCGGTCCGGGGCCGGCGCAGAGTAGCGCCGTTCGGGGGAAGCTGTTCATGAAAAGACGGGCTTTCTGCGCATCGGCCGCGGCTGCGCTGGGCGCGGCGGCGTTTCCGTTCGGCCGTGCTTTTTCGGCCGTGGCCACCGTCACCGCCGATGTCGAGGCCGTCACCGGCGACGGCCGGCGGTTCCTGCTGTCGAAGTCGGACGTAGATGAGTTCCGCGCCGGCCTGCGCGGGCAGCTGCTGTTGCGTGACGCGGCGGGCTACGACGACGCGCGCAAGATCTTCAATGGCATGTTCGATCGCAGGCCCGCGATGATCGCGCGCTGCCTGGGCGCCGCCGACGTCGTGCGCTCGGTGCAGTTTGCGCGGACGCACGGACTGCTGGTCGCCGTGCGCGGCGGCGGTCACAGCCTTTCGGGGCAGTCGGTCTGCGATGACGGGCTGATGATCGACCTGGCGCCGATGCGCGGCGTGCGTGTCGACCCCTCGCGCCGGCTCGCGCGCGCCGGCGGCGGCGCGCTGCTCGGCGATCTCGATCGCGAAACGCTGGCGTTCGGCCTGGTCACGACGACCGGCACGGTCTCGCATACCGGCGCCGGCGGCCTGACCCTGGGTGGCGGGTTCGGACGCCTGGCACGCCGCTACGGCCTGACCTGCGACCAGCTGACGTCGGTGGACATCGTCACCGCGGATGGCCGCCTGCTCGAGGCGAGCGCTGCGGAGAACGCCGACCTGTTCTGGGGCGTGCGCGGAGGGGGTGGCAATTTCGGCGTCGTCACGTCATTCGAGTACCGGCTGCACCCATTCGACGGCTGGGCGACCGGCGGCCACCTGGTGTTCCCCTTCGAACAGGCGCGACAGGCGCTGCGCGGTTTCGCGGAACTCTACCCACGTGCGCCCGAAGGCCTGTGGATCGAGCCCATCCTGACCACGACGCCGGGCGGCGGACGCGCGCTGGTCCTGGACGTCTGCTGCAGCGACCCGCCCGAGGCGGCCGAGGCTGCGCTCGTGCCCTACCGCAAGCTCGGCAAGGCGGTCGCGGACGACGTGAAGCGGGTGCGATACACGGTGTTGCAGACGAAGGACGATGAGCGCGCGCGCATAGGCGGCCGCTACTACACGAAATCGGGTTTCACGGACACGCTGACGGATGGGCTGATCGACCTGATGCTGGACACCATCGCCGGCGCGACGGTTCCGCGGGCGCGCATCGCCATGCCGCCGAAAGGCGGCGCCATCGAGCGCATCGCGCCGGACGCGACGGCGTTCTGGCACCGCGCCGCGCTGTACAGCGTGCTCCTGCAGACGAGCGGAGACGAGCCCGCCGAAGATGCCGCAAACATTGCCTGGGCCAGGGCGAAGTGGCCGGCGCTGGAAGCTCATACCCAGGGCTTCTACGCAAATACCAACCTGTCGGAAATGGCCGCCGATCGGGTCAGCGAGGCCTACGGCGGCAATCAGGCACGGCTGGCCGAGCTCAAGACCCGCTATGACCCGACCAACCTGTTCCGCCTGAACGCGAACGTTCGACCGCGCGGCTGACGCAGGCGTCAGGTTAGACTGACGCGCGATGCCACGCGCGATCCGCATCCACGAACATGGCGGCCCCGAGGTGCTGCGCTTCGAAGACGTGGCGCCGGATGCGCTCGGCCCGCGGCAGGTCCGCATCCGCCATACCGCGATCGGCGTCAACTTCATCGACACCTACGAGCGCAGCGGGCTGTATCCGCTGCCGCTGCCCGCGGTGCTCGGGCGCGAGGCGGCGGGAGTCGTGGTCGAGACCGGCCGCGCGGTTACGAAGTTCAAGCCCGGCGATCGCGTCGGCTATGCGGGCAACGTCGCAGGCGCCTACGCCGAGGAGCGCGTGATCGACGCGGGCCGCGTGGTGCCGTTGCCGGCGACGATTTCCGACCGGCAGACCGCGGCGATGATGCTGAAGGGGCTCACCGCATGGTTCCTGCTGCGGCGCTGCCACCGCGTACGGCGCAATGAATGGGTGCTGCTGCACGCGGCGGCCGGCGGCGTCGGTCTCATCGCACTGCAATGGGCGGCGGCACTGGGCGCGCGCGTGATCGCGGTCGTCGGCAGCGATCCGAAAGCCGAGATCGCGCGAGCGCATGGCGCGGCGGAAGTGATCGTGACGGGCCGCGAGGACGTCGCTGCGCGCGTACGCGAGATCACCAGGAAGAAGGGCGTGTCGGTGGTCTACGACGGGGTCGGCAAGGACACCTTCTTCGCTTCGCTCGACAGCCTGATGCCGCGCGGGCTGATGGTCAGCTACGGAAACGCCTCGGGCCCGGTGTCGCCGATCGCGCCCTTGGAGCTCACCAAGCGCGGGTCGCTGTTCCTGACGCGCCCGACGATGTTCCACTACACGGCGAAGGCCTCGGAGCTCGCCCGCGGCGCGCGCGAGCTGTTCGAGATCGTCGGCAGCGGCAAGGTGAAGGTGATGG
>DASTOQ010000029.1:0-7866 GCA_035720205.1 Steroidobacteraceae bacterium | reverse complement strand
GGCGCTTCCGGGATCCGGCGTGGGACGATCACGCCGTGTTCGACTTCATCAAGCAGTCCTATCTGCTGACCTCGCGCTGGCTCGTGGACACCGTCAACGGCCTCGACGGCTTCGACGAGAAGACCAAGCAGAAGATCGATTTCTATACCCGTCAGTTCGTGGACGCGCTGGCGCCCAGCAACTTCGTGGCTACCAATCCGGAGGTCCTGCGCGCCACCCTGGAGAGCCACGGCGCCAACCTGCTGCGCGGGCTGAGCAACCTTCTGGAAGATCTCGCCCGGGGCGAAGGACGTCTGGCGATCAAGATGACCGACCTTGACGCCTTCGAGCTGGGCGGAAACATAGCGCTCACGCCGGGGAAGGTGATCTTCCACAATGATCTGATGCAGCTGATCCAGTACGAGCCGAGCACCGAGGAGGTCCACCAGCGGCCTCTCCTGATCATCCCGCCCTGGATCAACAAGTACTACATCCTCGATCTGCGGCCGAAGAACAGCTTCATCAAGTACGCCGTCGAGCAGGGCTTCACCGTGTTCGTGATCTCCTGGGTCAATCCGGACGAGCGCCACGCCGAGAAGACCTTCGAGGATTACCTGCTCGAGGGTCCGCTCGCCGCCCTCCACGCCATCGAGCAGGCGACCGGCGAGCGCCAGTGCAACGTGATCGGCTACTGTCTCGGCGGCACGTTGCTCGCCTGCACGCTCGCCTACCTCGCCGCCAGGCGCGAGCGACGGTTCGCGGCTGCGAGCTTCTTCACCGCGCTGACCGACTTCGGCAACCCGGGCGAACTCGGCGTGTTCATCGACGAGGCGCAGCTCGCCGCCATGGACGAGATGATGGCCAAGCGCGGCTATCTCGAGGGCCGCGAGATGGCCACCACGTTCAACATGCTGCGCGCCAACGATCTGATCTGGTCGTTCGTGGTCAACAATTACCTGCTGGGCAAGGAGCCGTTTCCGTTCGACCTGCTGTACTGGAACTCCGACAGCACGCGCATGCCGTACGCAATGCACAGCTTCTACCTGCACAAGTTCTACCAGGAGAACAAGCTGATCGAGCCTGGCGGCATTACCCTGTGCGATGTGCCGATCGACCTGCGCAAGATCCGTCTCCCGGTCTACATGCTGTCGACGCGCGAGGACCACATCGCGCCGTGGGCCACCACCTACGCCGCCACTCAGTTGTACCGCGGCAAGACCAGGTTCGTCCTTGCCGGATCGGGACACATTGCCGGCGTGGTCAATCCGCCGACCCAGCAGAAATACGGTTACTGGACCAACGACCAGCTGCCGCCCGATCCCGCGGACTGGCTGGACGGCGCCACCGAGCATGCGGGCTCGTGGTGGCCGGACTGGGCCGCCTGGAACGCGGACAAGTCGGGCGCCAAAGTGCCGGCGCGCCGGCCGGGTGGAGGCAAGCTCAAGCCGCTCGAGGATGCCCCCGGGAGGTATGCGCGCATGCGCGCCGGGTGACGGCGGGCCGGGCGGTCCGGGCAGCCGTCACCTTACTGGGTGGCGAACTTTTCCAGCGGAACGTAGTCGCCGTCCGTCCAGACCTTCCACTGCCAGGCCGCGTCTTCCAGGTCGCCTTTCTGGTCGAAGGCCACCTGCCCGAGCACGCTCCGGAAGCGGCTGCGCCGCAATGCCTCCGCCACGGCGTCGAGCTCCACGCTGCCGGCGCGCTCGACCGCCTGGGCCCACACCTGCACCGCCGCGTAGGCGCCGAGGCCACCGATGCCGGAGCCAAAGCCGGCGCGGCGGAACCGCTCCAGGATCGCCGCGGCGTCGGGGCGGTCACGCACGTCCGGGCGACCGCTGAAGATGGTGCGTTCGCCCGACGCGCCGGCCACCGCCCAGAAGCCGTCCATGCCGACGCCGTCGCCGCCGACCAGTTGTAGCCGGTCGTCGCCGCTCTCGCGGGCGCCACGGAGAATCCGGCCGGCGTCCGGCCCGTAGCCGCCGACGTAGAGCACCTCGATGCGCGCCTCCCGAAGCCGCCGCAGCACGTCCGCGTAGTCGGCCGCGGCCGGCGTGTACATGCCGTAAAGGGTCTCCGTCTTGCCGCGCGCGCGCAGCTGCCGGCGCGCCTCGCGGGCGAGGCCCTCGCCGTAGGTGCTGCCGTCGTGCAGGATGGCGATCCGCTTGCGGGCATAGCGTTTGGCCAGAAAATCGCCCGCCAGCTCGCCTTGGCTGTCGTCGCGTCCGATCAGCCGGAACACGTTACGCCGGCCCTCTTCGGTCAGGCGCGGGTGCGTCGAGGACGGCGTGATCATCAGGATGTCCGCCGCCTCGTAGATGCCGGCGGCGAGCAACGACGAGTGCGAGCAGCCGTGCCCGATCACGACGCGCACGCCTGCCTCTGCCAGCCTGCGGGCGGCCGTGATCGCCCGCTTCACGCCGCAGGCGTCATCCGCGGCGACCAGGGTGACCTTCTGGCCGAGCACGCCGCCGCGCTCGTTCACAGCCGCGACCGCCATCTCGACCGCGATATGGTTGCGCTCGCCGCTCAGCGAGAACGGTCCGCTCAAGGGATTGGCGAAACCGATCGGAATGTCGCTCGCGGCATCGTGCGGCGAGCTGATCACGAGCGCCGCCGCGAAGATCAAGGACAGATGCAGTCGCATGATCTCTCCCCAGGAAAGGCGCCTCTGGCGGGCAGCACGAAGAATATGCCGTCCGGCAACGCCGGGTGGCCGAGGCCTACGTCTGGCCAGCATTGACATTAGCGGGGGAGGCGAGCGCCGAGATGTGAAGTGGCTCACATCGTCGCGGGTTTTCGGATAATTTTAGCGGCTTGCGGCTGAGCTGAGGCTTGTCTGCCGGGCCCGACGGCTCAGGCGCGCGCGTGCACGCCGGCGTCCGCCGCGGCAGCAGCCGCGCCGGCCGGACCGGCGCATCGCACCTGGATTATGCGCGCGGCTACCCGGCCCTGATTCTCGATGCGGGCGGCGGCGCCCGCGGCCACGTCCAAGCTCTGGCCGGGCGCCAGGGCAGTGGCGGCGCCGTTCACGGTGATCGTGGCGGCGCCGGCGACCACCACCCAATGCATGCCGACATCCGCCGGGTCCCCCAGGCTCAGCTCGGCGCCCGGCGACACCACGATCTCCTGTACGGCGAAGCCCGGACCCTCCCGCAGGGTGCGGCAGCTGCCCCACGGCAGCCGCGCTTCGAGGTGCGTCGTCGCCTCGGCCCGGCCGGCCTTGTCGAGCAGCGCCACCAGCCGCCGGCCGGCTTCGCTGTCATGGCGATCGCTCACCAGCACGGCGTCCGCGGTTTCGATCACGGCCAGGTCGCGCACGCCGGCGCAGGCGACCAGGCGACCTTCGGCGTGGATCAGGCAGCTCTCGGTGCGGTCGAGCAGAGCATCGCCCTGCGCGGCGTTGCCCGCATCGTCCTTGGGCAGCTGCTCCCACAGCGCCTGCCAGGAGCCGAGATCGGACCACCCGGGGTCGCAGGGCACGACGACGATCCGTTCGGCGCGCTCCATGACCGCCTTGTCGATCGGCGCGGCGGGCACGGCGGCGTACGGCGCCGCGGGCACCTCGAGGGCGCCGCCGGGGACAGCCCGAAGCGCGGCGAACGCCTGTTCGACCGCCCCGAGAACGGCAGGGGCATGGGCGCCAAGCTCCTCGACGATCCGATCGGCGCGGAACAGGAACATGCCGCTGTTCCAGAAGCAGTCGCCGGCGGCGAGCAGGGCTTCGGCGACGGCCAGGTCCGGCTTCTCCACGAAGCGCGCGACGCGGCGCACGCCAGGCGCGCCCGCAAGGGGTGCACCGGCGTGGATGTAGCCGTAACCGGTCTCCGGGCGGGTCGGCGTGATGCCGAAGGTGACGAGGTCGCCTGCATGCGCCACGGGCGCGGCGACCTCGGCGGCGCGAAGCAGCGCTGCGGGCTCCGTGACCAGGTGATCCGACGGGCACACCCACAAGATCGCCTCGGGCGCGAACCTGCCGCTGGCGTAGAGCGCCGCCAGCGCGATCGCGGCCGCGGTGTTGCGTCCGCACGGCTCGAGCAGCCGATGCGCGCCAAGTCCGGGGGCCACCTCCGCCAGCTGCGCGCGCACCAGGAAGTCGTGGGCGTGCGCGCCTACGGTGATGACGTGCTCGGGCGCGGCGCATGCGAGCAGCCGCCGCGCGGTCTGCTGCAGCAAGGTCTCGCCGCCGATCAGGGGCGCCAGCGGCTTGGGCAGGGCCGCACGGCTGACCGGCCACAGGCGGGTGCCGGCGCCGCCCGCCAGGATCACCGGCACAATCTGCATTCGCTCCGATCCCGGCCACGGGTCGAGGGAAACGGCCCGCAGGCTATCGGCCGGCGCTCCTGCCGTCCAGTCCGGCTCGACGGCCGCGCCCGCCGGCGGCGGACGACGGGAGTCCGCTCGCGCGCACTCGCCCTATTGTCAGCCGCCGCCGAACACGTAACATGGGGTGAAACCGATCCCCTCAAGGTCGGAGGGAACACTCGCAGCGGCGGGGAGCAGATGCGATGTTGCTTTCCGAGTTCGCGAAGCGCGCCATCAAGGAGGGTGATCTTACGATCATCGACGCCGCCGGGCGACGTCATCGTGTCGGTGACGGGCGCGGGCGCACGGCGACTGTCCGACTACACGACAAGGCGCTGCATCATCGCCTCGCCATTAATCCGTTCCTGCGCCTCGGCGAGGCCTACATGGAGGGCACGCTGACGATCGAGCAGGGGTCGCTCTACCATTTCCTGGACATCTGTGCGCGCAACGTGCGGCACGCCGGCGCTTATCCGCTGACCCGGGTGCTCGGTACCCTCGAGCGACTGCTCCGTCGGGTCCATCAGTACAATCCCATGCATCGCGCGCGTGCGAATGCGGCGCACCACTACGATCTGTCGGATACGCTCTACGGCCTGTTCCTCGACGCCGACCGCCAGTATTCGTGCGCTTACTTCACCCATCCCCATGACGATCTCGAGCAGGCGCAGCAGGACAAGAAGCGCCATCTCGCCGCCAAGCTGCTGCTGAAGCCCGGCGTGCGCGTGCTCGACATCGGCTCCGGCTGGGGCGGTCTCGGCCTGTACCTGGCCGAGGCGGGCGCCGCGCAGGTCGTCGGCATCACGCTCTCCGAGGAGCAGCTGAAGGTCAGCCGCGAGCGCGCCAGGGGCGCGGCGCTCGACGATCGGGTACGGTTCGAGCTGTGCGACTACCGGGCGCTGCGCGGCACGTTCGATCGGATCGTGTCGGTCGGCATGTTCGAGCATGTCGGCGTGCGCCATTATTCCGAGTTCTTCGCGGCGCTGCGGGATCTGCTGGCGGAGGACGGCATCGCCGTGCTGCACTCGATCGGGCGCGCGGACGGCCCTGGCGTCACCAACCCCTGGATTCGCAAGTACATCTTCCCGGGCGGCTATGCGCCGGCGCTGTCCGAGGTGCTCCCGGTCGTCGAGCGCCTTGGCCTGTGGGTCACCGACGTCGAGATCCTGCGCCTGCACTATGCCGAAACCCTGCGCCTGTGGCGCCGGCGCTTCCAGGCGAATCGCGCCCGGATCGCCAAGCTGTACGACGAGCGTTTCTGTCGCATGTGGGAGTGGTATCTGATCGCGTCCGAGCTCGCCTTCCGACGCCTGGGGCACATGGTCTTCCAGCTGCAGCTCGCCAAGCGCCAGGACGCGGTCCCGCTCACCCGCGACTACGTCACCGAGTGGGAACGCCGCCGCCTCCATACCGCGATCGCCGCCGAGTGAACGCGTCCGCGCCGCGTTCGCCATCCTCCGGGCCAAGCCAGATCCGCGCCATCCTGTTCGACAAGGACGGGACGCTGTTCGATTTCCGCAAGACCTGGCTCGCCGCGTACCGCGGCGCGGCCGCCGAGCTGGCCGAGGTCGCCGGCCTGGGGCCGGGGTTCGTGGATGTCCTCCTGTCCCGTCACGGCTACGATCCGGCGACCGACACCTTCGCGGCCGAGAGTCCGTTGCTGTGGGCGACCACGCGCGATCAGGCGGTGCTGTGGAGCGCCGAGCCGGAGCTGGCCGCGGTTCCCGACGTCCACGAGCGCCTCGAGCGGCACTTTGCGGATCTCGACGCCTACCCGCCGGTGCCGGTGACCGATCTGGTGGGCCTGTTCCGGCGGCTGCGCGGCCGTGGCCTGAAGCTCGGCATCGCCACCATGGATGGTACCGCCGTGACCGAGCGGACCCTGGTGCGCATCGCCGCGCGCGAGCTGATCGATTTCCTGACCGGCTGGGACGGCGGCCATGGCATCAAGCCCGATCCGGGCATGGTGCTCGGCTTCTGCGCGGCGGTCGACGTGCCCCCGCGCGAGACGGCGGTGGTCGGCGACAACGTGGCCGATCTGGCCATGGCGCGCGCGGCCGGCGCCGGGCTCGCGATCGCCGTGCTGACCGGCGGCTGTCCGGCAGAGGCGCTGAAGGCCGAAGCCGACCTCGTGCTGCCGAGCATCGTCGAGCTCGAGAGCGCGCTGGCCGGGCGCTGGGGCTGACGCCGTCCGCGGCGACCAGTCAGGGGCTCCGGGTCTGAATCCTGGCCCAGGTGTCGCGCAGCGCGACGGTACGGTTGAAGATGTGCCGCTCGGGCGTCGAGTCCGGATCGCGGCAGAAGTAGCCCTGGCGCTCGAACTGGACCGCCTCGCCGATTCGGGTGGCAGCCAGGGCGGGCTCAACCCGGCAGTCGGTCAGGACCTCCAGCGAGCGCGGATTCAGGTCGCCCAGGAAATCGCCATCCCTGCCTGGCTCCGCCTCGGTGAACAGGTGATCGTACAGGCGCGCTTCGGCAGGCAGCGCATGCGCAGCCGAGACCCAGTGCAGGGTGCTCCGCACCTTGCGCCCGTCGGGCGCATCGCCGCCGCGGGTCGCCGGGTCGTAAGTGCAACGCAGCATGGACACCTCGCCGGCGGCATTCTTCACGACCTCGCGGCAGGTGATGAGATAGGCGTAGCGCAGACGCACCTCGCGTCCCGGCGCCAGTCGGAAGAACTTCTTCGCCGGCTCCTCCATGAAATCGTCGCGCTCGATGAACAGCTCGCGCCCGAACGGCACCAGGCGGGTGCCGGCCGCCGGATCTTCGGGGTTGTTGACCGCCTCGAACTGCTCGACCTGGCCCTCCGGATAGTTCTCGAGGACCACTTTGAGGGGGCGCAGCACCGCCATCCGGCGTTCCGCGCTGCGGTTCAGCTCGTCGCGCAGGCAGTGCTCGAGCAGCGCGACGTCGACCAGGTTGTCGCTTCTGGCGACCCCAATGCGCCGGGCGAACTCGCGGATCGCGGCCGGCGGCACGCCGCGCCGGCGCAGCCCGGCGAGCGTCGGCATCCGGGGATCGTCCCAGCCGCGCACGTGGCCTTCCTCGACCAGCTGGATCAGGCGGCGCTTGGACAGGATGGTGTGCGACAGGTTGAGGCGTGCGAACTCGTACTGGCGCGGCCGGCTCGGCACCGGCAGGTGCTCGATCAGCCAGTCGTAGAGCGGACGATGGTCCTCGAACTCCAGCGTGCACAGCGAGTGCGTGACCCCCTCGATCGCATCGGACTGGCCGTGCGCGAAGTCGTACGTCGGATAGATGCACCACGCGTCGCCGGTGCGCGGGTGCGCGGCGTGCAGGATTCGGTAGAGCACCGGATCGCGCAGATTGATGTTGCCGGACGCCATGTCGATCTTGGCCCGGAGCACGCGGGCGCCGTCCGGGAACTCGCCGGCGCGCATGCGGCGCAGCAGGTCGAGGTTCTCGTCGACAGACCGTTCACGGTACGGACTGTTGCGGCCAGGCTCGGTGAGCGTGCCGCGGTACTCGCGGATTTCGTCGGCGCTCAGGCTGTCGACATAGGCGTCGCCGGCGCGCACGAGCTGTTCGGCGTACTGATAGAGCTGCTCGAAGTAGTCGGAGGCG
>DASTOQ010000028.1:0-13570 GCA_035720205.1 Steroidobacteraceae bacterium | reverse complement strand
AAGCGGAACAGGATGTAGATCAGCACCAGCAGCAGCGTCATCAGCACCGCGAGCGCGGCCTGCTCGCCGAGCTGCCGGCTGACCTGCGGGCCGACCGACTCCGTGCGGCGCAGCTCGGCGCCCGCATCGAGCGTGCGCATCGCCGCCATCACGCGCCCGGCGATGGCGGCCGCTTCACCGGTGCCCGCGGGCGGCAGGCGCACCTCGAGCTCGCTGGCGGTGCCGAAGTTGCGGACCTGGTAGTCCTCGAACCCGGCCTCGTCCAGGGCCGCGCGCGCGCGCTCGAGGTCGATCGGCTGCGTGAAGCCGACCTCGAGCACGACGCCGCCGGTGAAGTCCACCGTCAGGTTCAGCCCGCGCAGCAGGATGACCGCGATCGAGGCGACGATCATGGCCGCCGACAGCCAGTACCACTGGCGCCGGCGCTGCATGAACCGGATCGAGGGAACCTTCTTGAGGAACTGCATCATGGCCGGTGCTCAGATCGCCAGCCGCTCGATGCGGCGGCGGCGGCCGTACACCACGTGGATGAGCGCGCGGCTGCCGATCAGCGCCGTGAACATCGACGCCACGATGCCGATGCACATCGTCACCGCGAAGCCGCGCACCGGCCCGGAGCCGAACATGAACAGGACGACGCCCGACATGAACATCGTCACGTTCGAATCGGCGATCGCCGAGAAGGCCTTGTCGAAACCGGCGTTGATCGCGGCCATCGGCGAGGCGCCGACCTCGAGCTCCTCGCGGATGCGCTCGTAGATCAGGATGTTCGCGTCCACGGCGGTGCCGATCGTGAGCACGATGCCGGCGATGCCCGGCAGGGTCAGCGCGGCATTGAACAGGGCCAGCGCGGCGATGATGAGGATGACGTTGGACGTCAGCACGAGGCAGGCGATCACGCCGAACACGCGGTAGTAGATGACCATGAACAGGAAGATCGCGACCGCGGCGATGGTGAGCGCCCGCGCGCCGTCGTCGATGTTGTCCTGGCCCAGGCTCGGGCCGATCACGCGCTGTTCGACCACGTAGATCGGCGCCGCCAGCGCCCCGGCGCGCAGCAGCTTGGCGAGCTCGGTCGCCTCGACGGCCGACAGCCCGGTGATCTGGAAGTTGTTCGAGAACACGCCGCGGATCGTCGCGACGCTGATGACCTCCTCCTTGGAGCGGTCCAGCAGGATCTGGCGCCCGTCGCGCTCGACCAGCTCGCGGTCCTTCTCGATGAACACGACCGCCATCGGGCGGTTCAGGTTCTCGCGCGTGGTGCGCAGCATCTCCTCGCCGCCGCGGCTGTCGAGGCGCACGCTGACCGCCGGCTCGCCCTGCGAGGGCGTGAAGGAGGCGTCGATCAGCTGCTCGCCGGTGGCGATCACGTCGCGTTTCAGCAGCACCGGCGCGCCGCTGCGTTCCCGGTACAGCTTCGAGCCCAGCGGCGGCCGCCCGGTGCGCTCCGCCTCGGCCGGGCTGTTGACGGTGTCCACCAGCCGGAACTCGAGCGTTGCCACCTTGCCGAGCAGCCGCACGACCTCGGAGGCGTCCTGCACGCCGGGCAGCTGCACCGCGATGCGGTTCAGGCCCTGCCGCTGGACCACCGACTCGGCCACGCCCAGCGCATCCACGCGGTTGGAGAGCGCCGTGATGTTCTGCTGAATGGCGAAGTCCTGCCGCTGCCGCACCTGGTCTTCCGACAGCGCCGCGACCAGCGATCCCGGCGGCGTCCCGTCGGCGACCGCAAGGCCGGGGTCGTAGTCCGCGATGGCCTCGCGCGCGGCGGCGGCCTGCGCGGGATCGCGCAGCTGCAGTCGCACGCCGTTGCCCTCGACCGCGACTTCCTCGTACTGAATACGCGCGTCGCGCAGCACCTTACGGAAGTCGCGCTCCATGCGCTGCAGCAGCTGCTCGACGGCGCCGGAGACGTCCACCTCGTAGACCAGGTGCATGCCGCCGCGCAGGTCCAGGCCGAGGCTCATCGGTTCGAGGCCCAGCGCCTGCAGCCAGCCCGGCGCGCGCGAGGCGAAGGTCATCGCGATCGCGTACTCGCCCTCGGCACGGCGCTGGATCAGGTCGCGGGCCGCGAGCTGCGCCGGCACCGCGGCGAAGCGCAGCCACAGGCGGCCGTCGCCGTCGACATAGGATTGTTCAACCGCAACGCCGGCGTCCTTGAGGGCACCGTCGAGCTCCGCGGCGGTGGCGGTGTCGACGACCGCGCGGTCACGGCGCGACAGCTGCAGCGCCGGCGACTCGCCGAACCAGTTCGGCAGCGCGACCAGGATCGCTGCCAGCATGACGGCCGCCAGCAGGATGAACTTCCAGGGCGGATAGCGGGGAGACGACACGCGCGATCCGGACGGCTGGCGCTCAGGCGCCCTTGAACGTGCCTTTCGGCATCAATTGCGCGACCTGGAACTTCTGCACGCTGATCGCGGTGTCCTTCGCGATCTCGAGCGTCACGAAATGCTCGCCGACCTCGGTGATGCGGCCGAGGATGCCGCCGTTGGTGACCACTTCGTCGCCGGTCGCCAGCTTGCCCACCATCTCGCGATGTTCCTTGGCGCGCTTGGTCTGCGGCCGGATCAGCAGGAAGTAGAACACCACGAAGATCAGGACCAGCGGCAGGATGGTGCCGAGGGTGCTCGCGGTCGATCCGGGGGCGGCCTGGGCCCAGGCGGGGGTGATGAAAAAGTCCATGTCCTTCCTCTGCGGGGGGGCCGGCCCGGCCGGCCCGGTTGGGCGCGTGATTATGCCACAGCGCCGGCCTCGCCCCGGCGCGCAGCGTGGAAGCCGGCGCGGAACCGCTCGAACCGCCCCGTCGCGATCGCCTCGCGCATCCCCGCCATCAGGCCCAGGTAGTGGTGCAGGTTGTGCAGCGTCGCAAGCCGCGGCCCCAGCATCTCGCCGCAGCGATCCAGGTGCCGGAGATACGCACGGCTGAAATGCCGGCAGGTATAGCAACCGCAGTCCGGATCCACCGGCCCGGTGTCCGTGGCGTAGCGGGCGTTACGGATGTTCATGACGCCCCAGGGCACGAACAGGTGGCCGTTGCGCGCATGGCGCGTCGGCATGACGCAGTCGAACAGGTCGACGCCGCGCGCCACCGACTCGACCAGGTCCTCGGGGCGGCCGACCCCCATCAGATAACGTGGCTTGACCGGCGGCATCAGCGGCACGAGGTGCTCGAGCACGCCCTCGCGCAGGGCGGCCGGCTCGCCGACCGACAGGCCGCCGACCGCGAGGCCCTCGAAACCGATGCGCTCCAGCCCCTCGAGCGAGGCCGCACGCAATGCGTCGTGCATGCCGCCCTGGACGATGCCGAACAGGACGCCGGGTCCGGCGGATTCGTCCCAGGCCCTCCGGCTGCGGGCGGACCAGCGCAGCGACAGCTCCATGGAGGCACGCGCCTGCCGTTCGTCCGCCGGGTAGGGCGTGCATTCGTCGAACACCATCGCGATGTCCGAGCCGAGCGCGCGCTGGATCGCCATCGACTGCTCGGCGTCGAGGAAGACCTCCCCGCCGTCCACGGGCGAGCGGAAGCGCACGCCCTGCTCGCTGACCTTGCGCACCGCAGCCAGGCTGAACACCTGGTAACCGCCGGAGTCGGTCAGGATCGGGCGCTGCCAGTGCATCATGCGGTGCAGCCCACCATGTGCGCGCACGATGTCGGCCCCCGGCCGCAGCATGAGATGGAAAGTGTTGGCGAGCACCATCTCGGCGCCGCAACCGACAAGCTCCTCAGGGGTGACGCCCTTGACCGTGCCGCAGGTCCCGACCGGCATGAACGCGGGTGTCTCGACCGCGCCGTGCGCGAGCTCGATGCGGCCGCGACGCGCGGCGCCGTCCCGCGCCAGCAGAGCGAACTTCATGGGCCCTCCCGGCGCGGTGCGAGCGCGGCCGGGTCCGGCGTGACGATCATGGCGTCCCCGTAGCTGTAGAAGCGGTAGCGTTGCCCGACCGCGTGATGGTACGCGGCCAGTACGCGCTCGCGCCCGGCGAAAGCCGCGACCAGCATCAGCAGCGAGGATTCCGGCAGGTGGAAGTTGGTCACCAGCGCGTCCACCACGCGAAAGCGGAAGCCCGGCCGGATGAACAGGTCGGTCTCTCCCTCCCCCGGCGCGAGCGCGCCGCCCGCGGCTGCGGCCTCCAGCGCGCGCACCACGGTCGTGCCCACGGCCACCACGCGGCCGCCGCGGACGCGCGCAGCCGATACCGCAGCGGCCGTCTCCGCCGGCAACCGGAAGCGCTCGGCGTGCAGCCGGTGCGCCTCCAGCTCTTCGACGCGCAGCGGCTGGAAGGTGCCGGCGCCCACGTGCAGCGTCAGCGGCGCGACCGCAACGCCGGAGGCGCGCAGCCGCGCCAGCATGGCCTCATCGAAGTGAAGTCCCGCGGTGGGCGCCGCGACCGCGCCGGGCTCGGTGGCGTACACGGTCTGGTAGCGCTCGCGGTCGGCCGGCTCCGCGTCGCGTCCGAGGTAAGGCGGCAGCGGCATGCTGCCGTGCGACTCCAGGTACGGCAGGGCATCCCGGTCCAGCTCGAGCTCGTAGAACTCGCCGCGGCGGCCGGTGACGGTCGCGCAGGCTTCGCCCGGCAGTCCGATCGTGCCGCCGGTCTTCAAGCCCTTGCTGGCACGGGCCTGCACCAGAAGGCGCCGCGGCCCGAGCGCGCGCTCGAGCAGGATCTCGCAGGCGCCGCCGCTCGACTTGCGGCCGCGGACCCGCGCCGGGATCACGCGCGTGTCGTTGATGACCAGCAGGTCGCCAGGCGCCAGCAGCGAGGGCAGGTCCACGAAGCGCAGGTCGCGCAGGGCGCCGCTGCCGCCGTCGAGCGCGAGCAGCCGGCTGCCGCCGCGTTCCGGCAAGGGATGCCGCGCGATCAGTTCCTGCGGCAGCGGATAGGAAAAGTCTGCGCGGCGCATGGGCCGCGCAGACTAGCACAGGGAGTGCAGGAGCCCGCTCAAGTGGCGGCCGGATCGCCGGCGGGCTTCGGCGGCTTCGGGGGCCTCGGCGGTTCCGGCGTCGTCCCCGGCGGCGCGATGCGGTGGCGGTAGACCTCGCGGTGGCGCAGCAGGTCGCGCCCGGCGCGCTCCGGCACCTTCGCCGTGAGCGTCTGCGCGCGGCGGTCCCGCAGCACGCGGACCTCGACCGATTCGCCCGGCTGGTAGGAGCGCAGGATGCGCATCGCGTGCCGCGAGTTCTGCGGCTCGCGACCGCCGATCGCGACGATCACGTCGCCGTCCTGCAGCCCGAGCGTCGAGTCCTCCGGCGCGCGCGCGACCAGCACGCCCTTCTCGGTGCCGAAGTAGCGGCCGAGTCCCGGCGTCAGCGTGACGAACTCGGCGTCGCCCCAGGCCTCCAGCAGCCAGTGGCCGCCCGGGAGCTCGATGCCGTGCATCGGCGGCAGCGCGGGCAGCGCGCCGATGGCGACGTCGGGCCTCGGCATCGCGCGGCCCGCGAAAACCAGGTGATCCAGTTTTCGCGCCTCGACCGTGACCTTGACCGGCTTGCCGTCACGCCGCAGCTCGAGCGCGACCTTCTGGCCGGGCTCCACGTCTTCCATGACCTTGACGAGTTCGCGGCCGGTCGCGACTTTGCCGCCTTCGATCGCGACGATGACGTCGCCGGCCTTCACGCCCGCTTCCGCCGCGGGTCCGCCGGGGCTCACGCTGTTGACGCGCACCCCGCCGCCCGCCTCCTCCGCACCGAGGTTGACGCCGAGCATCGCGCGCCGCGCGCCGGGCAGGACCATCTCGATGCGGCGCTGGAACTCGGGTCCACGCACCTCGGCGGCCAGTTCGGCCACTTCGCGGGCCGCCGCCTCGAGGCGCTGCTGCGCGTCCTGCAGGCGCTTCTCGAGAGCCGCCTCGTCGGCGCTGCCCTCCTGGGCGGCCGCATGGCCCGCGACCAGCGCCGCGCCCAGCAGGGTAACGATCATCCTGTTCATCGATGCCTCCGCAATCTAGTAGGTGATGGCCGCGTCCGTGTAACGGACCTGGACCAGCGAATTCATCAGGCCGACGCGCTCGCGCCAGAGCTCTTCCGCGCGTTCCGGCGCGTTGGGCTCGAGCATCACGCGGCTCAGCCGGTCGTCGACGAAGGCGAGGCGGTCCTCGATCTCGGCGACCGTGAATGCGGTGCTGCCGCGCATCGCGCGCGGCTCCGGCAGCGTCGCCAGCAGCCATTCGAGCCGCTCGTTCTCGGCCCGCACCGCCTCGCTGACGGGCAATGCGGCCGCTGCGCCCGACACCCGCTCGAGGTCGCGCTGCGCGGTCTGCAGCCACCAGCCGAGTCCCACGGCCACCGCGAGCAAGGCCGCCGCGAGCGCCAGCGGCCAGCGCGCCGACCACGTACCCTCCCGGCGCTTCTGCGCCGCGAGCACCGCCTGCCAGCCGGCCGCCGGCGGCGCGAACTCCGGCAGCGCCGACAGGCGCGCGCTCCACTCATTCATGCGGGCGTGCATGGCGCTCCTTCCGCGACCGGCGCCGCGGCGCCCATCGCGTCGCGCAGCCTGGCGTGGGCGCGCGAAAGCTGTGACTTGGAAAAGCTCGGCGTCCGCCCGAGCGCCCGGCCGATCTCGGCATGCGTATAGCCCTCGACATCGTGCAGCCATACGACTGCGCGCGACACGGCCGGCAGCGTCATCAGTGCGCGTTCGAGCGCCGCATCCGGGCGCGCCGGCTGGCTGCAGTCTGCCCCGGCCAGGCGGTCGGCGCCGCCCGGTTCCTGGTCCAGCCACTCGAGGCTCCGGTGCCAGGGCGAGCGCAGGAACATCAGCGCGCGATTCACCGCGATCGAGCGGATCCAGGCCGGCAGCGGGCAGCGGGCCTCGTAGGCGCCGATGTGCTCGATGACGTCCACGAAAGTCTCCTGGAGCAGCTCCTCGGCGATTGCCGGGCGCCGCACCAGACGGCGAAGCAGGGTGTAGAGCGGGCCGGACAGGGCCTCGTAGACCGCCTCGAGCGCCGCCGGGTCGCCGGCACGGGCAGCGGCAATGACGGATTCGGGCAATGCGATGTCGCAGATCCGGGGCATCGGACGCTTAGATGCCCCGGCCCGCGAAAAGGTCGCGGGCCGGCGCAGAAATTTCAGGCTGGTGCCGGGAGCGAGACTCGAACTCGCACGATGTCGCCACCGGTGGATTTTGAGTCCACTGCGTCTACCAATTCCGCCATCCCGGCCGTGCGGGGGGCGAGTATAAGGCCGCGCCGGGGCTGCTGCCCGCCCGCGGGGCGCTTGGCAGCGCCGTCCCCGCCGACCACAATCGGCCCGATGAACTTCTGCCCGAACTGCGGCGCCCGGGTCGAGCGCCGCATCCCCGACGGCGATCACCTGCCCCGGCACGTGTGCGGCGCCTGCGGGACGGTCCATTACCAGAACCCGAAGCTCATCGCCGGCTGCGTGCCGGAATCCGGGGGCCGCATCCTGATCTGCCGGCGCGCGATCGAGCCGCGCCGCGGCTACTGGACCGTGCCGGCGGGATTCATGGAGAACGACGAGACGCTGCAGCAGGCCGCCGCGCGGGAATGCTGGGAAGAGGCGCTCGCGCGGGTCGAGATCGGCAGCCCCTGCGCGATCGTGCACGTGCTGCACGCGCACCAGGTCCACGTGATGTTCCGCGCCAGGCTCGCCGAGCCCGGCTTCGGCGTCGGCGTCGAGAGCCTCGAGACCCGGCTGGTGACCGAGGACGAGATTCCCTGGCCCGAGATCGCGTTCCCGAGCGTCGCCTTCACGCTGCGCCGCTGGTTCGCGGACCGCGCGAAGGGCGCGAACGACCTGCATTTCACGACCATCGAGCGCTCCGCAGAACGACGCTGAGGGATCGGCGGACGCCTGCCTGTGGCACAATGCGCCGCTGAAAAGCCGGCCGGGAGCCTTGTCGATGACGTTCGTCGTCACCGAATCCTGCATCAAGTGCAAGTACATGGACTGCGTCGAGGTCTGTCCGGTGGACTGCTTTCACGAGGGGCCCAACTTCCTCGTGATCGACCCCGAGGAGTGCATCGACTGCACGCTGTGCGAGCCCGAATGCCCGGTGGAGGCGATCTACTCCGAGGAGGAGGTGCCCGCCGGCCAGGAGAAGTTCCTCGCGCTCAACGCGGAACTCTCCAGGGAGTGGCCGGTGATCACGCAGCGCGGCGAGCCGCCGGCGGACGCCGACGCCTGGAAGGACGTCAAGGAAAAGCTCGAACTGCTCGAGCGCTGAGTGTCAGTCGGACGCCGCGGCCACCGCCGGCATCGCCAGGTATTCGGCCATCTGCGCGGCCGGCAGGTAACCCGCAAGATATTCGCCCTTGTCGGTGATGATCCCCGGCGTGCCGCGAATGCCCATCCGCTGCCCGAGCGCGTAATGTTGCGCGACGGGCGACTCGCAGCGGCCCGCCTTGAGCGGTTCGCCGCGCTTGGCGCGCGTGATCGCGTCCTTGCGGTCGGGACTGCACCAGACCGCCTCGGCTTTCTTCCAGGCCTCCGTGCCGGGGCCGCCGCGCGGGTACAGCAGGTAGCGGATGCGGATGCCGAGCCGGTTCAGCTCGGCCATTTCCTGGTGCAGGCGGCGGCAGTAGGTGCAGTCGACGTCGGTGAAGACCGTCAGCGTGTGCTTCGGGACGCCGGCCGGCGAGAACAGGATGGTGTCGCCGTCCTGGACCTTGGCGAGCATGCCGAGCCGGCCTTCCTGGCGGCGTGATTCCGTGAGGTTCTTCTTCGACTTCATGTCGAAAACGTCGCCGTCCACGTAGAAGCGCCCGTCGGTCGAGACGTAGCCGACCTCGGCGCCGGAGCGGATCTCGTAGAGGCCGGCGACCGGCGACGGCTTGACGTCCTCGACGTCCACCTCGAGCCGGCGGGCGATCTCGGCGCGCACGTCGGTCCTCGGGGGCGGCTGCCCGGACGCCGAGGCTGCGAGCAGCAGCATCGCGGCGGCCGGCGGTATCAGGGATCGGATCGGGTGTCTCACGCGCGCCTCTGGAGCCTCAAAACCCGGCCATTGGACCGCGGCGGCGGCCGGGGGTTCGTCCGCGACAGTCTATCAGCCGCGCGGATGGTGCTGCGCGTGCAGTTCTTTCATGCGCTCGCGCGCCACGTGCGTGTAGATCTGGGTGGTCGAGAGGTCGCTGTGGCCGAGCAGCATCTGCACCACGCGCAGGTCGGCCCCGTGGTTCAGCAGGTGCGTGGCGAAGGCATGGCGCAGCGTGTGCGGCGACAGGTCCTTGTCGATGCCGGCCTTCTTCGCATAGCGCTTGATGATGTGCCAGAAGGCCTGGCGGGTCATTCGGTCGCCGCGCCGCGTGGGGAACAGGTGGTCGGTCTGGCGATCGAGCAGGATCTCGCCGCGCGCGCCGCGCACGAATTCGGTCAGCCAGCGCACGGCCTCCTCGCCGAGCGGGATCAGGCGCTCGCGGTTGCCCTTGCCGACGATGCGCAACACGCCCTGGTTCAGGTTGACCTGGCCGTGGCGCAGGCTCACGAGCTCGGAGACGCGCAGGCCGGTCGCGTAGAGCACCTCGAGCATGGTGCGGTCGCGATGGCCGAGCGGGTCCGTCGTCTGCGGCGCGGCGAGCAGCGACTCGACCTGCGCCTCGGTCAGCGAGCGCGGCAGGCTGCGCCCGATCTTGGGCATCGCGATCTGCGCGGTCGGGTCCTCCTTGACCGCGCCCTCGCGCACGAGATAGCGGAAGAAGCGGCGGAAACTCGACAGCTGGCGCGCGGTGGAGCGCGGCCGGGCGCCGGTCTCGACGCGCCAGGCGATGAAGGCGAGCAGGTCGTTGCGCGTGGTCCTGGCGAGCGCAGTGCCGCGCTGGCGCAGCCAGCGCGAGAGTGCGGTCAGGTCCGCGCGATAGGCGGCGAGCGTGTTCGGCGACAGCCCGCGCTCCATCCAGACCGCGTCGAGGAATCGCACGATCATCGGCTCGATCGGCTCGTCCGCCGACTGCGCGGTCGCGAGCGTTGCCGCGCGTACCGAGGTCGAGGATTTCATGGCTGCGCTCATGTGCCCGTCCTGCTTCCGATCGCGGACAGCGGCGCCGCCGCGAATCCGCGCGCGGCGGGCTGGTGCGACAGAATGCGGACGCAGTATGGTTCGCCTCCGATGGGGTCGAACGTGACCCGGCTCACAGACGCCGACGAGCATTAACATAACCGGAACCAGTTCACAGTACCCCATGCCCGAGGACGACCGCCGGTGACAATCCCGAACCCGATGCGCCTGGCGTGGGGAATCTGGGCCTGGCTGCTGCTGCTGCCGCTGCTGGCGCTGGCGGCGGTCCCGATCCTGCTGGCGCCGTCGCTCTCGCAGCGGCGCGCTCTCGCCCGCCTCGTCTGCCGGGCGTATTTCCCGCTCTGCGGGCTGCCGGTGCGCGTCGCCGGGCTCGAGCGGCTGCCGGCCGGCCCCTGCATCATCGTCGCGAACCACGCGAGCTACGTGGACGGGCCGCTGCTGTTCGCCTGCCTGCCACCGCGCTTCGGCTTCGTCGTCAAGAAGGAAGCCTCGCGCATCCCGGTCGCGGGCCTGCTGATGCGGCGCCTCGGCCATCATTTCGTCGAGCGCAAGAACCGGCACGCGGGCGCGACCGACGCGCGGCGCATCCTGCGCGCCGTCGTGCAGGGCCAGGCGGTCGCGTTCTTCCCCGAGGGGACCTTCACCGCGGAACCGGTGGTCGGCCGCTTCCACAGCGGGGCATTCGCCGCCGCTACCCTCGCGGGCGTGCCGGTGGCGCCGGTCGCGATCCGCGGTACCCGGCGCATCCTGCGCGCGAAGACGTTCCTGCCGTGTTGGGGACGGATCGAGGTCGAGGTCCTGGAGCCGCTGGCTGCCGCCACCGGTGCCGGCGACGCCGCCGCCGTCCTGCGCGACCGCGCGCGCGAACGCATCGCCGCCGCTGTCGGCGAGCCGCAACTTTAAAGGGGACGCATCCCATTTATCTGTCGCCGCAGGACATCATCGGTCCGCAGCGGCAGATAAATGGGATGCGTCCCCTTTATCTTTATTTACATGTTGCGACGGTACTGGCCGCCGACGGCGTAGAGCGCGCGCGAGATACGCCCGAGCGAGGCGGACTTCACGGTCTCCATCAGCTCGCCGAACACGTTGCCGCCCTCCGCTGCCGCCCGCTGCAGGCGCTCCAGCGCCACGGCCTGCGTGGCCTCGTGCGCGGCGTTGTACGCGCGCACGGCGACGACCTGGGCCTGCTTTTCGTCCTCGGTCGAGCGGATCAGCTCGGCATTGCGGATCTCGTCGTGGCTGCCGTGCTCCGGCAGGAAGGTGTTGACGCCCACGATCGGCAGGCTGCCGTCGTGCTTCTTCTGCTCGTAGTACAGCGACTCCTCCTGGATCTTGCCGCGCTGGTACATGGTCTCCATCGCGCCCAGCACGCCGCCGCGCTCCGAGAGGCTCTCGAACTCGCGGTATACGGCCTCCTCGACCAGGTCGGTGAGCCGCTCGACGACGAACGAGCCCTGCCAGGGGTTCTGGTTGAAGTTGAGGCCGAGCTCGCGCGCGATGATCAGCTGGATCGCGACCGCGCGGCGTACGCTCTCCTCGGTCGGCGTCGTGAGCGCCTCGTCGTAGGCGTTGGTGTGCAGGCTGTTGCAGCTGTCGAACAGCGCGTACATCGCCTGCAGCGTGGTGCGGATGTCGTTGAACTGGATTTCGCGCGCGTGCAGCGAGCGGCCCGAGGTCTGCACGTGGTACTTGAGCATCTGGCTGCGGGCGGAGGCGCCGTAGCGCTCGCGCATGGCGCGCGCCCAGATGCGCCGCGCGACGCGGCCGATCACCGCGTACTCCGGGTCCATGCCGTTCGAGAAGAAGAACGACAGATTGGGCGCGAACTCGTCCACCTTCATGCCGCGCGCCAGGTAGTACTCGACGATGGTGAAACCGTTGGCGAGCGTGAAGGCGAGCTGCGAGACCGGGTTCGCGCCGGCCTCGGCGATGTGGTAGCCCGAGATCGACACCGAGTAGAAGTTGCGCACGCGATGGTCGATGAAGAACTGCTGCACGTCGCCCATCATCCTGAGCGCGAACTCGGTCGAGAAGATGCAGGTGTTCTGCGCCTGGTCCTCCTTGAGGATGTCCGCCTGCACCGTGCCACGCACGCGCCCGAGCGCATCGGCGCGGATCTTCGCGTAGGTCTCGGCGTCCACCACCTGGTCGCCGCTGACGCCCAGCAGCCCGAGCCCCGAGCCGTCGTGCCCGGCCGGCAGTTCGCCGCGATAGCGCGGCCGCTCGCCGCCGGCGTACAGCTTCGCGATCCTCGCCTCGGCTTCCTCCCAGCGGCCGTTCGCGCGCAGCCAGCATTCGACCTGCTGGTCCACGGCGGTGTTCATGAACATCGCCAGAATCATCGGCGCCGGGCCGTTGATCGTCATCGACACCGAGGTCGACGGCGCGCACAGGTCGAAGCCCGAGTACAGCCGCTTCATGTCGTCGAGCGTCGCGATCGAGACGCCGGAGTTGCCGATGCGGCCGTAGATGTCCGGGCGCTCGTCCGGGTCCTCGCCGTAAAGCGTGGTCGAATCAAACGCGGTCGACAGGCGCGCCGCCTTGTGGCCCCGCGCAAGGTAATGGAAGCGGCGGTTGGTGCGCTCCGCCATGCCCTCGCCCGCGAACATGCGGGTCGGGTCCTCGTCCTCGCGCCGGTAGGGATAGATGCCGCCGGTGTACGGATACGCCCCGGGCAGGTTCTCCGTCATCAGGAAACGCAGTTGCGCGCCCCAGTCCTCGAACTGCGGCGCGGCGATCTTCGGCAGGTGCAGGTGGGAGAGCGACTCCGTGTAATTCGGCCCGCGCACCTCGCGCTCGCGCACGCGGTAGCTGTATTCCTCCGCCTCGGCCGCGGCGCGCCGCGCCGGCCAGTCCTTCAGCAGCGCGATGCCCTCGGCGCCGATCGCATCGAGCGCCGCGTGGTACTCGCGGCGCAGGCGCGCACCGGCGTCCTCGCCCGCGAGCTCCGCCTGCGCGTAGCGGTCGAGCGGCGCCGGCAGCTCGCGGTCGCCCAGCGCGGCCAGTGCGCTGTGGAGCCCGTGCGCACGCGAGGCCGCCCCGGCCGCGGACTGCGCCTGTGCATGCGCGCCACGCCCGTTCGCGGCGATCTCGGCGAGATAGCGCACGCGGCCGCCCGGGATGACCGCCTGGCGCAGCGGCAGGCCGACCGGCGCCAGGCCCTGCGGTTCCCAGGAGCGCAGCCGGCCCCACTGCCCGTGCAGGCGCGCGCACAGCGACGCGAACAGCGCATTCACCCCGGCGTCGTTGAACTGGCTCGCGATGGTCGGGTAGACCGGCAGTTCCTCGGGCGGCGTCCTGAACAGCTTGCGGTTGCGGGCGACCTGCTTGCGCACGTCCCGCAGCGCATCCTCGGCACCGCGCTTCTCGAACTTGTTCAGCACGATGAAGTCGGCGAAATCGAGCATGTCGATTTTCTCGAGCTGCGAGGCCGCGCCGTAGTCGGGTGTCATCACATAGAGCGAGACGTCGCAGACGTCGGCGACCGCCGCGTCCCCCTGCCCGATGCCGGGCGTCTCCACGATGACGAGGTCGAAGCCGGCCGCCTTGCAGGCGGCGATGACGTCGTCGATGTGCTCGGGTATCT
>DASTOQ010000027.1:0-25338 GCA_035720205.1 Steroidobacteraceae bacterium | reverse complement strand
GTGCCGGAGGGGGTGGAGGGGCGCGTGCCGTACAAGGGGAGCCTCGTCACGATCCTGCACCAGCTGGCCGGCGGCGTGCACGCGGCGATGGGCTACACGGGCAGCCACGACATCGACGAGATGCGCACGCGCCCGGTGTTCGTGCGCATCACCGGCGCCGGCGTTCGCGAGAGCCACGTGCACGACGTGAGCATCACGAAAGAAGCGCCGAACTACCGGATCGGATGATGGCCGAGCGCGCCGGGGCCCTGCCTGCCGACATCCATGCCCACCGGATCCTGATCCTCGACTTCGGCGCGCAGTACACGCAGCTGATCGCGCGTCGCGTGCGCGAGGCCGGCGTCTATTGCGAGATCCTGCCCTGGGACGTGGACGATGCCGCGGTGCGCCGCTTTGGCGCGCGCGGGATCATCCTCTCGGGCGGGCCGGAATCGGTCACCGATGCGGCCCCGCCGCGCGCGCCGGTGGCGGTCTTCGGGCTCGGCGTGCCGGTGCTCGGCATCTGCTACGGCATGCAGACCATGGCCGCGCAGCTCGGCGGACGCGTGGCCGCCTCCGCGCACCGGGAATTCGGCTACGCCAAGGTGCGCCGCGCCGCGGCCTCGCGCCTGCTCGACGGCATCGCGGACGAAGGCGCCGCGGATCCCGCGCTGCTCGACGTCTGGATGAGCCACGGCGACCGGGTCGAGGCGCTGCCGCCCGGGTTCTCGGCGATCGCCGCGACCGCGAATGCGCCGCTCGCGGCCATGGCCGACGAGGCGAAGCGGTTCTACGGCGTGCAGTTCCATCCCGAGGTCACCCACACGCGCTCGGGCGCCGCCATCCTCGAGCGCTTCGTGCGCGAGATCTGCGGCTGCGATGCGCTCTGGGACGCCGGCAACATCATCGCGGAATCCATCTCGCGGATCCGCGAGCAAGTGGGCCGCGACGGCGTGCTGCTCGCGCTTTCAGGCGGCGTGGATTCCTCGGTGGTCGCGGCGCTGCTGCACCGCGCGATCGGGGACCAGTTGACCTGCGTGTTCGTGGACCACGGCCTGCTGCGCCTCGCCGAGGGCGACCAGGTCATGGAGACCTTCGCGAAGCACCTCGGCATCCGGGTGATCCGGGTGGATGCGGCGGCGCGCTTCTTTGCTGCGCTCGCCGGGGAAGCGGATCCGGAAGCGAAGCGCAAGACGATCGGGCGGCTGTTCGTCGAGGTGTTCGAGGAGGAATCGCGCAGGCTCGAGGGCATCCGCTGGCTCGCCCAGGGGACCATCTACCCGGACGTGATCGAATCGGCGGGTGCTGCGACCGGCAAGGCGCAGGTGATCAAGTCGCACCACAACGTGGCCGGCCTGCCCGAACGCATGCACCTGTCGCTGCTGGAGCCGCTGCGAGAGCTCTTCAAGGACGAGGTGCGCCGCATCGGGCTCGAGCTCGGCCTGCCGCGCGAGATGGTGTTCCGCCACCCGTTCCCGGGCCCCGGGCTCGGGGTGCGAATCCTGGGACCCGTCACACGCGAGGCGGCGGAGCTGCTGCGCCGGGCGGATGCGATCTACATCGAAGAACTGCGCGCCCACGGCCTCTACGACCGTGTGGCTCAGGCGATGGCCGTGTTCCTGCCGGTGCGCTCGGTCGCCGTCATGGGCGACGGGAGGCGCTACGACTGGGTCATCGCGCTCAGGGCGGTGGAGACCGTCGATTTCATGACCGCGCACTGGGCGCGGCTGCCGTACGAGTTCCTCGACCACGTCGCGCGGCGCATCGTCAACGAGGTCAAGGGCATCTCACGGGTCGTGTACGACATCAGCGGCAAGCCGCCGGCGACGATCGAGTGGGAGTGAGGGGCGCCGCGAGTTCCGGTGTGCTGGCGCGCAGGCCATTGCAGCGCAGGAATTCCGGGAAAAAACCGGCCACACGCAACCTGCGGTGTGTCTTTCGTCGGCAAGAGTCAATCACCATGACTGAATCGCGGGCCTCGTAAACCGCTTCTGTCCGTCATGTCTGGTCGAACACGCCAGGATCGGGGCATCCGCTGTCGCGCAACAACAGGCGGTGGGCGAGGCCAGTTCGTGCCGGCACTGCCAGCGCAGCGGAGCCTGGGGATTGCGGCAGGGCCGCGGTCGCCGGCCAGGCCGGAAACCGGGCATCTGCACCTTGCGGGCAGTCCCGAGAGGGGTACGGGAGAGGGGATTCAGGCCAGCAATTCTGGCCAGCTTGTCCGGCAAACCGAGCCGCGATAGATGGTTTGAAAGTACTATCCGCAAGGAAAACGGGATCGTCGGCGCGGCGCGCCGGCTTCACGCCGAGGATGGCGAGCTGGTCGAGGGCGCCGCCGCGGTTGCGGTCGCGGCGTTTCCCAAGGCGGCCGATGCCTGGCGGGGAAAGACTATGGTGCTGCTGCTCTGCGGCGGCAACGCCGAGCCGGAATTCGAAACGAAGATCCTGGAGAACTGACCGATGTCAAGAATGCTGCTTTGCTTGTGCGTGGGCGTCCTGGCTGCCTGCGGGGGCGCGAAACCTGTTGCCGACGAGCCTGCGCGGCAGTACCTCTACCTGTGGACTGCAGCCGACGGCGGCGAGGAGCCGGACTTTCTCGCGGTGCTCGACGTCACGGAGCGCGAGGGCCGCTACGGCCGGCTGGTCACGACCCTGCCCGTCCCGGGACGCGGCAACGACAATCACCACACGGAGCACGAGATGCCGGCGGACGGGCAGTTGTTCGCCAACGGTTTCGGGACCGGGCAGACCTTCGTCTTCGACCTGCGCGATCCGGAAAAGCCGCGCATTGCCGCGCAGTTCGGTGACGTCGAGGGCTACTCGCACCCGCACAGCTTCGTGCGCCTGCCAAACGGCAACGTGCTCGCGACATTCCAGATGCGCCACGGGCACGAAGGCGGCGGAATGCGGACCGGAGGTCTCGTCGAGATGACGCCGTCCGCCGCGGCCGTGCGATCGGTCTCGGCCGACTTTGCCGGCGCGGACCCGGGCATGCGCGTTTACAGCGCCGCGGTCGTACCGGCGCTGGACCGCATCATCACGACCACGACCGACATGCACGGCGACTCGCCGGCCTCGCGCAACGTCCAGGTCTGGGGCCTCGGCGACCTCGCGCTGAAGCGCACGTTTGCGCTTCCCGACGGCCCGGTGGGCAACGAGGGGCTGCTCACCGCGGAGCCAAGGCTCTTGAAGGACGGCAGGACCGTTCTGGTCTCCACATTCCGCTGCGGGCTGTACCTGCTGGAAGGGCTGGACGGCGAGGCGCCTTCCGGACGGCTGGTCGCCTCGTTCCCGCAGAGGGAGCGCGGGCTCTGCGCGATCCCGGTGATCTCGGGCGACTATTACCTGGTGACCGTTCCGGCGTGGAGCGCGGTGGTATGCCTCGACATCAGCGACCCGGCAGCGCCGCGCGAGGTCAGCCGCGTGACGCTGAATCCCGACGACGTGCCGCACTGGATCGCGATCTCGCCGGACCAGCGGCGCGTCGTGGTGACCGGGTACGAAGGCATGCAGCACCAGGTCTTCATCGCGCGCTTCGATCCGGCGAGCGGCCAGCTGGCGCTCGACGAGCGCTTCCACGAGGAGGGAGCGGCACAGCCGGGCTTCCGCATGGACGACAAGACCTGGCCGCACGGCGGCCAGGCAAAAGGCATCCCGCACGGCGCGGTGTTCAGCCGGCCTTAGCGGCCGCGTCGCCGAGGTTGGGCTTCCGCAGCAGCCAGCCGATCAGCAGCAGGTTGGCGAGGCCGAGCGGCGCCAGCATCGGGAAGATCACCCAGCCGCCGAACCGGGGTTTCGTTACGGCAATGATCTGGGAGGCGCAAGCGGGCATCCCGAAGATGGCGAGCCAGCGCGGCACGAGGCGCAGGCCGTAGCCGGGCGTTCGCGCCTGGACACGGCGGCGATGCCGCGCGGATCTGCGAGCACATGCTCGCTGTCGGGCTGACGTCAGGCTGCCGAGCCCGCCCTGGGACTCGCGACCGGCCTGAGGTGGGCGAAACCGCTGCGGGCATTCCAGGTGGGGAAGGCGCGCACGATCCACGAGGGACCGTGGAGGTGGATGCGGCGGCTGCGGACCGCATCGGCCCAGCTGAGTTGCCCCGCGTGCCATTTCACGAAGGCCTCGGCTTCCTCCGTGACGTAGAGATCCTCGTCCAGGCCAGGGTTTGTCTTGCAGATCTCGGTGTCACCGAGCTCGATCAGAAGCCAGTAGCGTTCCGGGCGCGGGCGGCCGGTGAAGTCGAAGCGGACGACGAGGCGTCGACGCGGGAGCCGGTCGCGTCGCAGCGCTATGCACATCGACCACAGGGCCACAAACGGGTCGAGGTGCTCGGGGGCGATCTCGAGCCAGCGCGCGCCCCACTCGCCGAGCGTCCCGCAGACCTTGAAGAGGTCGCGACCCGCGGGCGTGAGCTGGTAGTGATACCCGCGTCCACCGGGTTTGGCCGCAGACTCGACGATCGCGAGCCGTTCAAGCTGCTTGAGCCGCAGTGACAGCAGGGTGCGGGACAGCCCGGGCGCGCCTTCCAGGATTTCACTGAAGCTTTCGCAGCCCAGGTACAGGTTGCGAACGATCAGCGGCGTCCAGCGCTCGGCAAAGATTTCGGCGCCACGGGCGATGGGGCAGTACTGGCCGTAAGTCCGCACGCAGCGAGTATCGCGCGCCCGTCCGCCGGCGTGAAGTCCAGATTCTTGACTTCACAGGCGCGGTCCTTGGTGCTGCGATTCGCCTCGACAGGAGGCGATCGCGATGCAGATCGACGGATTCCGGGGCCGGCTGATCACCGCCGGTCACGCCGATTACGACACCGCCCGGGCCGTGTGGAACGGCGTCATCGACCGGCGTCCGCGGCTGATCGCCCGATGCAGCGGCACCGCCGACGTGGCCGCGGCGGTGCGCTTCGCACGCGACCAAGACCTGGAGATCGCGGTGCGCGGCGGAGGCCATAACGTGGCCGGCACCGCGGTCTGCGATGACGGGATCGTCATCGACCTGTCGGCGATGCGGGCGGTCCAGGTCGACCCTGCCGGCCGCACTGCCAGCGTGCAGGGCGGCGCGCTATGGGGCGACGTCGACCATGAGACACAGGTGCATGGTCTCGCCACCACCGGCGGCATCGTGGGCCACACCGGCGTCGCCGGCCTCACGCTCGGCGGCGGCATCGGCTTCCTGATGCGCCGACATGGACTGACGGTCGACAACCTGCTGGCCGCCGAGGTCGTCACCGCCGCGGGCGACATCGTCACGGCTGCCGCCGACTCGCACCCTGATCTCTTCTGGGCGCTGCGGGGTGGCGGTGGCAACTTCGGCGTCGTCTGCACGTTCAGGTTCGCCCTGCACCCCGTTGGCCCGGCCGTCATGGCCGGACCGGTCTTCTGGGCTGCCGAGGACACGACCGACGTGCTGCACTTCTACCGGGACTTCGTCGCCCGGGCATCCGACGAGCTTGGGACGGTCGTCCGTCTCGGCACGATTCCCCCGCTGCCCGTCATTGCCGAGGATTTGCACTGGCGGCCGGCAATAGCCGTTGCCTGCTGCCACTCCGGCGCCGTCGACGATGGCGAGCCTGCGCTGCGGGAGCTTCGCCGGTTTGGTTCGCCGCTGGTGGATCTGATTGCGCCCACGCCCTACGCCGCTTTCCAAGGCGCCCTCGACGACACCGTTCGCCACGGTTGGCATTACTACTGGAAGGCCACCAACCTCACCGGACTTTCCGACGACGTCATCGACGTCATCTCCGATCACGCGTACTCCGCCAGCTCGCCCCGGTCGTATTCGGCGATGTTCCACATGGGCGGCGCCGTCGCCCGCGTCCCTTACGACGCCACCGCCTACGCCAGCCGCGACGTGGCCCACAACATCATCATCGACGGCGTGTGGCTCCCGGGCGAGGCCGGTGAGCATGCGGCTGCCGAGCGGACGTGGGCGCGCGGGTTCCTCGAGGCGCTGAAAGCGCACAGTGCCGGCAGCGTTTACATCAACTTCCTCGGTTCCGACGAAGACAGCCGCATTCGGGAGGCCTACGGCGGTCAGGTCTACCGGAGACTCGCGGAGGTCAAGGCCCATTACGATCCGGCGAACGTCTTCCACCACAACAGGAACATCCTGCCCGGTTGAGCGGGAGTGGACGTTTGCGGTCGCTGCTGGGTATCGCGGACTAGAAGTCGATCAATGATGGTGTTGCCAACGTCGCCGCCCCTCAGATTGCTTCGTCTTCCGCGCCGGCAACAGGTGCGCACTTCTGACGGCAAATGCGACGATTAGGCCCCGTGTCGAGGGCTTGTGCGACCTGTTGATGATCGAGTCGGAGCAAGCAGGGGTCGCCGGTGCAGTACGCCTGGTTCGAGCGTGAGTTGACGGAGGTTGCTGCGGCCGGCTGGGAATCCAGTGTGGATTGCGGGTTACGGAAATTGCTGACCAGTGGCGACAACGCTGGATCCGCGATTGCCGGGCCGCTGTGGTCCGCAAATGCCCTCCAGGTTCCCAAATTGCCGTAGTCTTGAAGGGGTGAAAATCTCGCGCTCGGAAACTGCTGAGGCGGCAATGAGACTCTGGACGATCCATCCGCGTTACCTCGACCCGCAGGGCCTGGTCGCGCTCTGGCGCGAGGCGCTGCTCGCCAAGGCGGTGCTGCGCGGAAAGACGCGAGGCTACAGGAACCACCCGCAACTCGAGCGCTTTCGCGCACATCCATCGCCACGCGGCGCGATCAATGCCTACCTCGCCGCCGTATATGCAGAGGCCACGGCCCGTGGCTACGATTTCGACCGGCGCAAGGTAGGTCCAGTGCGCGAGGTGGCGCCGCTTCCGGCGACCAGCGGGCAGCTCGAGTACGAATGGCGTCACCTGCTGCGAAAGCTGGCTGCCCGCAATCCTCCGCTTCACCGCCGCTGGAAGTCGACGCGGCGAGTGAGCTGCCACCCGCAGTTTCGTCGCGTGCGCGGACCGATCGCGGATTGGGAGCGGGCATGACGCCGGGTGGCGTCGACGAGAAATGGATGATGCACGCGTTGGCGCTGGCCGCGCGTGCCGAGGCGGAAGGGGAGGTGCCGGTCGGCGCGGTGATCGTGCGCGGCGGCGAACTGCTGGGCGAAGGCTGGAACCGGCCGGTTACGCTCAACGACCCCACGGCCCACGCGGAGATCCTGGCGCTGCGCGAGGCGGCACGGAAGGCCGGCGACTATCGCCTAGGCGGCGCCACGCTCTACGTGACGCTCGAGCCCTGCCCGATGTGCGCCGCCGCGATCGCCCATGCGCGCATCGCGCGCCTCGTTTTCGGGGCCTGGGATCCCCGGCAGGGCGCGGCCGGAAGCGTGTTCAATCTGGTGACGGCGCGCGAGCTCAACCACTCCGTGGACACGTTTGGCGGCGTGCTGTCGGACGAATGCGGCGAGCGGCTACGGAGCTTCTTCGCCGCGCGCCGCTGAATCGGGCTCGCCGGCGACCAGCCAGTTGAGCAGCTCCGCGTAAGTCTGGACGTTGCGCACGAAGCCCACGGGCTCCCAGCCGCGCGCGTAGCCGCGCCGCGTCTGCCGGTACCAGCGCTCCTGCGCCAGCAGCGGCAGGGTCTCGCGCACATCCTCCCAGGCATCCGGGTTGCGTCCGCGACGCTGGGCCAGCACGCGCGCATCTTCGAGGTGGCCGTAGCCGACGTTGTAGGCGGCGAGTGCCAGCCAGGTGCGGTCGGGTTCACCGATGCGTGCCGGGATCGTGTCGCGGATCAGGCGCAGGTAGCGCGCGCCGCCCGCGATACTGTCCTGCGCCTCGGCGCGGTCCCGCACCCCGACGCGCCGGGCGGTCTCCGCCGTCAGCATCATGAGCCCCCGCACGCCGGTGGGGGACACCGCGTTGGCGTCCCAGCGCGACTCCTGGTAACCGACCGCGGCAAGCAGCCGCCAGTCGATGCCGGTGTCGGCGGCCGCCTGCTCGAACCAGGCGCGGTACTGCGGCAGGCGCTCGCGCACGCTGGCCACGAAGTTGGCTGCGTCCACGCGGTCGTAGCGCACGAGGGAGCGGCGGTGGCGCTCGCGGATCTGCTCGAGCAGGCCGATCGCCTCCAGCTCGCGGAAATAGCGCTCGACCTCCTGCAGCAGGTCCGCGCCCTGCGGCGCAAGCGCCCAGGCAATGGACTCGGATTCGGCGAGCTTGAATGCCGGGCGCAGGTCCGGGTGGAAGTGCCGGGCGAGCGAAAACTCGGTCGAGTCCGCGACCGTCACGTCGGCCTCTCCCGCGGCGACGGCCTCGAGCAGATCCATCGGGTCGCGGTCGTCCACTTCCGTGTAGGCCAGTCCGGGCCACTCCGCGGCCAGACGCGCGAGCGCCGCCGCGTGGGTCGAGCCGCGGATCACGAGGACACGCCTGCCGATCAGTTCCTGCGGACTTCGCGGCAACGGGTCCTGCACGCGATAGACGACGTGCTGGTCAATCTGCTGGTAGACCGGGCCGAACAGGAATTCGCCGCGGCGCGCCGGGGTCGCAATGATGCCGGCAGCCGCCAGCTGGACCCGGTTGTGACGGATCTCCTCGAGCGCTGCTGCGCCCGTGTCGGCGAATCGCAACTCGAGGCGCACGCCGAGCCGACGCGCGAAGCCCCGGGCGAGCTCGTATTCCGGACCTTCCGGTCCGGCCGCGCCCTCGTAATAGGCCAGCGGGCTGTTGCGCGTGACGACCTTCAGCACGCCCTCGAGGCGGACCTGCTCGAAGCTTCCGGGCATGCGCGAGCAGGTGCCGATCATCAGCGAGAGGACGACGATGCCCGGCACGCCGAAGCGGCTGCGGATGTCCCTCCGCCGCTCGGCGGCCTGCACGGGCTGCGGCAGCATTGTTGTAGAATACCGCCTCCGGTCACACCGTCAGCGACGGCCATCCGGTTCCCGCGCGGAGAGGTACCGAAGCGGTCATAACGGCGCGCACTCGAAATGCGATGGGGGCATTACCGCCCCACGTGGGTTCGAATCCCACCCTCTCCGCCAAAATAAAGGGGACGCGTCCCTTTGCCGATCCGCGGTAAAGGGACGCGTCCCCTTTATCTTGTTCGGTTGACGGTTCCGGACCGCCGCCCGTACGATGCCCGGCCCGGTCATTCCGATGGTGGCTCGCGCCGGTTCCTCCGCGACGATCAGCCGTGAACCCCGCCAGGCCCGGAAGGGAGCAACGGTAGCGGTGGCATCGGGTGACGGAGGGGTGCCGGCGCGGGTCGCCTCCGGTTCCGGGACGCAGTACGGCGGCGCCGCGCGAGTGCGGCAAGGGCATCGATGAGCTACCTGGCACTGGCACGCAAGTGGCGACCGCGCAGCTTCGGCGAGCTGGTGGGCCAGGAGCACGTGCGCCAGGCGCTGGTCAACGCGCTCGATTCCGGCCGCATCCACCATGCTTTCCTGTTCACCGGCACGCGCGGCGTCGGCAAGACCACGATCGCGCGCATCCTCGCGAAATCGCTCAACTGCGAGCGCGGCGTGAGCTCCACGCCCTGCGGCGAATGCGGCGCCTGCCGCGAGATCGACGAGGGCCGCTTCGTGGACCTGATCGAGGTGGACGCCGCTTCGCGCACCAAGGTGGACGACACGCGCGAGCTGCTGGAAAACGTCCAGTACCTGCCGACGCGCGGCCGCTGCAAGGTGTACCTCATCGACGAGGTGCACATGCTCTCGGCGCACTCGTTCAACGCGCTGCTCAAGACACTGGAGGAGCCGCCGCCGCACGTGAAGTTCCTGCTCGCGACCACCGACCCGCAGAAATTGCCGGTCACGGTCCTGTCGCGCTGCCTGCAGTTCAACCTGAAGCGCCTGCCCGCGGCCCTGATTGCGGGGCGCCTGCAGCACATCCTCGCGGCGGAGGGCGTCACCGCCGAGCCCGCCGCAATCCAGCTGCTGGCCCGCGCCGCGGATGGCAGCCTGCGCGACGGGCTGTCGCTGCTCGACCAGATGCTCGCCTTCGGCGCGGGCCGCGTCACCGAGGCGGACGCGCGCGCCATGCTCGGCACGGTCGCGCGCCAGGATGTCGCGCGGCTCGCGGACCGGCTCGCCGCCTCAGATGCGCGCGGCCTGATGCAGGCGGTCGCCGAGATCGACGAATTCGCCCCCGACTACGCCGACCTGCTCGACGCGCTGGCCACGCTGCTGCAGAAGGTCGCGTTGCGCCGGGCCGTGCCCGACCTGCCCGAGGACGAGCACTTCGACCCGGGCCTGGTCGCGGAACTCGCCTCGCGGATGCCGGCGGAGGACGTGCAGCTCTGCTACCAGATCGCGATCCTGGCGCGCCGCGACCTCGAGCTGGCGCCGGATGCGCGCACCGGCATGGAAATGGCGCTGCTGCGCATGCTGGCGTTCCTGCCGGCGGGCGGCGAGGGGGGCGCGCGCGCCGCGGAATCCGCCGTGCAGCGGAATTCGGCGGGCCCGGGCGCGACCGCGGCGGCAACCGTCCCGGGGCCGCTGCCGGCGCAGGCCGGCGAATGGCCGGAGCTGCTCGGGCGGCTGGATCTGCAGGGAGCCGCGCGCCAGCTCGCCGGCAACTGCCAGCTGGTCGAGCGCGAAGGCAACCGCTTCCGCTTCCTGCTCGACCCGCGCGCGCAGTCGCTCTGCACGCGCCAGCAGGAGGAACGGCTTGCGGCGGCCCTCGGCAAGCTGCTCGGCACCGCGGTGAGCATCGAGGTCGAAGTGGGCGGCACGCTGGACACGCCGGCCCGCCGCGAGGAGCAGGCCCGCGACGAGCGCCTCGAGCAGGCGCGCGCCGCAATCGACCGCGACCCGAACGTGCGTGCGCTGCGCGACCGCTTCGGCGCGGTGGTCCAGCCGGATTCGATCAAGCCCGTCGGGTAGGCCGTCGGGTAGAATGCTGGAACCCCGGATCGTCTCCCGCATGGGCGCGACCGTGTGCGATATTCGTCCCTGGCAAGGCGCGAGGAGCGTGATGTATCAAGTGATACAAGAGCGACGAGCAACGCAGCCAGGGACGAATATCGGCCGGTCCCCACGGGTCAGGCGCGGGCCTTGGCGGGAGACGATCCGGGGTTCCAGATGAAGGCGAATCTCGGCCAGCTGATGCGCCAGGCGCAGCAGCTGCAGGCCAACATGCAGAAGGCCCAGGAGCAGCTCGGCGCGCTCGAGGTCACCGGCGAGGCCGGCGGCGGGATGGTGAAGGTCGTCATGAACGGCCGGCACGAGGTGCGCCGGGTCCAGATCGATCCGTCGCTGGACACCGGCGATCGCGAGATGCTCGAGGACCTCGTTGCCGCCGCCTGCAACGACGCCGTGCGCCGCGTCGGCGAAGCCGCGCAGCAGCACATGGCGGGCGCGATGGGCGGGCTGTCGCTGCCGCCGGGCGTCAAGCTGCCGTTCTGACGGCGCCCCCGTGAAGTACTCCCCCGGTCTGGCCCGGCTGATCGAGGCGCTGCGGGTGCTGCCGGGCGTCGGCCCGAAGTCGGCGCAGCGCATGGCCTTCCACCTGCTGGAGCGCAACCGCGAGGGAGGCCGCGCGCTCGCGCGCGCGCTCGAGGAAGCGGTGACGCTGACCGTGCATTGCCGGCGCTGCCGCATGCTGACCGACGGCGAGTTGTGCGAGATCTGCGCCTCGCCGCGCCGCGACGCCGCCGCGCTGTGCGTCGTCGAGTCGCCGGCCGACGTGGTCGCGGTCGAGCAGTCGGGCGGCTACAACGGCCGCTACTTCGTGCTGATGGGCCACCTGTCGCCGCTCGACGGCATCGGGCCGGAGCAGCTCGGGCTCCCCGCGCTCGAGCAGCTGCTGGACGGGGGCGAGGTGCGCGAGGTCATCCTGGCCACCAACCCGACGGTCGAGGGCGAGGCGACCGCGCATTACATCGGCGAACTGGTCCTGCGGCGCGGTATCCGCGCGTCGCGCATCGCGCACGGCGTGCCGGTCGGCGGCGAGCTCGAGTACGTCGACGGCGGCACGCTGGCGCATGCACTCGCCGGCCGCCAGCTCATCGCCTGACGCCCGGCACGCGCCGCCGCGCGAAGTCCTCCGCCAGCCGCAGCAGCTGCCGGTAGCTGGCGAGCCGGCGCGCGGAAATCGTGCCCGCCTGCACGGCCGCCGTCACCGCACAGCCCGGCTCGCGGCGGTGCAGGCAGTCGCGAAAGCGGCAATGGCCGGCGAGCGCCGCAATTTCGCGGTAGCCGCCCGCGACCTCGCGCGGCGCGGGCAGCGGCGGCGAGAAATCCCGCACCCCGGGGGAGTCGATCAATTCGCCTCCGGTCGGCAGCCGGTACAGGGATGCGGTGGTGGTCGTGTGACGGCCGGATTCGCTGGCACGCGTGACTTCGTCCACGGCCGCCTCCACGCCGGGTACCAGCAGGTTGGTGAGCGAACTCTTGCCGACGCCGGACTGGCCGACCAGCACGCTGGTCTCGCCCGCGAGGCGGACCGCGAGCGCGGCGGCGCCATCCGCCGCGCGCTTGCTGGCGTGCACCACCGGGTAGCCCAGCCGGGCCAGGCCGTCCAGCCCGGCCGCGAGCCGGCCCTCCGCATCCGGCAGGTCGCTCTTGTTCGCCACGACGCAGGCCTTCAGGCCGGCCCATTCGGCGGCGGCCAGGTAACGGTCGCACAGCCCGAAGTCCGGCGCCGGCACCGGCGCCACCACGGCCAGGAGCTGCGTGAGATTGGCGGCGACCGGCTCGCGCCCGCCGCGCAGGTTGATGCGGACCAGCTCGGTGTGGCGGGGCAGCACTTCGACGATGGTCCCGCTGCCACCCTCGGTCCGGCCCGGTGTCCAGCGCACGCGGTCGCCGCAGACTACCGCGAGTCGCCGACCCTGGAGGCGGCAATGGACGCGCACGCCGGAGTCATCCACGACCATCGCATCGCGTCCATGGCTCGCGACGACCCGGCCGCCCGCGGCTGCGGGAGCGTGGACGGTCATGCGTGCGGTCTGCGGTCGGGAGGCATGTGCGGCGGCGGGAGCGACTCTAGCCTCTGCTAATATCCCGGGCAACATGGCGCGCGACGACCGGCTGATCTGGATCGACCTCGAGATGACGGGCCTGGTGCCGGACAGCGACCGCATCATCGAGATCGCGACGGTCGTGACCGATGCCGACCTGCAGGTCGTCGCCGAGGGCCCGGTGATCGCCGTGCGCCAGGCGGAGGCCGTGCTCGGCGCGATGGACGAATGGAACACGCGCACGCACGGCGCGAGCGGGCTCACCGCGCGGGTGCGCGCGAGCGGCCACGACGAGGCGTCCGCCGAGCGCGAGACGCTCGCATTCCTCGCCGCGCACGCCGATGCCGGCCGCTCGCCGATGTGCGGCAACAGCGTCTGCCAGGATCGCCGCTTCCTCGCGCGCTGGATGCCGGCGCTCGAGCGCTGGTTCCACTACCGCAATCTGGACGTCAGCACGGTCAAGGAGCTGGCGCGCCGCTGGGCGCCGGAGGTGCTCGCGGGCGTCGCCAAGGAATCGCGCCACACGGCCCTCGCCGACATCCACGAGTCGATCGCGGAACTGCGCCACTACCGGGCCGCGCTCCTGGCCGCGCCCTGGAACGCGCCGCGCGGGTGAGCGACCCGGAGGCGGTGGTCCACGCCGGCGGCTGCCACTGCGGCCGCGTCCGGTTCGAGGTCGTGGCACCCGCCGGCCTGGCGCTGCTCGAGTGCAACTGCTCGATGTGCTCGCGTTCCGGCTACCTGCACCTGATCGTCCCGCGCGACCGCTTCCGGCTCCTTTCGGGCGAGGAGGCGCTCGTCGAGTACCGCTTCGGCACCGGCGCTGCGCGCCATCTCTTCTGCCGCTACTGCGGCGTGAAATCCTTTTACGTCCCGCGCTCGCACCCCGACGGCTACAGCGTCAACGCCCGCTGCCTCGATCCGGCCACGATCGGCTCGATGAATGTCCGCCTGTTCGACGGCCGCAACTGGGAATCGGCCCGCGAGCAGCTGGACGCGGATTAGCGCGCCCGGCCATGGCCGGAGCGGGCGAATCCGGTCGCCGGCCTGAGCCCGCGAGGGCGCATGGCCGGGCGCGCGGGTGTGTGTGCTACTTCTTCGTGCCGTTCGCCAGATACAGCCACGTCTCGACGACGGTATCCGGATTGAGCGAAATGCTGCTGATGCCCTGGTCCACCAGCCAGCGGGCGAGGTCCGGATGGTCGGACGGGCCCTGGCCGCAGATGCCGATGTACTTGCCACGCGCGCGGCATGCCTTGATCGCCATGGCGAGCAGCGCCTTGACCGCGTCGTCGCGCTCGTCGAACAGGCGCGCGATCACGCCGGAGTCGCGGTCGAGTCCCAGCGCCAGCTGGGTCATGTCGTTGGAGCCGATGGACATGCCGTCGAAGTGCTCGAGGTAGCGGTCGGCGAGCAGCGCATTGGTCGGCAGCTCGCACATCATGACGACCTTGAGACCGCGCTCGCCGCGGGCCAGCCCGTTAGCGGCCAGCAGCTCGACGACGCGACGGCCCTCGTCCACGGTGCGCACGAAAGGGACCATGACCTGCACGTTGGCGAGGCCCATCTCGTCGCGCACGCGCGCCAGCGCCCGGCATTCGAGCTCGAAGCAGGGGCCGAAGGCCGGGTCCGTGTAGCGCGAGGCGCCGCGGAACCCCAGCATCGGGTTCTCCTCGTGCGGTTCGTAGGCGCGCCCGCCGATCAGGTTCGCGTACTCATTGGACTTGAAGTCCGACAGCCGCACGATCACCGGCTGCGGCGCGAACGCGGCGGCGATGCACGCGATGCCCTCGGCCAGCTTCTCCACAAAGAAGGCGACCGGGTCCGCGTAGCCCGCCATCTGGCGGCGGATCTGCTCCTGCACGGTCGGGTCCTGCTTCGCGAACTCGAGCAGCGCGCGCGGGTGCACGCCGATCATGCGGTTGATGATGAACTCGAGCCGCGCCAGGCCGACGCCGTGGTTCGGGATCGAGGCGAAGTCGAAGGCGCGGTCCGGATTGCCGACGTTCATCATGATGCGCACCGGCGGCTCCGGCAGCGCGTCGAGCTGGATCTGCTGCTGCTCGAAGTCGAGGCGGCCCTCGTAGACCATGCCGGTGTCGCCCTCGGCGCAGGACACGGTCACCGGATCGCCGTCCCGGATCCTGGCGGTCGCGTCGCCGCAACCGACCACGGCGGGGATGCCGAGCTCGCGCGCGATGATGGCGGCGTGGCAGGTGCGGCCGCCGCGGTTGGTCACGATCGCGGCCGCGCGCTTCATGACCGGCTCCCAGTCCGGATCGGTCATGTCGGAGACCAGCACGTCGCCCGGCTGCACGCGCGACATCTCGCGCGCATTGGCGATGATGCGCGCGGTGCCGGCGCCGATGCGCTGGCCGATGGCGCGGCCGCTCGCCAGCGCCCGCGAGCGCGCCTTCAGCGTGAAGCGCTGGATCGAACGGCCGGCGCGGCTCTGGACCGTCTCCGGGCGCGCCTGCAGCACGTAGAGCCGGCCGGTCTCGCCGTCCTTGCCCCATTCGATGTCCATCGGGCAGCCGTAATGCGACTCGATCGTGACCGCCTGGCGCGCGAGTTCCTCCACGTCGGCGTCGGTGATGCAGAAGCGCGCGCGGTCCGCGGCGGGCACGTCCTCGGTCGCGGTCCAGCGACCGGGCCCGGGGTCGGGCGCGTACACCATGCGCGTCGCCTTGGAGCCGAGGTTGCGCCGGATGATCGCGCGCCGGCCGGCGGCGAGCGCCGGCTTGTAGACGTAGAACTCGTCCGGGTTGACGGCCCCCTGCACGACCGTCTCGCCGAGGCCCCACGAGGCGGTGATGAACACCGCGTCGCGGAAGCCCGACTCCGTGTCGAGGGTGAACATGACGCCGCTCGCGCCAAGGTCGCTGCGCACCATGCGCTGCACGCCGACCGAGATCGCGACCTGGCCGTGGTCGAAGCCCTGGTGCACGCGGTAGGCGATCGCACGGTCGTTGTAGAGCGAGGCATAGACCTGGTGCGCGGCCGCGAGCACCGCCTGCGGGCCGCGCACGTTCAGGATCGTCTCCTGCTGGCCGGCGAACGAGGCGCCGGGCAGGTCCTCCGCGGTTGCCGAGGAACGTACCGCCACCGCCGCCGTGCCGTCGCCCTCGAGCGCGGCATAGGCCGCGAGCAGTTCCTGCTCCAGTCGCTTCGGGAAAGGCGTGGCGAGGATCCAGCCGCGGACGCGCGCGCCGGAATCGGCGAGCCTGGCGACGTCGCCGACGTCGAGTGCGGCGAGCTCCGCCGCGATGCGCGGGCCGAGCCCGTCCTGCGCGAGGAAGTCGCGGAACGCCTGGGCGGTGGTCGCGAAGCCGTCCGGCACGCGCACGCCGGTGCCGCCGAGGCGGCCGATCATCTCGCCGAGCGAGGCATTCTTGCCGCCGACGGAAGCGACGTCGCCCATGCCGACGCGCGCAAAGGGAATCGTGTAGCCGGTCACGCCCGTCTGCACCTGTTACGATCGTCATTCATGAAGCAGCGACGAACCGTCTTCTTCGTGTCCGACCAGACCGGCGTCACCGCCGAGACGATGGGGCACAGCCTGCTGACGCAGTTCGACGGCATGGATTTCAGGCCGGTCACTTTGCCATTCATCACCAGCGTTGACAAGGCGCGCGAGGCGGTCGCGAAGATCGGCCAGGCAGGCCGCGAGGAGGGCGCGCGCCCCGTCGTTTTCGCGACGCTCGTCAACGCCGACGTGCGCGACGCGCTGAAGCAGGCGGATTGCCTGTTTCTCGACTTTTTCGACGCATTCCTCGGGCCGCTCGAGAGGGAATTCGGCGAGCCTTCCGCGCACGTGCTCGGGCGCGCGCACGGCATGGCGGACGTGACCGCCTACACGATGCGCATCAATGCGACCAATTTCGCGCTCGCCAACGACGACGGCGCCCGCACGCGGGACTATGACCGCGCGGACGTGATCCTGCTGGGCGTGTCGCGCTCGGGCAAGACGCCGACCTGCGTGTACATGGCGCTGCAGTACGGCGCGTTCGCGGCCAACTACCCCCTGACCGAGGACGACCTCGACGGCGTGCGCCTGCCCGCGGCGGTCGAGACCTGCCGCCACAAGCTGTTCGGCCTCACCATCGACCCGGTGCGGCTGCAGCAGATCCGCCAGGAACGGCGGCCCGACAGCCGCTACGCGTCCGCGCAGCAGTGCGCATTCGAGGTGCGCGCGGCGGAGCAGCTGTTCGAGCGTCATGGCGTCCCGTATCTCGAGACGACGGACACGTCGATCGAGGAGATCGCGAGCCGCGTGCTCGAACGCCTCGCGATCCCGCGCCGCGTGCGGCCGTGACGGATTCGTGACAAACAGCACGATTCGTGCGGGAATTGGCCTGAATTCCCTGTGATATAGTCAAATCCATGGTGATGGCAGCGGACCAGCTCTGTGCCAGCTCCTGGCGCGCCAGGCCACGGTCGTTCGTGAGCCTGATGACGCTGTACGAGAGCAACTACATCCGTCTGGGCTGGCTGGTTCCCGACCTGCGTGGCGTCACCGGCTCGCTGACCTCGGCCGTGCCCTGCGGCCCCGCGCTCGAAATCGCGGTGCTCGAGCAGTGCCGCTACACCACGACGCTCGGCATGTCCTACCTGTTCGACGACGGCGCCGCGCGCGTGCGCGACCCGGCGCTCGAGGTCCGCGTCTACCACGACGCGCGCCTCGCCGAGGCCTGCGGCACGGGCGCGGATCCCGCGCATCCGCGGCTGCGCCGGCTGGCCCGCGCCATACCGCGCGACCATGGCCACCGCTGGTCCTGCAACATGCTGCTGAACAAGTGGCTCGAGTACTGCGCGGGCAGCGGCCACCGTTTCGCCCTGCCGGCGGCCTGAGGCGGCAGCGCCCGTGGCCGTCATGCTTCCCGACAAGTGGTCGCAGCTGAAGCTGCCGTCGATCGGCAAGCCCGATGCGGCGGAGCAGGAACGGCTGCTCAAGCTGTTCTGGAACCGCGCCGAGCTCAAGAAGGAGCTGCAGGGCCTCGACGACCAGCTCCACAACCTGCGCAACAAGCTCAAGCAGCAGGAGAATGCGAACGCGCGCCTGCAGCAGCAGATCGAGCAGCTCGAGATGCTGCTCGGCAACCCGGAGCGCGGCTTCGACGCGCTGGTCCATTTCGGCCTGAAGTCGCTGTGGCGCGCCTGCCGCGAGCAGCTGGAACGCTTCGCCGCGGACCTCAAACGCGACCGCCAGGACGCGCAGCGCAAGCAGCAGCTCGCCGAGTTCCAGGCGGACCGCGCGGAGCGGCTCAAGGTCGCGGACGAGCGCCTGCGGCAGGCCAAGGAGGTCGCCGACGCCGAGAGCGAGCGGCTGCGCCAGCGGGTGGAACGCATGGTGAAGCTGAAGGGATTCTGGAACTACTTCCGCCGTCGCGAGCTCGCCGCCGAGATCGCTGCGCAGCGCGAGCGCTGCGTGGCCGCCGAACGCCAGTTTGCCGACATGCGCGAGGCGCACCGCACGATCGAGAAGGAGCCGTGGCCGGAGTTCCCGGGCCTGACCATCGAGGGCCGGCGCGGGGTCAACCTCGCGGTCATCGCCTACGCCCAGATCCTGTACGCGAAGCTGGCCGTTTCCGGCCTCGCCATGGACTCCCGCCTCGCGAACAACCGCAGCGTCGAGAGCGCCAGGCACGGCGGGCTCGACGCCTGCCTCGCGCGCATCCGCGAGATCACCCAGGCGCTGGCGGCCGTCGGCTCGCCGGAGGGCCTGGCCGCGCAGGTCAAGGTGCGGGTCGAGAAGATGGCGAAGGGCGCGACCTGGCGCAATGCGACCGAGACGGTGCCGCAGCCGGCCTCGCTGCCGCCGGCCGCCGCCGGCGGCGTCCCGGACGCCAACGTGCTGGTGGACGACTACTGGGACGTCTACAAGGTCCTGCTGCGCTGAGCGCCGCGCTCAGTTCCCGGCCGCGGCCGCGGCGCCGCCGTGCGAGAACAGCCTGACGCGCAAGCGCCAGTCGTTCAGGTCGTCGAGCCAGACGTAGAACAGCGGCACGAAGAACAGCGACGTCACCGAGCCGAACAGCAGTCCCGACATCAGCGCGCGCGCCATCGGGTAATACGCCGGCCCGTCGCCGCCGATCTGCGTGTCGCCCGCCGCGATCGGCAACATCGCGAGCAGCGTGGTCAGCGAGGTCATCAGGATCGGGCGCAGCCGGTGCCGCGCCGCCTCGAGGATCGCCTCGCGCCGGTCCATGCCGGCCTTGCGCAGGTCGATGACGTGCGCGATCAGCACGATGCCGATGTTCACGATCACGCCGATCAGGATCATGATGCCGAGCATCGCCATGAAAGTCAGCGGCGTGCCGCTGATCGTCAGGCCCCAGAACACGCCGACGACCGCGAACAGGATCGAGGTGATGATCGAGACCGGGTAGAGCAGCGACTCGAACAGGGCGGCCATCACCAGGAAGATCAGCGCGACCGCAAGCAGCAGGTTGGTCTGCATGGTCGTGGCGGTGTCGTCGCTGTCCTCGACGCTGCGCCCGAACTTCCACGCCACGCCGGCCGGCAGCGGGAAATCCTTCATCGCCGCCTCGACGCCCTTCTTGACCTGGTCGAGTGACGAGTCACGCGAGACGATGCCCTCGATGACGACCGACGTCAGCCGGTCCACGCGCTCGATCGAACGCGCGGTCTGGTCGATGCGGAAATCGGCCACCGCGCCCAGCGTGCTGCGCGTGCCGTCGGGCAGGTACAGCGGCGTGGCGGCGAGGTCCTCGAGCGTCTGGCGGTCGTCGGCCCGGAACGCGAGCCGCATCTCGATCTCGCGGTCCTCGGTGCGGAATTCCTTGAGGCGGTCGCCGCGCATCGCGGCGGCAAGCGTCTGGGCGACCGCTTCCGCCGTCAGGCCGAGCCGGGCCGCGCGGTCGCGGTCCACGATCACCTGCACCTCGTGCTCGCCGGCCTTCGCGGTCGTGCGCACCGAGTCGAAGCCGGACACGTCGCGCAGGCGCTGCACGACCGTGCGCGACAGCCCGACCAGCTGTTCGGTCGACTCGCCGGTCAGGCGCATGCTGAAGCCGCCGCTGCCGCCCTGGTTGTCCTCGAAGCGGAACGAGGGCTTGCCGATGATGATCTCCGGCATGCCCTTCTCGATCTCCTTCATGAGCTCGCGCGGCTCCATCGGCAGCTCGTCGCGCGGCTTCAGCTTGATGACGCTGCTGGCGTTGTCCGGCGTATACCAGCTGTAGACGAGGTCGATGCCGAAGCGCTCGCGGTTCTCCTCGAGGTAGGCTTCGACCCGGCTGACGACCTGCTCGATGCGCGCCAGCGGGTAGGTGCCCTCGATGTGGTACGGCAGCTGCAGCTGGTCGGAGGCGTCCTGCGGGAACATGTCCACCTTGAGCATGCCGGTCGCGAACAGCGGGATCGGCGACAGCACGGTCAGCATCACGAACAGCAGGCCCTTCCACTTGTGGTGGAACAGCCAGTCGAGCGCCCGCACGTACCAGTCCTGCAGGCGGGCGAATCGCGAGCCCGCCTGAATCGGCGGTGGCGCGGGGAAGCGCGCGGTCAGGGTCGGGATGATGGTCTGCGCGACGAACAGCGAGGCCACCATCGCGATCACGATCGGCACCGCCACGTGCACCATGAAGACCGAGATCTGGCTCTCCTCGCCGAATACGATCGGCAGGAACACGATGATCGTGGAGAGCGTCCCGGCGAGCACCGCCAGTCCCACCTCGCTGACGCCGGCGAGCGTGGAGGCGACCGGGTCGGCCCCGTTGGTCTGCCGGTGCCGGAAGATGCTCTCGGTGACCACCACCGCATTGTCCACCAGCAGGCCGACCGCGAGCATCATGCCCATCATCGTCAGGATGTTGAGCGACAAGCCGAGGAAGAACATGGCGCCGAGCGTGATCAGCAGCGAGAACGGCACCGCCAGGCTGACGATCAGGGTGGTCCGCCAGTCGCGCAGGAAGGCGAACAGCACGACCAGGGCGAGGGCGGCGCCGATCAGGCCGGCGTTGCGCAGTTCCGTGAGCGAACTGCGGATGTTCTCGGCCTGGTTCGCCAGCACGATCACGTCGACGCCCTGCAGCTGCGGCAGCGTCTGCGCCTCCTCGACCACGGCCATGACGCGGTCCGCCACGTCCACCAGGTTGGCGCCGGTCGATTTGAAGACGTCGAGGCCGACGCCGGGACGGCCATTCAGGTGGCGCCCGACGGTGAGCGCGGGCGACACCAGGCGCACGTCGGCGATGTCGCGCAGGCGCACGTTGCCCGCGACGATGAAGTCGCGCACGTCATCGATGGTGTGGAACTCGCCGACCGGCCGCACCAGGAAGCGCTGCTGCCCGCCGGTGATCTCGCCGGCGCTGACCGAGAAGTTGGCACCCTCGAGCGCGTCGCGCAGGCGCGCGACGTCCACCCCGTGCGCGGCGAGCCGCACCGGGTCGACCAGGATGCGCATCTCGAGCGGCTCCACGCCCTCGAGCGACACCCGCGCCACGCCGTCGAGCCGCTCGATCGGCTTCTTCAGGTAGCGGTCCAGCATGTCGTACTGGCGGGACAGGTCCTCCTCGCTGGAGATGCGCACGACCACGACGCGGTCGTCGCCGGCCGCGAACATGCGCGTCAGGATCCGGTTGGCGGCCGGCGGGAACTCGTGCCGGATCGACTCGAGCTTGGTGCGGACCTCGAAGCCCACGGCCGCGGGGTCGCGTCCCCACTCGAAGAAGACGATCATCTCCAGTCCGTTCTCGGACGACGTGGAACGCATCTCCTTGATGCCGGACAGCGTCGCGACGGCTTCCTCGGCGGGGCGGGTGATCAGCTGCTCGACCTCCTCGGGCGTCGAGCCGTCGAACGGGATGTTGACCAGGATCCCGGGGAACCGGATGTCGGGGAACAGTTCGAGCGGCAGCAGCTTCATCGACAGCAGTCCGACGAGCACCACCGCGACGAAGGTCATCAGCGTGGTGACGGGCCGGCGCAGCGCGAACCGCGTGTGGATCATGGCTCAGCCTCCGGCGTGGGCCGGGGAGGGACCGGGCCTCGGGGCGGTCGCCGTCGCCGGGAACTGCTTGCGGTCCAGCAGCGAGTAGACCACCGGGATCACGAGCAGCGTGAAGAAGCTCGCGATGGCCACGCCGCCGATCACCGTGACGGCCATCGGCTGGCGGATCTCGGCGCCCTCGCCGAGCCCGAGCGCCATCGGCAGCAGGCCGAGGATGGTCGTGAGCTTGGTGATGATGATCGGGCGCAGCCGCAGCCGGCCCGCTTCCATGATGGCGTCGTGCTTCGAAAGCCCGCGCTCACGCGCCTGGTTCACGGCGTCGATCAGCACGATCGACTGGTTGACGACGATGCCCGCCAGCATGATCAGGCCGATGTAGGCGACCACGTTGACGGTGGTGCCGGTCAGGAACATCGCCCACACCGAGCCGGTGAGAGCGAGCGGGATCGTGAGCAGGATCACGAACGGATGGAGCAGCGACTCGAACTGCGAGGCCATGACCAGGTAGACCAGGAACACGGCGAGCAGCATCGCGAACTGCAGCGAGCGGAACGAGTCCTTCATGTCGTCGCTCTGGCCGCTGACCGCCGCGGTCGTGCCGACCGGCATCTCGATCCCGGCGACGATGCGCTCGAGCTCGGCCACCGCCGAGCCGAGGTCGCCCGAGGACAGGTTCGCGGTCACGACCGCGACCCGCTGCTGGCGCGTGCGGCGGATCTCGGCCGGGCCGCTCGCGACGGTCACGTCGGCGACCGCTGACAGCGGCAGCGGCCTGCTGCTGCCCGGGTTCACGATCAGGGAGCGGATTTCCTCCACCGAGGACGCGCGCGTGTCGATGCTGCGCACCAGCACGTCGATCTTCTTCTCGCGCAGCTTGTAGCGGGTCGCGACATTGCCGCGCACCGAGGACACCACGCGGTCCGCCAGCTCGCGGACCGTGATGCCGAGTTGCGCGGCGCGCTCCTGGTCGAACACGATCTGGATCTCGGGGTTGCCGGCCTCGACCGTGGACTTGATGTCGCTGAAGGTCGGGCTCGCCTGCATCCCGAGCCGGACCTGCTCCGCGACCTGACGCAGGCGCTCCAGGTCGTAGCCGGTGACCGTGACCTCGAGCGGGGAGGCGAAGCTGAACAGCGCCGGGCGGCTGAACTGGTATTGCACGCCTGCGAGCGACTCGAACTGGCCGCGCAGCTGGTCGATCACGCGCACTTCCTCGTCGGCGCCGGTGTCCGGCGCCAGCGTCACCGACAGGCGCCCGGTGTTCTCGCCGGCATCGGTCGGGCTGGCGTCCAGCCGGTTGCCGGTGCCGGTGACCGCGTAGGACAGCGCGATCTCGGGCAGCGCCATCGCGCTCGTCTGGGCCGCCGCCATCGCGCGGTCGGTCTGCTCCAGCGGCGTGCCCGGCGCGAGCCGCAGGTCCGCGATGAACTCGCCCTGCGACAACTGCGGGATCAGCTCGCTGCCGAGCCGCGGCACCAGCGCCGCGGTCGCCGTCAGCACGCCGAGCGCGATCAGCAGCACCCGTCCGCGGTGTCCGAGCGACCAGGCGAGCGCGGGCCCGTACACGCGGGCCAGGACGGAAAAACCGGTCTGGGTCCAGCGGGCCGGCCAGGACATGACCCAGGCCGCTCCGCGGGAGATCCGGCCCGACAGCCGCCGGAGCGCCGCCGCGGTCCGGCCGATGCCGCGGCCGATGCGTCCCGGCGGCCGGCCCGGATCGGGCGGCAGGCGCGCCTCCTTGCCCGCCGCCAGCATCGGCACCAGGGTCATCGCGACCACCAGCGAGAACACCAGTGCGAAGCTCACCGTCAGGGCCTGGTCGCGGAACAGCTGGCCGGCAATGCCGGTGATGAACACCATCGGGAAGAAGACCGCGACCGAGGTCAGCGTCGCGGCCGTGATCGCGGTGCCGACCTCGCTGGTGCCGAGCCGCGCGGCGTCCACGCGCGACCTGCCTTCTTCGCGGTGGCGCACGATGTTTTCGAGCACGACCACCGCATTGTCGACCAGCATGCCGACCGCGAGCGCGATGCCGCCCAGCGACATGATGTTCAGCGACAGGTCGAACAGGTGCATGAGCATGAACGTGCCGATCACCGACACCGGGATCGCGAGGCCGATGATCAGCGTCGCACGCGCGTCGCGCAGGAACAGGTACAGCACCAGGATCGCGAGCAGTCCGCCGATGATCGCGGCGTCGCGCACCTCGCCGATGGCCGAGGAGATGAAGCGCGACTGGTCGTACACCAGCCGCAGCTCGCTGCCGGGCGGCAGCGACTTGCCGAGCTCCTCGATGCGCTCGCGCAGGCCCTCGGCCAGCTGCACCGTGTTGGCGTCGCCCTCCTTGTAGATGGCGAGCTCGACCGACTCGCGCCCGTCGAGCCGCGTGATCGCCTCGCGGTCCTTGAAGCCGCTGGTGACGGTCGCGACATCGCGCAGGTAGACCGGCTTGCCGTCCACGTTGGCGACGATGGCGTCCGCCATCTCCTGCACCGTCGAGAATTCGTTCAGCGTGCGCACCAGGAAGCGCTGCGTGCCCTGCTCGAGCCGGCCGCCCGAGAGGTTGACGTTCTCTTCGCGCAGGCGCCGGGCGACGTGCTCGATCGACAGGTTGAGCTGGGCCAGCTTGCCCTGGTCCACGAACACCTGGATCTCGTCCTCGTAGCCGCCGCTGACCTTGACCGCGGCCGAGCCGTCCACGGACTCGAGGTCGGCCTTCAGCCGGTCGTCGGCAAAGCGACGCAGCGACTTCAGGCGCTCGACGGACCCTGCCTCGCCCGGGCTCGACTGCGCGAACTCGTCGGTGTCGACGAAGGCGAGCCGCATGACCGGCTCGGTCGAGGGGTCGAAGCGCAACAGGATCGGGCGGCTCGCTTCGATCGGCAGTTGCAGCAGGTCGATCTTCTCGCGCACGTCGATGCCCGCGAGGTCCATGTCCGTGCCCCAGGCGAACTCGAGAATCACGTCGGCCTGGCCGGCGCGCGACACCGACCGCACTTCGCGCACGTTGCGGATGATGCCGACCGATTCCTCGATCGGGCGCGCGATCAGCGTCTCGAGTTCGAGCGGCGCGGCGCCCGGCAGGTCGGTGCGCACCGTCAGTGTCGGGTAGGAGAGGTCCGGCAGCAGGTTCAGCTTCAGGCGCGACAGCGACACGAAGCCGAACAGGACCATGGCGACGGTCACCATCAGGATGGTGACGCGCCGCCGCGTGGCGAATTCGACGATCTGCACGGGGCCCCGCCGGGATCAGCCGGCCGCGACCGGGGCGGGCTGCTGCCGGGCCGCCGGGCGCGCGGGCGTGTTGACGATGCGCACCGCGGCCCCCGGCTTGACGGCGCCGTGGCCGACGACCACGACCTGCTCGCCGTCCTCGAGGCCCGAGACGACCTCGATCATCGCTCCGTTCGTGAGACCCAGCTCCACCGGGCGCTCGGCCGCCTTGCCGTCCTGCACCACGAACACCTTGGGCGGCCCGTCGCCGTCCAG
>DASTOQ010000026.1:0-24716 GCA_035720205.1 Steroidobacteraceae bacterium | reverse complement strand
AACTGCTTCTCGATCTGGCTGAGCGCGGCGAGGAGCGCCTTCTTGCGGTTCGTGTCTTCCATCTTGGGGTCCCCTTGGGTTGTCCCGATTATTCCACAATCCTTCATGCGGGCTGCCATAAAAACTTCCCCATTGGCGGTGATTTTCATGGGCGCCAGCTTGCGCCCGGGGGTGGCTCAGGACGCGACCCAGGGCTCTTAAAGGGGACGCATCCCATTTATCAAGATAAATGGGATGCGTCCCCTTTAAGAGCCCAGCGGGCGAGCGGGGTGTAGCGCGGGCCCGCCGGGTCGGTGACGGACTCAACCAGCGCCAGTTTCCAGGCGCCGGCATCCCGGGCCGGACGAGGCGGGATCGGCAGTTCCTCGCCGCGCGGCGGCGGCCGGCTGACCTTGCGAACGAGGGTCAGGTGCGGCAGCCAGGGACGTGCCTCACGCTCGTAACCCAGTTGCTCGAGCGGACTCCACAGCAGGTCCACGATCCGGACGCCGGCCTCGGGGATGGTCACTGGCATGGCGACCAGCACCTTTGGCTTCCGCCAGTACTCGACGCGGTCGAAATCGAGTTGGATGCGCGGCCAATGGCCCCGCTGCCCGATGGCCAGCAGCTCGGGGATGTCGTCCTCCGGCACCATGCCGAGGAATGCGAGCGTGACGTGCAGGTTGGCGGGCGGCATGCGGCTGCCGGCAGCCCAGGCGGCGGCATCCGCCGTCGCGCCGGCCAATGCCCGACGCAGCGCCGGGTCGGGCCAGAGGGCAAAGAACAGCCGGCGGAGCCTCGGACGCCCTGGCCGCGGCCCGTTCACGAGGCGGGCAGGCCTTCGAGCGCCGCGGCAGCGGTCTGGCGCCGGATGGCGTTGCGGCTGCCCCGGAACAGGAATCGGCGCGCATAGACCTGCATGCCGTCCTGCCGCTTCAGGCCCCAGGCGATCCAGACGGTGCCCACGGGCTTGTCGGGCGTGCCCCCGGCCGGACCCGCGACCCCGGTCACCGCGATCGACACCCGGGCCGAGGACCTTCGCAGGGCGCCGCGAGCCATGGCCATGGCCACCTCCTCGCTCACGGCGCCGTGGCGCCCGAGCAGCGCCCCGGAGACCCCCAGTTCGGCCCGCTTGGCCGCGTTCGAATAGGTGACCCAGCCGCGCTCGAAGTAGTCGGAGCTGCCGGCGATGTCGGTCAGGCACTTGGCGATCAGCCCGCCGGTGCAGGACTCGGCAGTCGCGATCGATAGCCCGGCCCGGCGCAGCGAGCGGCCCACGTTGAGTGCGAGCGCAGCGAGCGCGAAATCGGAGGGCGTGGCCACGGGCCCTCAGCTGAACCTGGAGAAATCCGGTGGACGCTTCTCGATGATGGCCGCGATGGCCTCGCGCGCCTCCGCGCCCGCCAGCCGCGGCCCGAAGTGCGAGGCCTCGCGCATGATCGTCTCCTGCACGGCGCCGCCCAGCGCCTGCTTCAGCAGCTTCTTGGTGTCGCGCACCGAGCCGGGCGGCAGCACGGCCAGCTTGCGCGCCACCGCCTGCGCGTGCGGCATGAGTTCGGCCGCGCGCAGCACCGCGTTCGCGACGCCCATCACGACGGCCTCGGACGCGAGGAACGGCTTGCCGAGCAGGAGCGCCTCCGCCGCGCGCACGCGCCCGGCGATCATCGGCAAGAGCAGCGTCGAGGCAAACTCGGGCACCAGGCCGAGCCCGGTGAACGGCATCGAGAAGGTGGCGTTGTCCGCCGCATAGACGAGGTCGCAGTGCAGCAGCATGGTCACGCCGATGCCGACGGCGAGGCCGTTGACCGCCGCGATCACCGGCTTCTCGTAACCGGCCAGCGTCTGCATGAAGGTCAGCACCGGCGAGTCCGGTTGCGCAAAGCGCGGATTGGCGAAATCCTTGAGGTCGTTGCCGGCCGTGAAGGCGTCCCCGGCGCCGGTGATGATCACGACGCGGACGGTCTTGTCCTCGGCGGCGCGGCGCAGTCCCGCCACGATCGCCTCGTACATCTCCCCCGTGATCGCGTTCTTCTTCTCCGGGCGGTCGATGGTGATGGTCGCGATGCCCTGGTCCTGCTGGTATCCGATGCTCATGTGGCGTCCTTCTCCGGGGCCGTCATAATGCCTCAAACGACGCCGCGCACGAACATGCCCGCCACCGAACCGCTATTCCCGGGGCTCGAGACCCATACGCCCATGATGCAGCAGTACCTGCGCATCAAGGCCGAGAACCCGGACCTGCTCCTGCTCTACCGCATGGGCGACTTCTACGAGACCTTCTACGACGACGCGCGCCGCGCCGCGCGCCTGCTCGACATCGTGCTGACGCAGCGCGGCGAGTCCGCGGGCGCGGCGATCCCGATGGCAGGCGTACCGGTGGACAAGCTCGACCAATACCTGGCGCGGCTGGTGAAGCAGGGCGTGCCGGTCGCGATCTGCGAGCAGGTCGGCGAGGTCGGCAAGGGCAAGGGCCCGGTCGAGCGCGAGGTGGTGCGCATCGTCACGCCCGGCACGGTCACCGACGAGGCGCTGCTGGACGCCCGGCGCGAGAACCTGCTGGCCGCCGTCGCGGGCGTCGGCGACCATTTCGGCCTCGCCTGGCTTGATCTCGCGGCCGGACGCTTCTCGGTGCTCGAGGGCGAGGGCGCCGAGGCGCTGATGGCGGAACTCGAGCGTCTGCGGCCCGCGGAACTGCTGCTGCCGGAGGGACGGGTACTGAAAGTCCCGGCCCACGTCGTCGAGAGGCCGCCCTGGCACTTCGAGCAGGACACCGCGCGGCGGGCGTTGAACGCCCAGTTCGGGACCACGAGCCTTGCCGGTTTCGGCTGCGAGGAACTGACGCTCGGCCTCGGCGCGGCGGGCGCGCTGCTGCAGTACGTGCGCGACACGCAGAAGGGCGCCCTGCCCCACCTCACGAGCCTCGCGCGCGAGTCGCGCGACGAGGCGCTCGCGATGGACGCCGCGACCCGGCGCAACCTCGAGCTCGACGCCAGCCTCGCCGGGCGCGAGGAGGCGACGCTCGCGGGCGTCATCGACCGCACCGCGACCGCCATGGGCGCGCGCGAACTGCGCCGATGGATCCGCCGGCCGCTGCGCGACCAGGCCCGGCTGCGCCAGCGCTATCACGCGGTCGCGGCGCTGATCGGCTCGCACCGCCATGCGAGGCTGCACGAGATCCTGCGCGGCATCGGCGACGTCGAGCGCGTGCTGGCGCGCGTGGCGCTTCGCAGCGCGCGGCCGCGCGACCTCGCGGCGCTGCGCGCGGCACTCGGGCAGCTGCCCGCGCTGGGCGAAGTGCTCGCCGGCCTGGATTCCACGCTGCTCGCGGCAGCGACCGCGGACCTCGCGCCGCGCCCGGAAGTCCACGAGCTGCTGGCGCGCGCGATCGTCGCGGACCCGCCGGCACTCTTGCGCGAGGGCGGCGTCGTCGCCCCTGGCTACGACGCCGCGCTCGACGAGCTGCGCTCGGTCGCGACCGGCACGGATGCGCACCTGCTCGAGCTCGAGGAGCGCGAGCGCCGCCGCAGCGGCATCTCCCAACTCAGGCTCGGCTACAACCGCGTGCACGGCTATTACATCGAGCTGCCGCGCAGCCAGTCCGGCCGCGCCCCGCTCGACTACCAGCGCCGGCAGACGGTCAAGAACGCCGAGCGCTACATCACGCCGGAGCTCAAGCAGTTCGAGGACAAGGTGCTGGGCGCGCGCGACCGCGCGCTCGCGCTGGAGAAGGACCTCTACGAGCGGCTTCTCGACGCGCTGGCGGGCGAACTCGCAGGCCTCAAGCGCATGGCCGAGGCGCTGGCGCTCGCCGACGTGCTGGCGAACCTCGCGGAACGCGCCGTCAGCCTGCGCTACGTGCAGCCGGAACTCTCCGACCAGCCCGGCCTGCGCATCACGGGCGGCCGGCACCCGGTGGTCGAACGCATGCTGGAAGATCCCTTCGTGCCGAACGACCTGGAGCTGACGGACCGGTGCCGCATGCTGGTGATCACCGGCCCGAACATGGGCGGCAAGTCCACCTACATGCGCCAGGCCGCGCTCATCCTGGTGCTCGCCTCGATCGGCAGCTTCGTGCCGGCGGAGGCTGCCGTGATCGGCCCATTCGACCGCATCTTCACGCGCATCGGCGCCTCGGACGACCTCGCGGGCGGCCGCTCGACCTTCATGGTCGAGATGACGGAGGCCGCGGTGATCCTGAACTCGGCGACCGACCGCAGCCTGGTGCTGATGGACGAAATCGGCCGCGGCACCAGCACCTACGACGGGCTCTCGCTCGCCTTCGCCTGCGCCAGCCACATCGCGCGGAAGATCCGCGCCTTCACGCTGTTCGCCACGCACTACTTCGAGCTGACCGAGCTCGCCGGCGAGATCCCGGAGGTCGCGAACGTGCACCTGGACGCCACCGAGCACGGCGAAGGCATCGTGTTCCTGCACGCGGTGAAGCCGGGCCCGGCGAGCAAGAGCTACGGGCTGCAGGTGGCGCAGAAGGCGGGAGTGCCGCGCGAGGTGATCGCGACGGCGAAGGCCTACCTAGGCAGGCTGGAAAGCCGGGCAAAGTAGAGCACGCGTCCGTTCGGCAACTCGAGCGTACGCTCGATCGTGAAGTGCCGCGTCAATTCCAATTCGAACGCCGGTCGCAGACAGTCGGGATAGAGCGGCTCGCGCCCGCGGGCGATGGCGGCAAACATGGGGTCGGTGGCCGGCACGAACTCGACCACGAGGTCGCGGCGCGTGATGCCGGCGACGGCCTCGAGCTGCTGCGCGACCGGCACGCCCTCCGTGACCCGCAGGTGGTGCACGACCGCCAGCATCAGGACCAGGTCGAAGCGGCCCGCGGCACGCTCCAGGAACGAATCCGCTTCCCGATTGCGCCAGCCGGTCGCGGGTGTCGGCCGGCCGAAGTTACCGACCAGCGGCAGGATGGCGAGCTTCTTCTCGCGCGCGCGCCGGGCGATCTTGGCCACCGAGCGCTCGTCGATGTCGAGCGCGACCACCTCGCCCTGGGCAGTCGCGATCTCGCTGAACTCGCCGGTGTTCGCGCCGATGTCGAGCGTGCGCTCGGGGTGCGTGTCGGCGACCACGGAGGACACGAAAGTGCGCTTGGCGGCGAGGTCCGCGTCGCCGTAGTGGCCGCGGGTCGCGGTGTACGCCTGCCAGTGCGAGCCGCGCGCCGCGAGCGCATCCGTGCAGCGGCGCAACTGCCGTCCGAGCGCCGCGTAGGCGCGCTCGAGCACGTACTGCGCGCGCGCGTCGTTGGCGACCGTCATGACTGCCGGCGCCCCGCCCTTCGCGGCCTGGCGCGCCGCGAACGCCACCGGCAGCGCGACGCTGCGCCACAGCCGCGGCCGCAGCCAGCGCCGCGCGCCCAGGATGCGCGCCAGCGTCTCGTGCGCAAGGCCCGCGACGGGATTGGCGAGCGTCCAGGCGAGCGGGAGCCCGGCCTCGACCGAGGCGATGAGCGGCAGCAAGAAAGTGGTCTCGAACTGGTGGCGCGCGACCCAGAGGCAGTCGCCCGGCTCGCGCACGATGATGGATGGTAAATCGACGAACACCGGCTCCGGACCACGGAACAGGATGTTCGCGGGAGTGGCGTCCTTCAGTTGCAGCCCACGCGGCAGCAACGCCCGGGCGAGCGCGAGAGTCGCCTCGCCGGCAGCCGCGAGCATCTCGGGCGCCCATTCCGACGGGTGACTCACGAACGGGATGCGCTCGTGCTCGAAGCACTCGCCGTCGAAATCGGCGAACCGGCGCGGCCGTTCGGCGCGCGACAGCGGCCAGGTCTTCACGATGCCCCCGTCCGCCATCCACCGGCGCACGACCGGATTCTCGAGCGTGCGGCGGAACGACTCGAGCGCGTGCGCGCGCACCGCGCGGATCAGCCGGCCCTCGTGCTCGACGAGGACGGCGTCAGGGTCGCGGAAGGATCGCGGGCTGGTCTCCCTGCGCGTCAACGCCGTGCATCGTCCGCCGGCGGCTGGCCGTCGGCCTCGGCAGATCCTGCCGGGCGGCGGCCGAACCACGACAGGATCTTGATGCGCAGCTCGCGGAAGTAGAAGATCGCGCCCGCGACGGCTGCGCCGATCACCTGCAGCAGCATCGAGCCGGTGCCCGGGTCGATGTAGGCCTGCGCAGGCGGCACTGTGGCAAGGACGAGCAGCAGGACGCCGGCTGTGGCACGCATGGCTTGTTTCATATCGCGCACTTCAACAGCGCCAGCTCCTGGCTACCCGCCGACCCCATCACATTTTGTCAAAAACCGGCAGCCGGCGCCTGCACCGGGAGATCGTCGGCGCCGATTTCCAGGAATCCGTAGGGGTGCTCGTAGGTCGAGGCGAAGTAGCGGTCGGGCAGGATCGGCAGGCCGGCGTCGAAGTACTCGTTGAATATGCGCCGCAAGTGGTTCACCGGCGTTGCATCCGGCGGAAGCAGGTCGGACCCTGCGCCCGGCAGGAACATGGCTGTCAGGTTCGCAAAACGGATTCGCCGCTGCGCATCGCGCCGCAGCCCGTCCTTCAGGTTGGGGCCGTGGTCCGACACGAGCACAATCACCGGCGGGTGCGGCGAGTCTGAGAGAATCCGGTCCACGACCTCGCCAATGCGGCGGTTCACGTACAAGAGCTGGTCCACGTAGGACACGCGATCCTCCCAGAGCCGCTTCTGGAACTCAAATTGGTCGGATATGTTCGCGCGGCGCAGCACGTTGCCCTCGCGGTCGAACAGGTAAGGATGGTGCGGCGGCACAAAGTGCGCCAGCACGAACTTCGGTCCTGGCCGGCTCGCCTGCGCGGCGAGCGCCTCGAAGTTCTGCAAGTGGCAATTTGCGATGTCCATGCTCGCCTTCGACTCGAGCGCGCGCAACCAGGAGGCATCCGCGACGGCGCGCAGGTACTCGTCGCCGAAAAGCCCGGCGTCACAGGCCAGGAACTCGTCCACGTGGGGATTGCTGCCGGTGCCGCCCCAGGTGGACTGCAGCTGCACCGTTCGATATCCCTGCTCCTTCAGGAAATGCGCCGCGCGGCTGTCGCGAATCAGCCGGTACATTTCCTTGCGGTCTCGCGTCATCGGGTCGAGCTTGTCTCCCAGCAACGGCTGCACATACTCGAAATTGAGTGCCGAGCCAAGCGAGAGAAAGGTCCAGGAGAAGTTCGAGCGGCTTGCGTCAGCCACCTGGAACCCGCGCGTGCGCAGGCCGTCCAGGAATGGCGTGTTGTCGAATCCGTAGTACTCACGCAAGACGTCGGCGCGGGCATAGCCGTCCAGCACGATGAAATAGATGTCCGGGCGCCCGGCATCGCTGGAAGGCGGCAGGACAGCCGGGACGGGAGACGCCTGCGCAACCTGAGAGGCGCGACCGATCGCGGCGTTGATGCCGCCTTGCATGACCACGAAGACGGCGAGCAGCGCGGCGACGAGGTTGAGGCCGGCCGTGAGCCGGGAGGGCAGGCGCGCGGCGCGGCGGCGCAGTTCGTACAACCCCGCCGCGGCGATCAGTGCCCAGACAATCGAGTGCACGAGCTGCGGCGAGCGGTTGTACCACTGTATGCCCGCCGCCCGCTGCTCCACGCCTGCCGTCACGAAATCCAGCCACCACTCGTTGACTGGCCCGTAAGCGAAGAACAGGAACGCGAGCCAGGCGACGCCGAGGCCAGCCGCGCCCCAGGACCCGAGCAGCCAGCGCAACAACACCATGGCGGATGCCGCCATGGCCGCCGCAGCGGCTGCCGCCAGCGCGACGGTCGGTGTCTCGACCTGGCCAGGATTAGCCGCCGCGATGTACAGGAGTGGATACGCGGCAAACACCGCTGCGTACCAAGGCCAACGCGTCATCGAGTCAGGTCTCCGCAGGCGCTTCGAACTTGCCCGAGGCGAGGAACTGTACCAGCGACTGCGCAACCCCGGCCGAGATCAACATGCCGGTGTGACTCACTTCATGGATGACACGCGCGCAGGCCCCGGCCAGTTCGGTTTCATCGAGGCAGACGGTCCCGTCATTCGGCCGCGGCAGGTCTGCGAACACGCGCCCGAGGCCGGCCGCGCGCGTGCCCGCGATCACGCCGAGCTGGCGCGGCCCACTCCAGCGGCAGTCGCGCTCGCGTGCGAGCTCGGCCATCGCCAGCGGACCCAGCATCGGCGGCCCGTACCAGTGGTTTGCGACCGCGCGCGCCGCGCGCGAGCCGCGCACCGGGGAGCCCATCAGCACGGCGCGCCCCGGCGGCAGGTCGGCGTGCGCGACGAGCGTCTCGTAGGCCACCACGCCGCCCAGGCTGTGGCCAACAACGTGCACCGTGTCGAAAGCACGCAGGCGCTCGGCGAGCGCCGCGGTCACCTCGGCGAGCGTCGCGTGCATGGATGGATAGCGGAAGACCTGCGGAGCATAGCCCGCCGAAGTGAGACGGTCCCGCAGCAGGAAGGTCTCCAGCCCGTTGAGCCACAGGCCATGAATGACGATGACCGGCGTGCCGCCTGCGGCCAGCTTTCAACTCCCGGGCGTGACCGGCGGGCGCACGCGGATGTGCAGTTCCTTGAGCGCCGCCTCGTCCGCCTCGGAGGGCGCGTCCGTCAGCGGGCACCAGGCCGACTGTGTCTTCGGGAAGGCGATCACGTCGCGGATGCTGTCGGCGCCCGACATCAGCATCGCGAGACGGTCGAGCCCGAAGGCGATGCCGCCGTGCGGGGGGGCGCCGTAGCGAAGGGCCTCGAGCAGGAACCCGAATTTCTGCTGTGCCTGGGCAGGCTCGATGCCGAGCAGGCCGAACACGGCGCTCTGCAGGTCCTCGCGGTGGATGCGGATCGAGCCGCCGCCGATCTCGGACCCGTTCAGCACCATGTCGTAGGCGCGGGCGCGCGCGCCCTTCGGGTCGGCCGCCAGCGCCGCCGGGTCCGGGTCCGCGGGCGACGTGAACGGATGGTGCATCGCCATCCAGCGCTTCGCCTCGGCGTCGTACTCGAACATCGGGAAGTCCACCACCCACAGCGGCCGCCAGCCCTCCTCCACGATGCCGAGGTCGCGGCCGAGCTGCAGCCGCAGCGCCCCGAGCGCGTCGTTGACGACCTTCGCCTTGTCGGCGCCGAAGAAGATCAGGTCGCCGGTGCCGGCCTTGCTGCGCGCGAGGATGCCGGCGACGGCATCGTCCGACAGGAACTTCAGGATCGGGGACTGCAGGCCGTCGCGGCCCGCGGCTGCGTCGTTGACCTTCACGTAGGCGAGCCCGCGCGCGCCGAAGCGCGCCACGTAGGCCGTGTACTCGTCGATCTGCTTGCGCGTCAGCTCGCCGCCGCGCGGAACGCTAAGCGCCGCGACGCGGCCCTCGGGATCCGCCGCCGGTCCCGCGAACACCTTGAACTCCGAGCCCGCGACCAGGTCGCCGACGTCCGCGAGCTCCAGCGGCACGCGCAGGTCCGGCTTGTCGGAGCCGTAGCGGCGCATCGCGTCGGCGTAGGAAATCCGCGGGAACGGGTCCGGCAGCTGAACCTTCAGCACGCGCGAGAACACGTGGCGGATCAGCCCTTCCATCAGGGCCATGACGTCCTGCTGCTCGAGGAACGAGGTCTCGACGTCGAGTTGCGTGAACTCGGGCTGGCGGTCGGCGCGCAGGTCCGCGTCGCGGAAGCAGCGCACGATCTGGTAGTAGCGGTCGAAGCCGCTCATCATCAGGAGCTGCTTGAAGATCTGCGGCGACTGCGGCAGCGCGAAGAACTTGCCCGGGTGCGTGCGCGAGGGCACCAGGTAGTCGCGCGCGCCCTCGGGCGTCGCCTTGGTCAGCATCGGCGTCTCGATGTCGACGAAATGGTGCCCGTCGAGGTACTCGCGCATCGCCTGCGTGATCGCGTGGCGGCGGCGCAGGCGCTCCTGCATCAGGTCGCGGCGCAGGTCGATGTAGCGGTACTTGAGCCTGAGCTCCTCGTTCGCCTCCTCCTCGAGGGTGAACGGCGGCGTCAGCGAGGGATTGAGGATTACCAGCTGTTGCGCCAGCAGCTCCACCTGCCCCGAGGGCAGCTGCGGGTTCGCGGTGCCCGTGGGGCGCGGGCGCAGCTTGCCCTGGACCTGGATGCAGAATTCGCGGCCGAGGTGCTCCGCGACCTTGAAGGCCTCGGGCGTGTCCGGGTCGAACACGACCTGCAGCAGGCCGGAACGGTCGCGCAGGTCCACGAAGATCACGCCGCCGTGGTCACGGCGGCGATGGACCCAGCCGGCCACCGACAGGGTGCGCCCCGCCAGGGACTCACCGACTTCGCCGCAGTAATGTGTTCGCATGGACAAAGCGCGCGATGTTACGTGCCGGGCGCGCGGGCTGGCAACCTCGGGAGCGCCCGCAAGGCGCGTGCCTAATGCCGCCGTCGGCGGGCGGGCCGGCGCGCGCGGACCGGCTTCACGGCCGCCGCCCCGGGCCTGGCCGCCGCGGGCGCGGCCGGTTTGTCGGCCTTGGCGGCCTCGGGCTTGGCCTCGGCCTTTTCCGGCTTGTTCTCGGCCGGCTTCGCGGCCGCCGGACCGGGCTCGGGCGCGGGTTCCTTGTCGCCGGCCAGGTTGCGCTGCTGCTCCTTGTCGGCCTTGAAGTCGGTCTCGTACCAGCCGCCGCCCTTCAGGCGGAAGACCGGCGCGGACACGAGGCGGCGCAGGCTGCTCCGGCCGCAGGCCGGGCACTTGCGCAGCGCCCGGTCGCCGACCTTCTGGAGCTCCTCATGGTGGCGCCCGCAGGCGGCGCACTGGTATTCGTAGAACGGCATCCCGGGACCTCGCGGACTGCCGCTATTTTCGCATAACCAGCGTGCCGTCCTTCGCGGCCACCCGGATCCTGTCGCCCGGGCCGAACTCGCCGGCCAGGATGCGCTGCGCCAGCGGGTTCTCAAGTTCGCGCTGGATCGCGCGCTTCAGTGGCCGCGCGCCGTAGACCGGGTCGAAGCCGGCTTCGCGCAGCTGGTCGAGCGCGGACGCGTCGAGCTCGAGCACGATGTCGCGCTCGGCGAGGCGCCGGCCCAGGTAGCCGACCTGGATCTCGACGATCCTGCGCAGGTGCTCGCGCGCGAGCGGGTGGAACACGACGATGTCGTCGACGCGGTTGATGAACTCCGGGCGGAAGTGCTGCCCGACGATCTCCAGCACCGCAGACTTCATGCGCGCGTAGTTCTCCTCCCCGGCCAGCTCCTGGATCAGCTGCGAGCCCAGGTTCGAGGTCATGATCACGACCGTGTTGCGGAAGTCCACGGTGCGGCCCTGGCCGTCGGTCAGGCGCCCGTCGTCCAGCACCTGCAGCAGCACGTTGAAGACGTCCGCGTGCGCCTTCTCGATCTCGTCGAGCAGGATCACGGAATACGGGCGGCGGCGCACGGCCTCGGTCAGGTAGCCGCCCTCCTCGTAGCCCACGTAGCCCGGGGGCGCGCCGATCATGCGGGCCACGGAGTGCTTCTCCATGAACTCCGACATGTCGATGCGCACCATCGCCTCCTCGGTGTCGAACAGGAACTCGGCCAGCGCCTTGCAGAGCTCGGTCTTGCCGACGCCGGTCGGGCCGAGGAACAGGAACGAGCCGTTCGGCCGATTGGGGTCCGCGAGCCCGGCGCGGGAGCGGCGGATCGCGTCGCAGACCGTGCGCACCGCCTCCTGCTGGCCGACCACGCGCCTGGCGATCTCCTGTTCCATGCGCAGCAGCTTCTCGCGCTCGCCCTCCAGCATCTTGGAGACCGGGATACCGGTCCACTTGGAGACGACTTCGGCGATCTCCTCCTCGGTGACGCTGCTGCGCACCAGGGTCGGCGCCTTCGACTCGGCCTCCTGCGCGGCCTTCAGCCGCTTTTCGAACTCCGGGAGCTTCCCGTACAGCAGTTCGGACGCGCGCGTGTAGTCGCCCGCGCGCTGCGCGGCCTCGATCTCCAGGCGCGCGCGCTCGATCTCCTCCTTGACCTGCGCCGCGCCCTGCACGGCGGCCTTCTCCGCCTTCCAGACCTCCTCGAGGTCGGCATACTCGCGCTCGAGCGCGCCGAGGGATTCCTCGAGCTGCTCCAGGCGCTTCCTCGAGGCCTCGTCCTTCTCCTTCTTCAGCGCCTCGCGCTCCATCTTGAGCTGGATGATGCGCCGCTCCAGCCGGTCCATCTCCTCGGGCTTGGAGTCGATCTCCATGCGGATGCGGGAAGCCGCCTCGTCGATGAGGTCGATCGCCTTGTCGGGCAGCTGGCGGTTGGTGATGTAGCGGTGCGAGAGCGAGGCCGCCGCGACGATCGCGGGGTCGGTGATCTCGACCTTGTGGTGCACCGCGTAGCGCTCCTTGAGGCCGCGCAGGATCGCGATCGTGTCCTCGACCGAGGGCTCGTCCACCAGCACGGTCTGGAAGCGGCGCTCGAGCGCCGCGTCCTTCTCGACGTGCTTGCGGTACTCGTCGAGCGTGGTCGCGCCGACGCAGTGCAGCTCGCCGCGGGCAAGCGCGGGCTTCAGCATGTTGCCGGCGTCCATCGAGCCCTCGGCCTTGCCGGCGCCGACCACCGTGTGCAGCTCGTCGATGAACAGGATGACGCGGCCCTCCTGCCTGGCGAGGTCGTTCAGCACGCCCTTGAGGCGCTCCTCGAACTCGCCGCGGAACTTGGTGCCCGCGATCAGCGCGCCCATGTCGAGCGCGAGGATGCGCTTGTCCTTGAGGCCCTCGGGCACCTCGCCGTTGACGATGCGCTGCGCGAGTCCCTCGACGATTGCGGTCTTGCCGACGCCGGGCTCGCCGATCAGGACCGGGTTGTTCTTGGTGCGCCGCTGCAGCACCTGGATGGTGCGGCGAATCTCGTCGTCGCGGCCGATCACCGGGTCGAGCTTGCCCTGCTCGGCGCGCTCGGTGAGGTCGATGGTGTACTTCGCGAGCGCGCCGCGCTGCTCCTCGGCGCCGGCGTCGTCGATCTTCCGGCCGCCGCGGATCTCGCCGATGGCCTTGTCGACGGCGCCTTTCACGACGCCGGTGTCCCGCAGGATGGCGCCGAGCACGCCCTTGTCGTCGCAGGCGGCGAGCACGAACAGCTCGCTCGAGACGTACTGGTCGCCGCGCTTCTGCGCGAGCCTGTCGGTGACGTTCAGGAGCCGCGCGAGGTCGGTCGAGACCTGCACGTCACCCTGCGTGCCCTCCACGGTCGCGATGCGCCCGAGCTGCGCCTGCAGCTGCGAGCGCAGCAGCGCCACATTGGCGCCGGCCTTGTCGAGCAGCGGGCGCGCCGTCCCGCCGTCCTGGTCGAGCAGCGCCAGCATCAGGTGCGCCGGCTCGATGAACTGGTGATCGCGGCCGACGGCAAGCGACTGGGCGTCCGCCAGCGCATGCTGGAATTTGGTGGTCAGGCGGTCGCTGCGCACGTCGGGGCTCCGGAATCGGGGTGTGCCCCGTCCATGAGGCCGTCAGCGGCCTGTTTCAATGGGCGAATTCGTGGGACAGGCCGATCAGCAGGATGCCGAGCGCGATCAGCGCGACCTGCTGGACCGAGGTGCGCGCGTCCACGCGCCGGTGCAGGCCCGGGATCAGGTCGGCGACCGCGATGTAGAGGAACGAGGCGGCGGCGATCGCGAGCGCGTACGGCAGCACGCCGAGCGCCTGTTCCAGCAGGAAGTACGCGACCACCGCGCCGGCCACGGAGGTCAGGCTCACGACGACGTTCAGCACCAGCGCGCGCCGGCGGCGCATGCCGCCGTTCAGCAGGATCGCGAGGTCGCCGACCTCCTGCGGGATCTCGTGCGCGAAGACGGCGATCGCCGTGACGATTCCGAGGTGCACGTCGGTCAGGAAGGCGGCGGCGAGCAGCACGCCGTCCAGCAGGTTGTGGAAGGCGTCGCCCCAGAGGATCAACGTCGCCGACGCCTTGGCGCGGTGGTGCTCCTGCGGGCCGTGCGCCTCGCAGGCGTCCGCGTGGCAGTGGCGCCAGAGCACCATCTTCTCGAGCGTGAAGAAGATGATGATGCCGGCCACCAGCGCGATGCCGATGCCGTGGGCGCCCACGCCCGCGTCGAGCGCGTGCGGCACCAGGGCGAGCAGCGCGGCGCCCAGGAGCGCGCCGGTCGCGAAGCTCACCAGGTGCGGCACCAGCGCGTCGCGGCGTGCCGCCGGCAGCAGCAGGAACGCGCTCGCGATCAGCGCCGAGATCGCCCCCGAGCCGGCGGTGAACAGCACGATCAGCGCGAGCGTGGACATCCTGGCAACCTACGATAAATGGGGACGCATCCCATTTATCTATCTAAATGGGATGCGTCCCCATTTAACCAGATCAGGGCGGCCATGCGCCCGGTTTCGCCGTCGCGGCGATAGGAAAAGAACCGCGCGGGATCCGCATGCGTGCACAGGCCGCCACCGTGGATCTCGCTCACGCCGCAGGCCTTGAGCCGGCGGCGCGCGAGCGACGGCAGGTCGGCGAGAAACTTGCCGGCGCGACTGCTGCCGAAGTCCTGCGCGGCCGCGGCATCCCGCGCGACGAAGGCGTCGCGGACTTCGGGGCCGACCTCGAACGCCTGCGGGCCGATGCAGGGACCGAGCCAGGCCAGTAACTCGCCCGGCCCAGCAGCGAGCGCGGCAACGGTGGCCTCGATCACGCCCGCCGCGAGCCCGCGCCAGCCGGCATGTGCGATGCCGACGCGGTCGCCGCGACGCCCCGCCAGCAACACCGGCAGGCAGTCCGCGACCAGCACCGCGCACACAGTTCCCTGTCCGAAGGTCACGGCCGCATCGGCACTCGCGGGCATCGGTCCCGGCAGCATCGCGACGTCTCGCCCGTGCACTTGCGTGAGCCAGGCGGGCTCGTCCGGCAGCGTGAGCGCGGCGCGTAGCCGCCGGCGATTTTCCGCGACCGCCGCGGGATCGTCGCCGACGTGGGTTGCGAGGTTGAGCGAGGCGTAGCGCCCGGCGCTCACGCCTCCCATCCGCGTCGTCACCGCCGCGCGCACGCTCGCGGGGGCGGGCCAGTCCGGCTCGATGAACTCGATCGTGTGCATCAGGACGCTGCCTTGGCATCCTGGCGCAGCGCCCCGATGAGCGCCTGCATGTCCGCCGGCAGTCCCGCCGTGACCTCGACGACCCGGCCGTCCTTCGGGTGCGGGAAAGCGAGCGCCGCCGCATGCAGCGCCTGGCGCCGGAACGAGCGCAGGGCGGACTCGAGCGCCGGCGCCGCGCCCTTCGGCAGCAGCAGCCTGCCGCCGTAGACGGGATCGCCGACGAGCGGGTAACCAGCGTGCGCGAGGTGCAGGCGGATCTGGTGGGTGCGGCCGGTCTCGAGCATCACGCGCACCAGCGTGTGACGGCGGAAGCGCTCGAGCACGCGGTAATGCGTCACCGCTTCGCGCCCGTCGCTGCGCACGGCCATGCGCTGGCGCTTCACCGGGTGCCGGTCGATGGGCGCATCCACGGTGCCGCCGGCGGTCATCACGCCCACGCAGACCGCCTGGTATTCGCGCTTGACGGCGCGCGCGGCCAGCGCCCCGGTCAGCGCCTCGCGCGCGCCCTCGTTGCGCGCGACCAGCAGCAGGCCGGTCGTGTCCTTGTCGAGCCGGTGCACGATGCCAGCGCGCGGCAGCTTCGCCAGCCTCGCATCGAACGCAAGCAGCGCATTCTGCAGCGTTCCGGTCGGGTTGCCGGCGCCGGGGTGCACGACGAGCCCGGCCGGCTTGTTCACCACGATGACGTCGGCATCCTGCCAGGCGATCGCGAGGGGTATCGGCTGCGGATGCAGCTCGACCGCATCCTCGACCGGCGCATCGAGCGCGATCCGCTCGCCGCCGGCGACGACCTCGCGCGGCTTCGGCACGCGGCCGTCCACGCGCAGCCATCCCGCGTCGATCCAGCGCTTGAGCTTCGAGCGCGAGTATTCCGGCCAGGCGTCGGCCAGCGCCTGGTCGAGGCGGCGGCCGGCGGCCTGCGGCGGCAGGCGCATTTCGCGCTGGTGGCGGGGGGAACTCATGGGGTCGGCGGCGGTCTTTTGCCGCTATACTGCGTCGGTCCAACAGCCGGGGTCCAGTCCTTTGCAGCCGGGAATACCAATGGCGCGCGCGATCCTGGTCGCGTGCGCGGCGCTCCTGATCGCCGCTTGCGGCGGCGGCCGCGATCGCACCGCCGAGCAGCTGCTGCCCGAGAAGCTCTACGAGCGTGGCAACCGCTCCCTCGTGTCGGGGGATTTCCGCGGTGCGGTGCGTTACTACGAGGCGCTGGAGGCGCGCTATCCCTTCAGCGAGCTGTCGCGCCAGGCCCGGCTCGACATCATGTACGCGTACTACAAGTCGCGCGAGGCCGAGTCCGCGGTGGATGCCGCCGACCAGTTCATCCGCGAGAACCCGACGCATCCGCGCGTGGACTACGCGAGGTACATCAAGGGCCTGGTCTACTTCGAGCGCTCGCCGAACTTCCTCGAGCGCTGGTTCAACACCGACCTGACGCAGCGCCCGCCGCAGGACGTGCTGCGCTCGTTCCAGGCCTTCAAGGACCTGATCGAGCGCCACCCCGACAGCGAGTACGCGCACGACGCGCGCCAGCGCATGATCTTCCTGCGCAACCGCCTGGCCGAGTACGAGGTGCACGTCGCCGACTACTACCTGCGCCGCGAGGCCTGGGTCGCGGCGATCGCGCGTGCCCGCTACTGCATCGAGAACTACGACGGCGCGCCTTCCGTGCAGGACGCGCTCGACATCATGATTTCCGCCTACCGCGGCCTCGGCCTCGACGAGCTCGCCGAGCGCTCGCAACAGGTCTACGCGCTCAACTACCCACAGGGCAAGCCGCAGCGCAAGGGCGGCCGCGACTGGTGGCCGTTCTGGTGAATTAAAGTTAAAGGGGACGCATCCCATTTATCCGGCGCGGATCGCGGATAAATGGGATGCGTCCCCTTTATGATTCGCCGGGGCGGTAGCCGGAGGTGATCGGGTAGCGCCAGTCGCGGCCGAAGGCGCGGCCGCTGATGCGCACGCCGGGCGGCGCCTGGCGCCGCTTGTACTCGTTGCGCTTCACCAGTTCCAGCACGCGCACCACCGTCGCCCGCTCGAATCCGAGCGCGACGATCTCGTCCACCGAACGGTCGGCCTCGATGAAGGCCTCCAGGATGGGGTCCAGCACCTCGTACGGCGGCAGCGAATCGCTGTCGAGCTGGCCCTCGCGCAGCTCCGCCGTCGGCGGCCGGTCGATGGTCCGTTGCGGGATCACCGGCGACTGCCGGTTGCGCCAGCGTGCCAGCTTCCACACCAGCATCTTGCTGCAGTCCTTGATCGGCGCGAAGCCGCCGGCCATGTCGCCGTAGAGCGTCGCGTAGCCGACCGACATCTCGCTCTTGTTGCCGGTCGTGAGCACCATGCGCCCGGTCTTGTTCGAGATCGCCATCAGCACGATCATGCGGCAGCGCGCCTGGATGTTCTCCTCGGTCGCGTCCGGCGCGCGGCCGCGGAACTCGCGCTCGAGCGCGGCCAGCGTCTCCTGGAATACGCTCTCGATCGGGATCACCGAATAGCGCACGCCGAGCGAGCGCGCCGTCGCGGCCGCGTCCTTCTCGGAGATCGCGGTGGTGTAGCGCGAGGGCATCATGACCGCGTGCACGCGCTCCGCGCCGAGCGCATCCACGGCGAGCGCGAGCACGACCGCCGAGTCCACGCCACCGGACAATCCGATGACGACCCCCGGGAATGCGTGCTTGTTCACGTAGTCGCGCACGCCCAGCACGATCGCGCGCCAGACGCTCTCCTCGCCGGCCGGCAGGATCGCCAGGCTCTCCGGCTCGAGGTCCAGGCCCCTGCCGGCCTCGACGACGTCCACGGTCGTGAGCGACTCCTCGAACGCGGGCGCGCGGTGCACGACGCGGCCGCCCACGTCCACCGCGAAGGTGCAGCCGTCGAACACCAGCTCGTCCTGCCCGCCGACCAGGTTCACGTAGACGAAGGGCAATCCGGTCGCGCGTGCCCGCGTGGCGAGGTTCGCCTCGCGCTCCGGCTGCTTGCCCAGCTGGTAGGGCGAGGCGTTCAGCGCGAGCACGAGTTCCGCGCCCGCGGCGCGCACGCCCTGCGCCACGTCCGCGTGCCAGACGTCCTCGCAGATGAGGGGCGCGACCCGCACGCCGCCGACCTCGACGACCAGCGGCGACTCGCCCGCATGGAAATAGCGCTTTTCGTCGAACACCTGGTAGTTCGGCAGGCGCTGCTTGCGGTAGCGCGCGAGGACGGCGCCGTCCCGCAGCCAGGCCGCGGTGTTGTACAGCGCCCCGTCCGTGTACTCCGGGTAGCCCACGAGGATGTCGATGCCGCGGGCCTCGTCCGCGATGCGCGCCAGGCCGGCGTCGATGCGCTTGCGGAAGCCGCGGTGGAACAGCAGGTCCTCGGGCGGATAACCGGAGATCGCGAGCTCCGGCGTCACCAGCAGCTGCGCGCCCAGCTCGCGCGCGGGCGCGATCCGCGCCAGCACCTGCTCCGCGTTGCGCGGCGCATCGCCGACCATCGGGTTGAACTGGGCGAGCGCGATGCGTAGCCCGCGGCTCATGGCTTGCTGCCGGTCAGCGCTGCTTGGAGCGCGCGGCCGCGCGCGGCCGCCGCCGCCTGGCCGCGAGCGCCGACTTCATCGCGCTGCCGAGCTCGGCCGGCGAGCGCACCGCGCGCACCCCCGCCTCCTCGAGCGCCGCGTACTTGTCGGCAGCCGTGCCCTTGCCGCCCGCGATCACGGCGCCGGCGTGGCCCATGCGCTTGCCGGCGGGCGCGGTGACGCCGGCGATGTAGGCGACGACGGGCTTGCTCACGTGCCGGCGGATGTAGTCCGCCGCCGCCTCCTCGTCGCTGCCGCCGATCTCGCCCACCATGACGATGCCGGCGGTCTTCGGGTCCTTCTCGAACAGCGCGATCACGTCGATGAAATTCATGCCGCGCACCGGGTCGCCGCCGATGCCGACGCAACTCGACTGCCCGAGGCCCAGGTTCGTGGTCTGGAACACGGCCTCGTAGGTGAGCGTGCCGGAGCGGGACACGATGCCGACCTTGCCGGGCTGGTGGATGAAGCCCGGCATGATGCCGACCTTGCACTCGCCGGGCGTGATCACGCCCGGGCAGTTCGGCCCGACCAGGCGCGATCGGCCGCCCGCGAGCGCCGCCTTCACGCGCACCATGTCGTTGACCGGGATGCCCTCGGTGATGCAGACGATCAGCCGGATGCCGGCGTCGGCCGCCTCCAGGATCGCGTCCGCGGCGAACGGCGCCGGCACGTAGATCATGCTGACGTCCGCTTTCGTCTTCGCGACGGCGTCGTGCACGGTGTCGAACACCGGCCGGTCCAGGTGGCGGCTGCCGCCGCGCCCCGGCGTCACGCCGCCGACCAGGCTGGTGCCGTAGGCGATCGCCTGCTCGGAATGAAAGGTGCCCTGCTTGCCGGTGAAGCCCTGGCAGATCACGCGGCTCGCGCGGCTGACCAGGATGCTCATCGGCGCGCCCCGCGGGAGACGGCGCGGACCGCCTTGGTCGCCGCGTCCGTCAGGTCCTTCGCGGGCGTGATCGCGAGCTTGCTGGCGGCAAGGATCCTGCGCGCCCGGTCGGCATTGGTGCCCTCGAGCCGCACGATGACCGGGATGTTCACGCCCACCGTCTGCACCGCCTGCACGATGCCCTCGGCGATCACGTCGCAGCGCACGATGCCGCCGAAGATGTTGACCAACACCGCGCGCACGCGGTCATTCGACAGGATCAGGCGGAAGGCCGCGGTCACGCGCTCGGCCGTCGCAGTGCCCCCGACGTCGAGGAAGTTCGCCGGCATGCCGCCGTGCAGCTTGATCAGGTCCATGGTCGCCATCGCAAGCCCGGCGCCATTCACCATGCAGGCGATGTTGCCGTCGAGCGAGACGTAGTTGAGCTCGTGCTCGGAGGCGTCCCGTTCCATCGGGTCCTCCTGCGAGGGATCGCGCAGCGCGAGCAGAGCCGGCTGACGGTACAGCGCATTCGCCTCGGCGTTGATCTTGGCGTCGAGCGCGACCAGGGCGCCGTCCTTCGTGACGATCAGCGGGTTGATCTCGACCAGGGAAAGGTCGCGCTCGAGGTAGCACCGGTACAGGGCGCGCGCAATGCGCTCGAATTCCGCCACCTGCTGGCCTTCGAGGCCAAGGCCGAATGCGAGGCGCCGGCACTGGTAGCCCATGAGCCCGGCCGCTGGATCCACGTCCGCGCGCAGGATGCGCTGCGGCTCCTGCGCCGCGACCTCCTCGATGTCCATGCCGCCCGCGGCCGAAGCGACGAAGGCGATGCGGCCGGTCTCGCGGTTCAGCAGCAGGGAAAGGTACAGCTCGCGCGCGATGGCACTGCCGGTCTCGACGTAGACCTGCTGGACCGGCAGCCCTGCCGCGCCGGTCTGCTTCGTCACCAGGCGCCGGCCGAGCATCGCGCCCGCGGCATCGGCGACTTCCTCGCGGCTGCGGCAGAGCTTCACGCCCCCCACCTTGCCGCGGCCGCCCGCGTGCACCTGCGCCTTGACCACCCAGACCGGACCGTCGAGCTCGCCCGCGGCGGCCTGCGCTTCCGCGGCGCTCGCCGCGACCCGGCCGGCCGGGACGGGCACCCCGTATTCGGCGAACAGGCGCTTCGCCTGGTACTCGTGAAGATTCATTCGTGTCGTGCCTCGCTGTGACCCTCGCAGCCTGCCGCACGGCGCGACCGCCGATCAAGGCGCCGGCGCGCACGCGTGTCGCGCACACGCGAAGCGACGGCAACGCAGAGCGGCGGTCGCCCCGTGCGGCCCGCAGGGAGCCCGCCGGCCGCCATGCGCCGGTGTTGCGCTCGCTCGCCATGGAGCCACCATGGCTTCGCTCGCGCGCCTGGGCGCAAGGCGGCGGGCGGGCTCAGGCTGCGAGAGTCACTGTGAGGCACGACACGCGCATTGTAACGACTGGCTTGAATTGCGTCGCATTCCGGCGCAGGCGCGCGCCGGTCCGGCGCCGATCGCATGCTAGAGTTGCCGCCGTGAAAAACCCGGCCGAAGCCGAGAAAACGACCGGCGACCCCGATCTCGCCTGGCGCGTGCTGGGCCTGCTCAACCTGTACCGGTTGAGCGTGCCGGCGGCGCTGCTGGTGCTGTCGCTGCTCGCCTCGCGCCCGCAGCCGCTGGGGGCGGCCTTTCCCGGCTTCTACCTCTACATGCTGGCCGGCTGGTTTGCAGGCGGTATCGTCTGCATCGGGCTCCTGAAGTCGCGCTGGCCGTCGCGGTCCGCGCAGGCATTCGTCCACATCGCCATCGACGTGGCAGCGGTCACGGCGCTGCTGTTTGCGAGCGCCGGCGCCGCGAGCGGCGCCGGGCTGCTGCTGATCCTTCCGGTCGCGGCGGTGAGCCTGCTGCTGCCCTCGCGCATCGCGGCGACGATCGCCGCAATCGCCGCGCTCTGCGTGCTGGGGCAGCAACTGGCGCTGTGGCTGGCCGAGCTCGCCGACCCGTCGGAACTGGTGCATGCGGGTCTGCTGGGCGCCGTCATCTTCGTGGCGGCGGCGGCGGTCTCGCCGCTCGCGCGACGGCTGCGCGAGAGCGAGGAGCGCGTGCGCCAGCGCGACATCGACCTTGCCAACCTCGCAGAGTTGTCGCAGTACATCGTCGAACGGCTGCGCGAGAGCCTGGTGGTCGTGGACGAACAGGACCGGATCCGGCTGATCAACGAGTCGGCGCGCCAGATCCTGGGCAGCACGGCCACCGCCAACGCGCTGCTCGGCGAAGTGTCGCCGCGGCTCCTGTACCTGCTCACGATGTGGCGCCAGAGCGAGCCGGTGACCGACACCGCGGGCGGCAACCTGCTGGCGGTGGACGGCCTGCGCGAGGTGCGCCCGCATTTCGCGCCGCTCGGCAAGTCGCAGCCGCCGCCGGTGCTGGTGTTCCTCGAGGACCTGACCGCGCTCGACGACCGCATCCAGCAGACTCGCCTCGCCGCGCTCGGCCGGCTGTCCGCGTCCATCGCGCACGAGATCAGGAACCCGATCGGCGCCATCAGCCACGCGGCGCAGCTGCTGGCCGAGGACGCGAAGCAAAGCGACGCGAACCGGCGCCTGACCGAGATCATCCGCTCCAACGTCGAGCGCGTCAGCACGATCATCGGCAACGTGCAGCAGCTCGCGCGCCGCGAGGGCACCCGTCCCGAGCGCATGCCGATCGGCGAATGGCTGGCCGACTTCGTCCAGGAATTCATCGTCACCGGCGGCCACCAGCCCGGCCAGCTGGTCGCGGAGCTGCCCGACCCGGACGTCGAGGTGCGCGTGGACCCCTCGCAGCTGCACCAGATCCTGTGGAACCTCTGCGAGAACGCATTCCGCTACTCGGTGCAGATGGCGGAGGACAAGGTCGAGATCAAGGTCGGCCGCCTGGCCGGCAGCAACCGGCCCTACCTGGAGGTGCTGGACCGCGGCCCCGGCATCGACTCGACGATCACGGACCGCATCTTCGAGCCGTTCTTCACCTCGCGCACGACCGGCACGGGCCTCGGCCTGTTCATCGCGCGCGAATTCGCGCAGTGCAACCGCGCCCTGCTGGTGTACGAGGCGCGCCCGGGCGGCGGCAGCCTGTTCCGCATCGTGTTCGCCGACCCGGCGCGCTGGGAGCAGAGCTAGCATGCCCACGGACAAGCCGCGCGCGCTGATCGTCGACGACGAGCCCGACCTCTGCGAGCTGCTCGCGCTGACGCTGGCCCGGATGGGCGTGGATTCCACCGCGGTCCACGACCTGGCCGGCGCGCGCGCCGGACTGTCGGGACGCCAGCGTTTCGCGCTGTGCCTGACCGACCTGCGGCTGCCGGACGGCGATGGCCTCGAGCTGGTCGAGTGGATCCAGTCGCACGCCCCGGATTTGCCGGTCGCCGTCATCACCGCCCACGGTCACGTCGAGGCGGCAGTCAAGGCGCTGAAGCTCGGCGCCTTCGATTTCGTGCGCAAACCGCTGGACGTCTCCGACCTGCGCAAGCTGGTCAACCAGGCGCTCAAGCTGTCGCAAGCCCGGCTGGTGGCCGAGGGCGGCGGCCGGCGCCTGCTGGGGGACTCCGAGCCCATGCAGAGGCTGCGCGAGATGATCGGCCGCGTGGCGCGCAGCCAGGCGCCGGTGCACATCACCGGCGAGTCGGGCACCGGCAAGGAACTGGTCGCGCGCCTGATCCACGAGAGCGGGCCGCGCAAGGACGCGCCATTCGTGCCGGTGAACTGCGGCGCGATCCCCTCGGAGCTCATGGAAAGCGAGCTGTTCGGGCACCGCAAAGGCAGCTTCACCGGCGCGGTCGCGGACAAGATCGGACTGGTGCAGGCGGCCGAGGGCGGCACGCTGTTCCTCGACGAGGTCGCCGACCTGCCGTTCGCCATGCAGGTCAAGCTGCTGCGCCTGATCCAGGAAAAGGCCGCGCGGCCGGTGGGCGACCAGCGCGAGCAGCCGGTGGACGTGCGCATCCTCTCGGCCACCCATCGCGACCTCGGCGAACTGGTCGCCTCCGGCCGCTTCCGCGAGGACCTCTACTACCGCATCAACGTGATCGAGTTGCGCGTGCCCTCGCTGCGCGAGCGTCTCGTCGACGTCCCCGAACTCGCCGGCGCCATCACCGAGCGTTTCGCCCGGCGCATGGGCATCACGCCACCCGCGATTTCGGACGCGGCCATGGAATTGCTGGCGACCCACGACTACCCGGGCAACGTCCGCGAACTCGAGAACGTGATCGAACGCGCGCTGACGCTCTGCGACGGCGGCACCATCCTGGCCTCCGACGTCGAACTGCGCGGCGCGCCCTCGCAGTTCGAGGAGACGGTGCCGCCGCATCACCCCGGAACCCTGCCCAAGGCGCTGCAGGACGTCGAGCGCCAATCCATCGTCCGGGCGCTCGAGGAGGCGCGCTACAACAAGACCGCCGCCGCGCGCGCGCTCGGCATCAGCTTCCGGGCACTGCGCTACCGCATCAAGAAGCTGGGGATCGAGTAGCCCGCCGGGTGACGCGGCGCGTCACTTGCTGACGCGGCTTGTCATCCGGGGCGTCTCCGGAACCCGGCACCGCGTCGCGCCATCGCGAAAAATACTGCTAACTCCGTCACTTACGCCAGCAGGGACCATTGGCATGATCCTTGCTGTATCCCGGTTGCATCATCGGCGCATGAGCGCCGCCCTTGTACAGTCAAAGGAGTTACTGGAATGAAGACTCTTCAGAAGGGCTTCACGCTCATCGAACTGATGATCGTGGTGGCCATCATCGGCATCCTGGCCGCGATCGCGATCCCGGCCTATCAGGACTACACGATCCGCTCGCAGGTCACCGAAGGCCTGACGCTCGCGTCGGACATCAAGGCCGGCGTTGCCGAGTACCTGGCGCAGACAGGGTCTTGGCCGCTGGGTCTCACCGAAGTGGGTCTTGGCTCAGATGCAGCCGGCAAGGCGTCCCGCTACGTCGCGGAGATTGACGTCGTGACCGGCACGATCCAGATCACGTATGGCCGCGATGCGAACGCGAAGATCAATGAGGCGACGACGCCCGGCCAGTCGCGTCTGGATCTCCAGCCGTTCGTGAACCCCAACGGCGACGTCGTTTGGCTGTGTGGCAACGCGGATGCGCCTGCGAGCGGGGACGCCGATCCGGGCGACGGCGTGGTGTCTACCGCGGTTGCAACGAACGTGCCCGACAAGTACATGCCGGCATCCTGCCGCAGCGGCTTCGGCGGCGCCTGATCGCCTGCCTGGATGGACCGGCAATCGGGCCGGACCGGCAAGGCCCCTGTTCGCAGGGGCCTTGCTTTTTCAGCCGCCGGCGACCCTGATATGCGAACGATGGACAATGCGACGCAA
>DASTOQ010000025.1:0-3031 GCA_035720205.1 Steroidobacteraceae bacterium | reverse complement strand
TACCTGACGACGCAGATGGCGCACCTCGCCTGCGCCGTGCACTGGTTCAACCCGCTCGTCTGGTTCGCCGCCGCCCGGGCGAGAGTGCTCCAGGAGCAGGCCTGCGACGATGCCGTGCTGAACGCCGGCGGGATACCCTCGGAGTACGCGCGCTTCCTCGTGAACGTTGCCGGCGGCTCGCGGCGATTGTCTTGGGCGGCGCCGACCGCGGTCGGCATGGTGCAGCGCTCGCAGCTGCACGGCCGGGTGACGGCGATCCTCGATGCGTCGACGCTTCGCCTGCCGCTCTCCAACGTCGCACTGCTCGCCGTGCTGGTTCCGCTCGCCTGCCTGATGCTGTTCCTCGCGACCCTTTCCGCGACGGCTGCGCCCGGCGAGTCGCGGCCGAGCATTCCGCTGTCCGCCCCGTTCGACGCGGTCGAGCTGCGCCACGGCGGCACGGTGACCGTGGTCCATGGCGAAACGCAGCGCGTGACGGTGCTGAAGAGCGAGGTGAGGAAGACGGAGATTACGATCCGCGACGACGGCCGCCTCATGATCGAAGGCAGTCACGGGCTCCAGGTCGAAGTCGTGACGCCGCCGCTCACGGCGCTCGCTGTCGCGGAAGGCGGCCGGATGCAGACGCGCGGCGTTTTCCCGGCTCAGCGGCAGGTGACGGCGACCGTCAGCCAGGGCGGCACGATCGACATCCGCTCGCTGGAGGTGGTGAATGTCACTGCTTTGGTGGACAACGGCGGCCGGATCTTCACGAAGCCGCGCGCGGCGCTCTCCGCCACCGTCGAGCAGGGCGGCAACGTCACCTACTGGGGCGAGCCCATCGTCACGTCGTCGATCCGCTACGGCGGCGTGGTCGTCCAGGGCGAGGCGGCAGATGCCGAGCGGACGCTCGCGGAGTTGACGGGTCCGGAGTTCATCCGGCCCTTGGCGCCGACACCGCCCGTGCCGGCGGTGCCCGCGCAGCCATCGAACAGTCGTTGACCTCGAACGGGGCAGCGATGCGCGTTGCGCCGATGTCCCCATCCGGCTGGCTGCTCGCCTTCCTCATCCTAGCCGCCTCGACGGTCGCGGCCGCTTCCCCCGCGGGTCCTGCGCGCGAACTGGTCGGCCTGTGGAAGGCGCAGCATGACTACGGTCCCGCTGCTCGCGGCGCATTGGTCCTGCGCAGTACCGCCGGCGGTTGGATCGCCGACTTCATGGGCCGGACGATCGCGGTGCAGAAGAACGGCGGCGTCCTGACCTTCGACCTGCCGGACGGCCAGGGAGGATTCCGGGCGCGGCTCCAGCCGGGCGGCCGCCTCGAGAACGGACAGTGGTTCCAGCTCGGCTCCCCGGCCAATCCGCCGTTCGGCACCGGCATCCGTTTCGTGGCCGACGGACCGGATCGCTGGCGCGGCGAGGTGCAGCCGCTCGAGGACACCTCGACCTTCTACCTGAGGCTGCAGGAACGGCCGGACGGTTCGGTCGGCGCCTTCCTTCGCCATCGCGAGTTCAATCTGGGGCTGCGCTACAACCTCGACCGTCTCGTGCGCGATGGCCGAGCCGTGCAGTTGATCGGCCGATTCCGCGGCGAGGCCGCCGACCGAGTGCTGCTGAGCGGGTCCTTCGATCCGGACAGCGGTGTTCTCTCGCTCGCCTTCGATCCGCCGCTCGATGGCGCGTACGATTTCCGGCGAGCGGGCGACGGGAGCGATTTCTATCCGCGCGGCAGGAATCCGGGCCGTTATATCTATCGGCCGCCGCCCGCGCGCGACGACGGCTGGCCGGTCGCCACGCTCGAGGACGTGAACATCGACCGCAAGGGCATCGAGCGCTTCGTGCAGTGGATCCTCGACATGCCGATGGATGCCGTGGAGACGCTGCAGGTCGACGCCATCCTGGTCGCGCGTCACGGCAAGCTCGTGCTGGAGGAGTACTTCCACGGCTTCGATCGGGACGCGATTCACAGCACGCGCTCGGCAGGCAAGAGCCTGACCGCGACCCTGATCGGCGCGGCGATGCAGGCCGGCCTTCCCATCAGCCTGTCCGCGCCGGTGTACCGGGTCATGAACGGCGGCCGCTTTCCCGGCGGGCTGGAAGAGCGCAAGCGCGCAATGCGGCTCGAGCATCTCCTGACGATGACGTCTGGCTTCTTCTGCGACGACGGCAATCCCGACGCGCCCGGCAACGAAGAGACGATGATCAACCAGGCGGATGAGCCGGATTTCTACCGCTTCTACATGCGGGCGCCGATGGACCGGGAGCCCGGCACGGAAGCGGTCTATTGCAGCGGCGACCCGAACTTCGCGATCGGCGTCCTGCATCGTGCGACCGGCGAGCATCCGATGGACCTGTTCGACCGACTGCTCGGCGAGCCGCTCGCGATCTCGCGCCACAGCTGGTACCTCTCGCCGTCGCGTCAGCCGTACGGAGGCGGCAGCGCGAACATGATCCCGCGCGACTTCATGAAGCTCGGCCAGCTGATGCTGAATGGCGGAACCTGGCAGGGACGCAGGATCCTGGACGAGGACTTCGTGCGGCGAGCCAGTGCGCCGTTGTATGACCTGAACGGCATCCAGTACGGCTACCTGTGGTGGGGCATCGACTGGCCGTACAGGAACCGCACCGTGCATGCGTTCTTCGCCGGCGGCAATGGCGGCCAGGGCGTGCTCGTCATTCCCGAGCTCGACCTCGTGATCGCGACTTACGGCAGCAATTACGGAAGCCGGCTTGGTCTCGAGATCCAGCAGGGATTGACGCCCCGATACATCCTGCCGGCCGTGCGCGAGGCGGGAGATGCGGTGGATGCGCCCGCCGTGCCGCGCGAATACACGGTCATCTATCGACGACGGCCGCGCGCCGCGCCACCGGCGGCGTCGCCGGACACGCCCTGACATTGGAGGAGAGTCACCATGCCGTCCGCTCGCTGGTTCTCATGTGTTGCGGTATTGATGGCCGCCGCCGCGGTGGCTCAAAACGCGGGAACGCCGGGCCTCGAAGGTCTCTGGGTTGCACAGCGGTACTATGGTCCCGAGGTGCGCGGGAGGCTCCTGAT
>DASTOQ010000024.1:0-10270 GCA_035720205.1 Steroidobacteraceae bacterium | reverse complement strand
CGGATAAAAGGTACTCCGGGGATAACAGGCTTATTCCTCCCAAGAGTCCACATCGACGGAGGAGTTTGGCACCTCGATGTCGGCTCATCACATCCTGGGGCTGTAGCAGGTCCCAAGGGTTCGGCTGTTCGCCGATTAAAGTGGTACGCGAGCTGGGTTCAGAACGTCGTGAGACAGTTCGGTCCCTATCTTCCGTGGGCGTTGGAGATTTGAGGGTGAGCTGCTCCTAGTACGAGAGGACCGGAGTGGACGCGCCACTGGTGTTCCGGTTGTCATGCCAATGGCACTGCCGGGTAGCTATGCGCGGACGGGATAACCGCTGAAAGCATCTAAGCGGGAAGCCCCCCCCAAGATGAGATCTCCCCGGGGACTCGATCCCCCTGAAGGGCCGTCGAAGACGACGACGTTGATAGGCTGGATGTGTAAGGCCGGTAACGGCTTCAGCTAACCAGTACTAATTGCCCGTGAGGCTTGACCATATAACACCCAAGGAGCCTGGTGCTCCGTGGATGCGACACATCGCGTGTTCCACATTCCGACAGGCCTGCGCGGCGGCGATCTGCGGCGCGGGCGACAGTTTTCCTGGCGGTCATAGCGGGCGGGTACCACCCGATCCCATTCCGAACTCGGAAGTGAAAACGCTCTGCGCCGATGGTAGTTTGGCCGTAGGCCAGGCGAGAGTAGGTCACCGCCAGGATCCCACACGAACCCCCCGACGGAAACGTCGGGGGGTTTTTTTACGGCTGCGCGGCCAGCGCCGCGAAGGCGCCAAACTGGATGCCGAGCACCTGGTCCACGATCGGCGCCAGCGCATCGAGCCTGTGCGCGGGATCGCCGCTGACGCGGTAGCTCACGAGCGCGGTCGTCATACCGTCCTGCTCGGCGAGCTTGACCGAGAGGATGCCGCTGACCGCCATCTCGAGGAACGGCCCCAGCGCGGCGGCGAGCGTGAGCGTCCTGCCGGGAACGGCCATGACGACACGGCCATGCTCCGCGCTGCCGCCGCGCCGAGGAACTTCCGCAGCGTCATCATGCCGGCTCCTTCGCCTGCCAGGCGTTCTCGTCGCGCCGCGCGAGCTCGTCGAGATCGCCCGGCGTTGCGTTCGCATCGTCCACCCACTCGCGTAGTTTCGGGCCGCCGTTGATCACGTCGATCGCGAGCCGCGAGGTCTCGTACTCGTACGGAAAGTCGCGCCACAGCGGGTAATCAGGCGAGAGCGCGCGCAGCGACTTGAAGGCGAGCGCGACCAGCCGCCACGGGCGGAACTTCGAGTGGTTGTAGCCGGGATCGTCCACGTGGATCTGGATGCCGGCGCAAAGCTTGCCGGCGTGCTTGTGGAAGGTCGGCTCGAAGCAGCAGGTCCGCAGGCGGCAGCCCGCGAGCCAGTCCGGCGCGAGCGCCTGCATCCTGGCGAGCAGCACGGCAGCGTCGATGTCCGGCGCGCCGAAGAGCTCGAGTGGGCGCGTGGTGCCGCGGCCCTCCGAGAGCGTCGTGCCCTCGAGCATCACCGTTCCCGGGTAGCAGCGCGCCATGGAGACGTTGGGCGCGTTCGGGCTCGGGTTGATCCAGGCGCGCTCGCCGGCCGGCCAGCCGTAGCCCGGCGCCTGCGCGGGCCGCCAGCCCTCCATGGCCACGTGCACGTATTCGAGGTCGAGCCCGAGCGTCTTCACGAACCAGTCGCCGAGCTCGCCCAGCGTGCGGCCGTGGCGCATCGGCATCGGTCCGGCGCCGACGAAGCTCTCCCAGCCGGGCCGCAGCAGCAGGCCCTCGACCGGAAGCCCCGCGGGGTTTGGCCGGTCGAGCACCCACACGGCCTTGCGATGCTCCGCCGCGGCTTCCAGCACGTAGCGCAGCGTGGTGGTGAAGGTGTACACGCGACAGCCGAGGTCCTGCAGGTCCACCAGCAGCACGTCGAAGTGCTGCATCATCTCCGCAGTCGGGCGGCGCACCTCGCCGTAGAGGCTGAACACCGGGATGCGGTGCGCCGGGTCCGTGTAGTCCTGCGACTCCACCATGTTGTCCTGCTTGTCGCCGCGCAGCCCGTGTTGCGGGCCAAAGGCGGCGGTCAGCCTGAAATCCTCCACCGCAGCCAGCGCGTCCAGCGCATGCGTGAGGTCGGCGGTGACGGAAGCGGGATGGGCGAGCAGCGCGACGCGCCGGCCGTCGAGCGGCTTGCGCACGGCGCGGTCGGCGAGCAGCCGGTCGATGCCGAACTTCATGCCGCGGCGACCTCCAGCAGGAATCCTGCGGGATCGTGGAAGTCCGGACGCGGGCCGGGATGCGCCAGGGCCCAGTAGCTCATCGTGCCTTCATCCTCCTCCAGCACGGCCGCGAGCCCCAGCCGCCACGCGGGCGCCGCGAAGGGCAGCCGGAATTGTACGGTGACTTCGAGACTGCGGTCGCCACGGTTCGTCGCGATTTCCGGTGGCTGCGGCAACTCGAGGGACCGCATGCCCTGGCGACGCGCCTCGAAGCCATAGGCCGCCCAGGCGCCGGAAGGCGTGACGTTGAGCTCGAGGTACCCCGGCTTGCCCTCGGCTGCGAGAAAGGCCTCGAAGCAGGTCTGCTTCCATAATTCATGCGCGCGGCCACGGCTGCTGCCGAGGCGCAGGCGCCGGACCTCGCCCTCGAGCAGGAAGCGCAGGCCGAGGCCGCCCGGGATGCCCCAGGCCCCGGCCTCGAGCCGCCAGTTCATGGCGGGCGGGGTGGAGGGGTGGGCGAGCAGCGGGTGCCGGTTCATGGGCCGACATTGTTTCTGGCAGACTCGGCGTTCGTCCACCCGGAGCGGAATCCGTCCCGCCACTGACCGCGCCCATGGCGACGCCCGACAGGAAGATCTTCCTTGCGATGGCCGGCAACATCGGCGCCGGAAAGACCACCGCGGCCAAGCTGATCAGCCAGCATTACGGCTTCGAGCTGTTCGACGAGCCGGTAATCGACAACCGCTTCCTGCGCGACTATTACGCCGGCATGAAGCGCTGGTCGTTCACGCTGCAGCTCGAGTTCCTGATCCGCCGCGTCGAGCACCACGAGCTGATCAGGACCGTGCCGAAGAGCTGCATCCAGGACCGCACGCTCTACGAGGACCCGGAGATCTTCGCCAAGTACCTGCACGGCCTCGGCCACATGGACAACCGCGAGCTCGACCTCTATTTCGAGTATTTCGACCGGCTCAACCGCAACGTCCAGCACCCGGACCTCATCTTCATGCTGACTGTCGAGGACGTGGACACGCTGCTGAAGCGTATCCGGAAGCGCGGGCGCAAGGAGGAACGCGGCATCGACGCCGCATTCCTGTCCGGGCTCAATGCTTACTACACGACGCTGCCGCAGGTCTGCGAGCGCAAGTACTCGATTCCGATCCACCAGATCCCGGTCGACCGCATCGACATCCGCTCGCGCGAGGGCCGGAAGTCCTTCTTCGCCGAGGTCGACGCGGTGCTCAGGCAGAACGGCCTGATCTAGCGACTGCCGCGGCGCTGATTTTTTTGGGGTGAGCAACCCAAAGCCGCGACCCGGCGCATAGTGGGATGCCGGGGGTTGCAATTCCGGGCGCGGCCGCCAAGCTGTCACCCGTGAGGTTCGACTACGTCATCGTCGGCGGCGGCTCGGCCGGCTGCGTGCTCGCGAACCGCCTGAGCGCCGATCCGTCGCGCAGCGTCTGCCTGGTCGAAGCCGGCCCGCGCGACCGCTCGCCGCTCATCCACATCCCCGCAGGCCTGCTGCGCACCGTGCCGGGCCACCGCATCAACTGGGCGTACCAGACCGAGCCGCAACCCGGCCTCAACGGCAGGCGCGGCTACCAGCCGCGGGGCCGCGTGCTCGGCGGCTCGAGCTCGATCAACGCCATGGTCTACATGCGCGGGCACCGCGGCGACTACGACGACTGGGCGGCGGCGGGCAATCCCGGCTGGTCCTACGAGGAAGTGCTGCCGCTGTTCCGGCGATCGGAGGACCAGCAGCGCGGCGCCGACCGCTTCCACGGCGCCGGCGGTGAGCTCACCGTCTCCGACCTGGCGAGCCCGGTCGCCGCCTCCTATGCCTTCGTCGAGGCCGCAATCCGCCGCGGCCTGGCGCCGAACAACGACTTCAACGGCGCGCAGCAGGACGGCGCCGGGCTCTACCAGGTGACGCAGCGCCGCGGACGGCGCTGTTCCGCATCGGTCGCGTTCCTGCACCCCGCACTCGCGCGGTCGAACCTGACGGTGCTGACCGGCGCGCTCGCGACGAAGCTGCTGCTCGAGGGGCGCCGCTGCACGGGGGTCGAGGTGCTGCGCGGCGGACAGCGCCTCTGCATCGCCGCGGGGCGGGAGGTCGTGCTGTCCGCGGGCGTCTTCGGCTCGCCGCAGCTGCTGCTGCTCTCGGGCATCGGGCCACGCGAGGAAGTCGAGCGCCACGGCATCGAGCTGCGGTACGAGCTGCCCGGCGTCGGCGCGAATCTCGTGGACCACGTGGATCTCGCGCTCGTGTACCGCTCCTCGGATCCTTCGCTGATGGGCATCACGCTGCGCACCGCGCTGCGCGCCATCCCCGGCTACCTGCGCTGGCGTCGCGAGGGCCGCGGCCTGCTGACCACCAACTTCGCGGAGGCGGGCGCCTTCCTGCGAACGCGCCCTGAGCTCGAGCGCCCCGACATCCAGCTGCATTTCCTGAACGGGCTGGTGGACGACCACGCCCGGCGCCTGCACCACGGCTACGGCATTTCCTGCCACGTCGCGGCGCTGCGCCCTGCGAGCCGCGGCAGCCTGCGGCTGCGCTCCGCCGACCCGCGCGACGCGCCGCGCATCGATCCCAATTACCTCGGCGAGGACTCGGACCTGCAGGCATTGCTGGCGGGCGTCAAGGCGGCGCGGGAGATCCTGCACTCGGCGCCGCTCGACCGCTTCCGCGGCGAGGAGATGTTCGCGGAGGAAGGCCAGTCCGACGACGCGCTGGCGCAGCGGATCCGCCGCCGCGCCGACACGATCTACCACCCGGTCGGAACCTGCCGCATGGGCCTCGACGAGATGGCCGTCGTGGACGCCGCGCTGCGCCTGCGCGGCGTCGAGGGCATTTCGGTCGTGGATGCGTCCGTGATGCCGGCGCTGCCGGGCGGCAACACCAACGCTCCCACGATCATGATCGCGGAGAAGGCGGCCCTGCGGCTGGCCGCCTGAAGCACCAGGCCGCCGCGGACATCGAGACGCGCTCAAGAAAAAGCGCCAAGCCGTTGTCGTTGCAGGGATCGCGCCTGCCAGGCGTCGGGCGGGTGTGGAGTGCGCGCAACAAGCCGTTTTTCGTGTCGCCATTGGCGGCCGACAGGTTGTAACATTCCGGCACTAACGTGATGCCGGCGCAATGCCGGTATCTGTTGCGTTTAGGGAAATTTAGGGGAGCCACATCCATGTCCGATCGCCGCCGCTCGGCCCGACTCGCCGCCGCCGTCTCGTCAATCCTCTCCGCTCCAGCCGTTGCCGTGGGGGCAGGCCTGGCGATCGCGCTCGCCGTTGCGCCGCTCGCGCAGGCGCAGGAAACGGCCTCGCAGCTCACCGGTTTCGTCGTCGGCGCGAACGGCCAGCCGATCGCGGGCGCGCAGGTCGAGATCCTGCACGTGCCCTCCGGCACGACCTCGAGTGCGACGACCAACGCGTCGGGCCAGTTCTCGGCGACCGGCCTGCGCGTCGGCGGCCCCTACCGCGTGACCGCGCGGTCCGAGGGCAACCAGGATGCCGTGGTCGAGGACCTCTACACCCAGCTCGCGCAGCGCAGCTCGGTGACGCTGGTCGCGCAGCCGATCACGCAGCTCGCCGGCGTCGAGGTGACGGGCGCCTCCGAGCGCGACGTCACGATCGGCGCGGGCAGCCGCTTCGGCTCCCAGGACGTGAGTCAGCTGCCGTCCATCAGCCGCGACATCAAGGACGTGGTGCGCCTCGATCCGAAGGCCTGGGTCGACCCGACGAATTCCGACGCGCTCGAAGTCGCGGGCGTCAACAACCGCTACAACAGCGTCACCATCGACGGCGTGCGCCAGAGCGACGACTTCGGCCTCAACAACAACGGCTACCCGACCCAGCGCAGCCCGCTGTCGGTGGACGCGATCGAAGCGGTCTCGATCCTGACCGCGCCGTTCTCGGTCGAGTACTCGGCCTTCCGCGGCTCGACCATCAACGTGGTGACCAAGTCCGGCACCAACGAGTTCAGCGGCTCCGCCTTCTACTACAAGGGCGACGACGGCCTGGTCGGCGACCGCAGCAAGGACCGCAACCTCTCCTTCATCTTCGAGGAGGAGACCTACGGCGGCACCTTCGGCGGCCCGATCATCAAGGACAAGCTGTTCTTCTTCGGCAGCTACGAGAAGCTCGACAAGGTCGCGCCGCAGGAATTCGGCCCGGCCGGCTCGAACTTCCCGGTCACGGTCGCGGGTATCACGCAGGCCGAGTACGACCAGATCGTCGCCATCGCGCTGAACGTCTACGGATTCGACGTCGGCACGCGCACCGACACGCTGCCCGAGGAAGACGAGAAGATCCTCGCCAAGCTCGACTGGAACATCAGTGACGACCACCGCGCCTCGCTGGCCTGGCAGCGCACCGAGGGCAACGAGGTCATCACCTCGAACAACAGCACCTCGCAGAACCGGATCTCGGCGCCGTCGAACTGGTACAACCGCGCGATCCTGATGGAGTCCACCTCGCTGCAGCTGTTCTCGGACTGGAACGAGTGGTTCTCGACCGAGATCAAGGTGGCGCGCAAGGAAGTCGACACGGGCCAGGACTCGCTGCAGGGCACCGAGTTCGCGGAAATGCAGATCCGCACGCCGACCGGCGGCACGATGTTCATCGGGCCGGACGAATTCCGGCATGCGAATTCCCTGGCCAACGACCTCGACACCATCAAGCTGAAGGGCAACTTCTTCCTCGGCGACCACACCATGACGGTGGGCTACGAGCGCGAGATGCTCGACATCTTCAACATCTTCGTGCCGCGCAGCCAGGGACAGTACATCTTCAGCAGCATCACGAACTTCCAGAACCAGGGCCCGGCGACCAATTTCAACTACACCAACGCGTTCACCAACGACGCCAACGACGGCGCGGCGATCTTCAGTTACGACGTGGACAGCATCTACGTCCAGGACGAGTGGCAAGTCACGCCGGACTTCAAGATCCAGGCCGGCGTGCGCATGGACAAGTTCTCGAGCAGCGACACGCCGCCGCTCAACACCAACTTCCAGTCGCGCTACGGCTTCAACAACCTCGAGACGCTGGATGGCCGCGACCTGATCATGCCGCGCATCGGCTTCAACTGGCAGTGGCGCCCGGAGACCACGATCTACGGGGGCTGGGGCCTGTTTGGCGGCGGCACGCCGAATGTCTGGGTTTCAAACAGCTTCTCGAACGACGGCGTCGTGATCGTGCAGACCAACGTGTCATCCACGACCAACGCCGCGCTCGCGCCGTTCGCGCTCAACAGCGACGGCATGCACCCGATCGACGGCTTCGACCTGCCGCCGGAGGTGCTGGCCTTCCACTCGGGCCTGCAGAACGACGGCCCGGTGAATTCGATCTCGCCGGATTTCGAGGTCCCGTCGCAGTACCGCTGGAACCTGGGCGTCAAGCACACGCTGCCCTGGGACATCGAGATGTCGGCAGACCTGATCATCTCGCGCGTCAAGGACGAGGTGCTGTGGCAGGACATCCGCCTGGTGCAGACCGGCACCGCGCCGGACGGACGGCCGCGCTACAGCCCGGCGCCGGACGGCCGCACCAGCGGCTCGATCCAGGACCTGATGCTGACCAACACCAGCGAGGGCGAGGGCACGGTGTTCACGATCGACGCGGCCAAGACCTGGCGCACGCGCGCGGGCCGCTTCGACGCCTACCTGGCCTATGGCTACCAGGACATCAAGGACGTGAACCCGGGCACCAGCTCCACGGCGTCGTCGAACTGGGACAACCTCGCCACCGCGGACCCGAACGACCCCGGGCTGTCGACCTCGAACTACGAGATCGAGCACCAGTTCAAGGGCGCATTCACCTGGCGCAAGGCGTTCTTCGGCGACTACGAGACCAGCATCGCGCTGGTCGGCGAGCGCCGCTCGGGCCGCCCGTTCAGCTACACCTTCGGCGGCGGCACGCCGCAGGGCGTGTGGGGCGACCCGCGCCAGGGCGCGCGCCAGCGGCACCTGTTCTACGTGCCGAACGGCGACGTGATCTTCGAGGCCACCTGCACGAGCGGCGACGTCGGCCCGGACCCGGGGAATCCCGTGGTGCCTGGTTGCACATCGACAAGTGTGGTGAATCCGGCGCGCTCCGCGCAGTTCGCGTCGGACATGGAGGCCTATATCGTCAACCAGGGGCTCGAGAAGTACCGCGGTCGCATCACGCCGCGCAACGGTTTCACGAGCCCATGGCTCTCGATCCTCGACTTGCGTATCAAGCAGGAGCTGCCGGTCTGGGGCCGCGTGCGCGGCGCGCTGACCCTCGACATCGAGAATTTCGCCAACATGATCAACTCGGACTGGGGCCAGCTGCGGCAGGTCAGCTTCCCTTACGTCACGCCGGTCGTGGACGTCAACCGCATCGCGACCACCGGCTGCCCGGGCGGCGCCGCGAGTTGCTATGTCTACCGCCCGCGTTCCGGGCAGTCGGGCCCGGTCGCCCCCTTCAACTCGCTGGCGGCGCTGCCGTCGGTGTGGAAGGTGCAGTTCGGCATCCGCCTGGAGTTCTGAGGCAATCGCCCGCGGAGGGCGCGGCGGGCGACCGCCGCGCCCTTTTTCTTTGCGTGCCGCCATCGTTGCTAGACTGGCGCCATGAATGCGCCAGCTGCCGCGGAGCGCCAGTGCGCGGACGCCGTGCTGATGATCCGGCCCGCGCGCTTCGGCGCGAACCCGGAAACCGCAGAGTCGAACCGCTTCCAGCAGGGCGACGCCGGTGCCGGCGCGGCATCCGCCGCGTGGCGCGAATTCGACGGACTGGTGGAGAAGCTGCGCGCGGCCGGCGTCGAGGTCCACGTCGCCGAAGACACGCCCGACCCGCCGAAGCCGGACGCCTGCTTCCCGAACAACTGGGTCAGCTTCCATGCCGACGGCACGGCCGTGCTGTACCCGATGATGGCGCCGTCGCGGCGGGCCGAGCGCCGCCCCGAGCTGGTCGAACGGCTGCGCGACGCGGGATTCCGCATCGCCCGGACCGTGGATCTTTCCGGCTGGGAATCGCGCGGCGAGTTCCTGGAAGGGACCGGCAGCCTGGTGCTCGACCGCTGCCACCGGATCGCCTACGCCTGCCGCTCGCCGCGCACGACCGCGGCGGCGCTCGCCGACTTCGCCGCGCGCCTCGGCTACCGCACCGTCGTGTTCGACGCCCGCGGGCCGGCGGCGGAGCCGCTCTATCACACCAACGTGATGATGGCGATCGGCGAGGGCTTCGCCGTGGTCTGCGCGGAGGCCATTCCCGACGCGGGCGAACGCATGGCGGTGCTCGGCGGGCTCGCCGCTGCCGGGCATGAGCCGATCGAGATCGGCGCCGGCGCGATGCACGGATTCGCGGGCAACCTGCTCGCGCTGCGCTCGCGGGACGGCGCGCAGCTGATCGCGATGTCGGAGGCGGCCTGGGCCAGCCTGCCGGCTGCGGCCCGCGCCGCGCTCGAGCGCCACGGCCGCATCGTGACGGGGGCGATCCCGGTGATCGAGCGGCATGGCGGCGGCAGCGTGCGCTGCATGATCGCCGAGGTTTTCCTGCCGCGCGAACGCCGCTGATAGAATTTCGCCGTGCTGGAACTCGGCCTCAAGACGCTGATCGCCTACCTGCTCGGCTCCGTGATGGGCGCGCTCGCCGTCGGCGCGCTGAAGGGCGTCGACATCCGCGAGCAGGGCAGCGGGAACGCGGGCGGCACGAACGCGCTGCGCACCCAGGGATTCTGGTTCGCCTTCGCCACGGTCGTCGTGGACCTGGGCAAGGGCTGGCTTGCGGCGGGCTGGCTGCCGGGGCTCGCCCTGCCGGGCGTCGCGGCGGACCCCATGCTCAGCCGTGAATGGCTGGCGGCGGCCTGCGCAGCGGCGGCGGTCGCGGGCCATGTCTGGCCGCTCTATCACGAGTTCCGCGGCGGCAAGGGCGGCGCCACCCTGATCGGCGCGCTGGCCGCGCTCGCGCCGGCCACGGTCCCGGTCGCGCTCGCCGCGTGGCTGCTGGTCGCGATGGTGAGCGGCTTTGCCGGGCTCGCGACCATGGTCGCGGCGGCCACGGTGCCCGTCGCCGCGCAGCTGTTCCATCCCGGCACGCGCTGGCTGCT
>DASTOQ010000023.1:0-72611 GCA_035720205.1 Steroidobacteraceae bacterium | reverse complement strand
CTCGCCGGCCGCGAGCGTGCCGAGGTCGATGCCGGCCGCCAGCGGCGGGACGCCGCCATCGGGCTGGCCGACCGGCGCGCCGTCGAGGAACGTCGAGTTCGCGACATAGGTCGTGTTGGCCGGCACCGCGTCGGTCAGCACGAGGCCGGTCGCCGGGATCGTGCCGATGTTGAAGACCGTGATCGTGTAACGCAGCACGTCGCCCGGATCGACGATGCCGGGCGTGCCGAGATCGGTGGAGAGCGCCGCGCGCTTGTCGGCGAACAGCAGCGGCAGGTTGCCGACCACGTCGAGCGTCGGATCGTCCGGGATTGGCGTGCCCGGATCGTCCGAGGGATGGTCGACGACGCCGCCGGGGTTGCTCGTCACGAAGCCCTGGTTCGAGATCACCGTGCCGTCGACGACGGTCGGATCGATGACGACGTCGAACGTGATGGTCGCCATCGTGGCCGGCGCGCCGGTCGGGTCGGCCGGCATCGACCCCGGCGTCGGATCGGCCGGCGAGTGGATCAGCATGCCGTTCACCAGCGGCGACTGACCGCCGCTGTCCGCGACCGGCGAGCCATTGAGGGTCGTACTGCCCGCGACGTAGCTGGTGTTGACGGGTATCTGGTCGCGAAGCACCACTTCCGTCGCGTGATCCGTACCGATGTTCCGGACCGTGATCGTGTAACGCAGCGTCTCGCCGGCGAGCAGCACGTTCGGGTCGCCGGTGAGATCCGTCGATATCTTCTGCACCACGAAACTCGGCGCGGACACGATCGCCACGCGGGTCGGGTCCTCGTCGCCGAGAATGTCCGGGTCGGCGGGACCATTGACATTCGGGTCGTCGCTCAGCGCCGCGGTCACCCCATTCACGGTGTAGAGCGACTGGTTCAGCACCACCGTGCCGTTGGCGATGACGGGTGCGAGCGTGATCTCGAAGACGACCGTGACGCTGCCGCCGGACGCGGCCAGCGCCAGGTTGCGGACATCAAGGAGACCGGTGCCGCTCGCGCCGCCGTTCGGATCGGTGTTCGAGGTGTCGGCGCCGGGCGGCGCCGTCACGATCGCCAGCGAGCCGGCCGCGAATGCCGGCACGGCGTTGAGTCGGTCGATTTCGTCGACCAGCGCGAAATCCGCGACCGCCTCGCCGGACAGGTTCTCGACCTCGAGCGTGTACCGGAGCCGGTCGCCGGGGCGCGCCGTGCTGGTCGGGTCCGCACCGGTCGTCACGTTGGCCACGGTCTTCTCGAACCGCAACGACGGGCGGTTGGCGAGCACCGTGTGCGCGTCCTCGTGGTCGAGGACCCCGACCGTACCGTCGGTCAGGACGCGCGTGAATGTCACCAGCTCGCCGGCGCCGGCCGGATTGGCGGGGTCGGCGCTGAACCACTCGGTCGCGCCGGCGATGTTCGTGAGCGTCGCATCACGCTCGGTGTCCGCGTCCAGCCGGGACTGGTACGTCACGATCAGGCGGTTGCCCGGATCGATGGCGCCGGCCGCCGAGGTCATCGTGATCGTCAGCACGCATTGCGGCGCGCCGCTGAAGTTCGTCGTGAAGTCGGTGCCGGCGACCAGCGGCGGCGACACGGGCGTGACGCCGTCGGAAGCGAACACCTGCGCCGTGATCTGCGCCGGCGCCGTCTCGCACATGCCGCCGGACGCCGTGTCCGGCAGCAAGTCGGTGATCGTGAGCCCCCAGGCGGTGCCGCTGCTCGGATTGGCGACGTCGAGCCGGAAGGTGCCGATCTCGCCGATGTTGAGCGCCGGCGGGCCGTCCTTCTCGAGCGTGAGCTGGTCGGGTCCGACGATCGTCATCGGCGGCGTCGTGCCCGGATCGCCGGGCTCCTCGCTCGCCGGACTGCCGTTGATCGTGCGGTAGGTGTAGGCGGCCGTGTTCGTGAACTGCAGCCCGATCACGTTGGTCGGCGTGTTCTCGAGCACGACTGCGATCTCGATGACGATCTGCTCGCCCGCCGGGATGTCGATGCCGATCGTCGGGTCCACGATCACGAGGTTGGTCGCGGTGCCGATGTTCACGGGCGTCCACGGCTGCGATCCGGAGACCTTGGTGACGCTCACGAAGCGCAGGTCCGCCGCGGAGGCCCCGAGGTCGTCGAGGATGCGCACGTCGTAGATCGGGAACTCGAAGGGCTGCGACGGCACGGTGATGCGGTAGCGGAATTCCTCGCCGACCGACGCGGTCGCCTGCGTATTGGCCTTGAGCAGTGCGGCCGGGCGCGGCACGACGATGAGCACCCGCGTCGGATCTTCGTCGCCCCCGACCAGCGGGTCCGACTGGCCGTTGACATTGGGATCGTCGCTCAGCGCCAGCAGCGAGCCGTCCACGATCAGCTGCGACTGGTTGGTGACGACGAAGCCGTCGGCGACGGCCGCGGAGAGCGTGATCTCGAACTGGATCGAGAGCTCCGAGCCGGCCGGCAGGTTCATGTTGCCGACGTCGATCAGGCCGGTTCCGCTCGCCCCGCCGGTGGCGCTGCTGTTGTTCACGGCGCCCGGCGGCAGCGTGCTGACGATGGCGAGCGTGCCCGGCGCGAAGGCCGGCGGCACGTTCAGCGCGTCCAGCTCGTCGCGGAACGAGAAATCGAGGATGTCGTCCGTGATGGTGTGCAGGCGCAGCGTGTAACGCAGCCGGTCGCCCGGGGCCGCCGTCGTGGCAGGATTCGCCCCGCTGGTGACGTTCGCGACCGACTTCTCGAAGAAATAGCCCAGCAGCTCCACGGCGACGGTGTGCGCGTCCTCGTGATCCGCCACGCCGACCGTGCCGTCGGTGAGCGTGCGCACATAGGGCACCCGCCCGGCATTGCTGCTGTCGCCGTTGAACCACCGGACCGCGCCCGCGATGTTGGTCAGCGTGATGCCGTCCTGCGTGTCCGCGTCGAGCTGGCTGCGATAAGTGACGACCAGGCGCTCGTCCGGGCCGATCACGGCCGCGGCCGTCAGCATCGCCAGCGTGAGTTCGCAGGCCGGCGGGCCGTTGTAGCTCAAGGTGTAATCGGTGCCCGCCACCAGCGGGCCCTTGCCCGGGACCGGCGTGACGCCGTCGGCCGCGAAGACCTGCGCGCTCAGGATCTCCGGCGTGAGATTGCACATGCCGCCCGTCGGGCCGTCGGGGAACAGGTCCTGCAGCGTGACGTCCCAGGCGTCCGTGAGCCCGGTATTGTGGACGTCGATCGTGAACGTACCCCACTGGCCCAGATTCAGCGTCGCCGGCCCCGTCTTGGTGACCACGAGCTCGGGCGCCGCGATCGTCAACGGCGGGGAGATGCCGTTCTCGCCGGGCAGCGGTTCGAAGAAGATGCCGTCAATCAGCCGGCCGAAGTCCCAGCGGGCCGTGTTGATGAACTGCAGGCCGTTCACGTTGGCCGGGTCGTCTTCGAGCACGACGGTGAGCTCGATGACGATCTGCTCGCCGGCCGGGATGACGATACCGAAATTGCCGAACTCCCAGGTGAGGACCCCGCCCACGTTCGTGAACGAGTAGTCCGTGCCCTGGACCAGCGGCGTCCCGGTTCCCTCCCAGTAGGCGACGTGGCTCACGTAGGTGAGCACGGCGGCCGACTCGTTGAGGTTGTCCGTGACGGTGACGCCGTGCAGGTCGTCGAGCGAGCCCTGGCCGTTGATGACGGTGCCGGTCAGCGGGTCCCACAGCACCGGCATGGTGAGGGAATAGGTGAAGGGCACGCCGATCGTGGCGGTCGTCGTGCCCGCCGGATTCTGCTTGTCGATCTTCTCCACCGGGATGAAGAGGCTCCGGCACTGTGGCTGGAGATTGGTGGCGATCGTGCCGTTGACGAACCAGATCCGGTGGTTGTGGTTATCGTTGTCGTTGCACGACATCTGGCCCGTGTAATGGACGTTGTCGAACACGACCAGGTAGCGCTGGACGTCCGGGTCGTTGGGCTCGCTGAAGAAGTTGATGTTGGAGTCGAACGGATTGGACTGCGGGTAGTTGCGGATGGTGCAGTCGCGGTCGATCTGCAACTGCGTGGGGTCGGGGGTGCCGGCGGCGCCGTCGAGCAGGCCGCCGGGATAATCGGAGCAGTTCTCGGCGCGTGCCGAGAAGACCGCGCCCAGCAGCAGCACGCAACCGAGCAGCCAGCCGGCCTTGCGGCTGCCCGTTCGCTTCACACCGTTTGCACCCGTCGCAGTCATCTGTGCCCTCGTTCCGCTCACCGGGCGACTCCGTCGCCTGTGGAACCGAGGCAGTCCGTTCTTCAGACCGGATTGCGGCGGTCCCGCTGTCATGGGGCCCGTGGCCCTTTAGACCGGTGACTTTGCGTCGCCGCCTTTCGGCGGCTTTGCCCTTGTCACATCGTCACTGTGTGGTCGTGATGCTCGAGGCCTCCCGGGCCGTCAGGCCGCCGGCAGGAAGTCGATCGGATAGACGATCGTCAGGGCCTGCACGTCATCCTTCGCGCCGAAATTGATCGTCCGGACCCTGGCCACGACCTGATCCGACAGGTCCGGCGCGTTCATGTCGCTCGCGTGCAGCACGCACATCGACACGCTGCCGTCGGGCTCGATGGTGAGCCGCAGGATCATCTGGCCGCGCAGGGTCGGGTCCTTGCGCAGCTCCCGGTTGTAGAGCCGGTAGAGCGCGGCCTTGTAGCGGTCGAAGACGATCTGGATCTCCTCGTCGGTGCGCGTGGCGCCGGCGCCGGCGCGCGCGACCGGCCGGTCGCCCTCGCCGATTCCGCCGAGCGCGCTCGTCGCGCGGCCCACCTGCACGCCCTGCAGCGCACCGGCGCCGCCCCCGCCCCCGCCGCCGAGGCCGCGGCTCAGGGACGCGAGATTGATGCCGCCGCTCGATCCGGGCGCGTTCGTCGTCAGCATGGATCGCGTCGTGACTCCACGGGAAGCGTCGTCGGCGCTGCTGATGCGCGCCTCGGAACCCAGGCGCGGCGCCGCCGTATCCCTGGCGAGGCTCGCGAACGCGTCGCGGAAGGCCAGCAGGCCCGCCTTCTCGACCGACTTCTTCGGCGGTTCCTCCGCGGCGAGCGCCGGCAGCTCCTGCGGCAGCGGACGCTCGACGGGCTGCGTCTCCGGCGCCGGCTTCGGTTTCTGCTCGGTGGGCTGATCCTCGCGTGGCCGCTCCTCGACCGGCGGCGGCGGAGGCAAGGGCTTTGCGCGCTCTTCCCGCACGAGCTGGGCCAGCCGCTTCGGCACGTCCTCCGGCTGGAAGGGGCTCGGCAACGGCAGCTCGATCATCGGCAGCGCCGAGCCGAGCAGGATACTGACCAGCAGCGAAGCGGCGAGCGCCTTGCGCCAGCGCCGGTCCTCCTCGCCGCCCCGCGCCCAGGCCATGACCGACGGGCGCCGTGGCGCGGGCCCGATGTCGCGCTCGACGACCCATTCGAGCTTGCGGCGCTCCTCGTCCTCGCGCGCGTAATAGAGGTCCACGCCGAGCAGTTCGAGCGCGTCCTGCTGTCCGGCGATGCGGCCCAGGATCGCCCTGCGCCGCTGGTCCAGCGCGTCGAGCTGGGCCTGGAAGGCGTCGAGTCGCGCCCGCGCGTTCCCGAGCTGGCGCGCAGCCCTGGCCGGATCGACGCCCTCGCCCCAGAACAGGGAGGCGACGCCGAGCTCGCCCAGCCTGTCCAGCGACGCACAGGCCTGACCGAGCAGTTCGTGGTGCGCGCGCTGCGGCGCGAGGTCCTCGACCTCGCGATCCACGGCGCCGAGTTCGCCTTCCATTCCCTGCAGCTTGGCGCGGGCCTCGGCGACGCGGGCACGCAGCGCCTGTTCTTCCTGAGACTGCATTCCGTTCACTGGGTCAACCCTCCTCAGGAGGCCTGCGGCGCTTTCTGGACGACGGCCAGCGAGACCCGCGTGTAACCCTGGCCCGTGCAGGTCGCCATGACCTTCTTGACGACGCTGAAGGGGATCGACTTGTCGGCCAGCACGGTGATCTCCTGGCTTTCGGCGACCGCCCGCGTGCTGAGACCGATGACGCTGTCGCGCAGCTCGGCCAGGCGCACGCTGACCGGTTCGATCTCCGAGTCCTCGAGTTGCCGGATGTCGGCGACGCGCGCGACCGGCACGCCCTGGACCAGCACGTCCTCCTTGCCGATGAAGATCACGACGGTCTCGCGCGGCTTGGCTTCGACGATGGAATCCGGCAGCGTGATCTGTTTCGGCTGCTGGAGCACCTCACTGGTGGCCGAGTTGACCAGCAGGAAGAACACGAGGATCGTGAACACGTCCATCAGCGACGTCAGGCTGAGCCTGGCGACGTGGCGCTGGTTGCGCGACATGCGCGCGATCCGGCGTGAGGTTTTCATGGCGCATCTCCGATCGAAATCGACGGGAACAGGTCCGCACGCATGGCGTGGAGGCCGTCATGCGTGTCGACGCCCCGGACGACGTCCATAACCTGGATCAGGTGGTCGTATTCGATGTCCGGCTCGAGCAGCACCGAAGCGTCCTCCTTGGCCGGGTATTGGCGCTTGATCTCCACCAGGTACTCCGACAGCTTCGCCAGGTCGTAGTCCTGGTCGACCTTGGGCAGCGCCGCGATCACGTTGACGCCGTCCATGATCTCGAGGCCGTTCTCCCGGACGACCACTTCGACGCGGAACGTCGGTTGCGACGGCGCGGCGCTCTGCGCGCTCGGCAGGTCCAGCTCGACGATCGTGATGCGCGAGAACACCGCCGTGATCAGCAGGAATGGCACCAGCACGACCATCAGGTTCATGAAGGTGGTCGTGTCCAGGTCCGGCGCCTCCTTGTGGCGGCGCCTGTAATGGTGTGCCAGGGCCATGGCCGTTACTCCGTGACCTGGCGCTTCGCCATCGTCGTGATCACGTTCAGCGCCTTGACCGACGCCATTTCCAGGCTGTCCACGATCTGCCCGGTCTTGGCGGTGAGCACCGAGTGGCTGACGAGCAGCGGGATCGCGACCATGAGCCCGAACGCCGTCGTGTTCATCGCCACCGAGATGCTCGCCGAGAGCAGGTCGGCCTTCTCGGCCGGATTGGCGTTGGCCACCGCCGTGAACGCCTGGATCAGGCCGATGATCGTGCCCAGCAGGCCGAGCAGCGTCGCGATGCTGGCGCCGAGCGCCACATAGCCGGTGCGCTTCTCGAGCTGCGGGATGATCTCCATCATGCTCTCTTCCATCGCGATCTCGATGTCCTCCCGGCGCCGCACGGCTCCCTGCCGCGCCAGCCCCATGCCCAGCAGCCGCGACACCGTCGACGTGTCCGCACTGGTCATCTGCCGCGCCTTCTCGAAGTCACCGCTCGCCAGCGCAGGCTCGAGCGTGTTCCACATGCTCGCGTTCCTGCGCGTGACGACGGAGAGCGTGATGTAGCGCTCGATCGCGATCGCGGCGCCTACGGCGAACACGATCAGGATCGGGTACATGAACGCACCCCCGTCCAAGAAGAACCTCACCATCGAATAAAAGGCATCCATCGTCCAACCCTCCTGTACTTCGGGCCTCCAGTACTCATTCCGAACGGATCTCGTAATACGCGAGCTCGCGCATGAAAACGTCCTTGTCGACCGGGCGACGCGAGCCGTCCAGCATCGCCGAGATGCCGAGCGAGTCGCCGATCTCGGAGCTCTTCCAGGGCACGATCACGAGCGACTTCGGCGCCTCCTGATTGCCCAGGATCGACATGCCCGAGAGCCGCTTGGTGCCGCCGTCGGCGGCGGCCGCCGCCACGGTCTCGCTCGCAGCCGGTGCCGGCGCGGCGGCCTCGTCCGCCAGCGCGCCGCCCGCCGCCAGCATCAGTGACAGGCACAGCGTTTTCGCGATCATGGGGCCTCCTGCGGAGCCGCGCGCGCACTGAGATCGGCGATCCATTTCCCGACTTCCGCATCATCGGGGACGGTGCGCGCGTAGACACCGTAATGTCGCAAGGCGCATTCCGCGTCGCCGAGATACAGGTCGCAGAGGATCCCGAGATTGCGGTGCGCGAAATGGAAATCCGGGAACTGCGCCAGCGCCTTCTCGTAGCTGGCGCGGGCCTCGGCGTACCGCCCCAGGCGCCGCTGCACCATTCCAAGTTCGTTGTAGGCGACCGGATGCTGGGAGTTCAGCTCCAGCGCCCTCAGCAGGCTTGCCTCGGCCCGGTCGAGCTGCCCGATGCGCCCATACGCGATGCCGAGATCGATGTGCACCGCGGTCGCATCGGGCGCGAGTTCGATCACCTCGAGCAGCAGGGCGATGCCCTGCTCGTACCTGGCGTCCTCGAACAGGCGCACGGCCGCCTCGTACTGGGCGCGCATGGCCGCGCTCATGCGCACCTGCTGCGTGATCGTGAAGCCCGACGCGTCGTGCTCGACCTCGACGCGCGGGATGCGCCTGGCCGCCTGACGGTCCGCGCCCGTCGCCGCGCCCGCGGCGGTCGCCGCCGCCGCCAGCGCCAGACCGGCGCAGGCCAGGATCGTCGTGGCCTTCATGGCGGATTCACTGCGGGTTCGCATGTGCCGTCACTCTCTCGTCGATGACCGGCGGCGCCGGCTGCGGCGGCGCGGGCGACCGGTAGGCATAGCTGCCGATCGAGCCCAGGAAGCCGCTGCTGATCTCGTTCTTGGCGTAGCGGCCGGGCATCATCACGGCCAGCCTGCCCAGGCTCCGCTCGGTCCACACGTTGAAGATGCCGGCGCGCAGCAGCTCCAGATTCTTCTCGTGCACGTCGATCGCCTTCTCCTCGAACGGAAACGCCTCTTCTTCGAGGGCCAGTTCGTACTCCTCGAGCTCCGCGGCTTCGAGATCGGTCGGCCGTTGCGAATCGGTCAGCGCGCGGCTGAATTCGTTGTAGGTTTCGGCCATGTAATAGGTCGCGGCTGCGGTCACCTCGGCGACCTCGTAGTCGACCAGCTTGGCCAGCGATTCGAGCGCCTGATCCATCAGCCTCTTCTTCTCCTGCAGGCTGGCCTCGAAGGGCTGCAGCAGCTGGACCGCGACGAACTCGCCGTGGAGCTGCTCCGAGAGCACCAGCGCCGACCGGGCCGCCAGCGTGCGCGTGCGGTCGGTCCGGTCCGCGCCCGCGGCCGCGTCGATCCGGACGATCTCCGACAGCTCCTGGTGGTAGCTCGCCTGGTCGCGCGCCCCCTGGTGGATGGAGGCCATCTTGAAGTGCGTCTCGACCGCCGTGTCGACCGGGAATGCGAATTCGGCGACGTAGCGCGCATATACGGCGAGCGCGCGATCCGGCGCAGCCGCCTGAGTGTAGAGGTCGCCCGCGACCAGCAGCGCATCGGCGCGCACCGCCGGATCCGTGGCCTCGCTGGCGATGCGGTCGTATTCGTCGGCCGCGCGCGCGTGCTGGCCGCTTTCGTGGTAGGCAAGCGCAATCTGCCGCGTCGCCTCGCGTTCGAGCTCGTGCTCCGGGTGCGCCTGCCGGAACGCCTCCAGCACGCCCGCGGCCGCGTTCCAGTCCTCGAGCCGCATGAGCGCCGCGCCCGCGTCGTACTCCGCAGTCGCGCGGATCGCGGACGTCGGGGCGGTCCGGCGGATGCGGAGGAAGTGGTCGGCTGCCGCGCGATAGTCCTGGGCCGCATTGGCCAGCTCGCCCTGCCGGTAGATCGAGGCGGCCAGGTTGTCGACGAATGCAGCATGGGAGTCGTCTTGCGCCGGCGTCATCGCGAGCACTTCGGCGTAGGCCTGCTCGGCCGGCGCGTACTCGGCGAGGTCGAACGACCCGTGCGCGACCACGATCCACGCGGACCGGCGGATGGCGGCGTCGGCGCCCGGGTAGTCGTCGATCACGCGGCGCGCGGCATCGATGGCCGGCCGCAGATCCTTCAGTTCGTACAGTCCGTCGGCGGCCGCGCCCAGGACGGCGGCGGCATGCTCGTGCTGCGGGAAGGTGTCGGCAAACCGGAGCGAGCTCGTGATGGTGTCGCGCTGGACCGTTTCCTGGAGTGCCTCGCCCGCGACCTTCAGCTGTTCCCGGTGCGCGAAGACGGCGGCATAGCCCGCCGCCGCCGATCGTTCGTGCGCCGGGTAGTCGTAGGCCGTGCGCTCGTACTCTCTCGCGGCCTCGCCGAATTCGCGCTGTTCGAGCAGCAGGTCCGCGAGCTGGTAATTGATCGCCGGCGCCTCGGGGTCCGACGGGAAGGACGCGAGATACTCGCCGTACCAGTGCCGGGCTTCGGCGTAATGGTCCCGCTGCTGATCGGCGAGCGCGGGATTCTGGTACTCGGCGTGGTAATGATTCGCAAGGTCCTTCAGGTTGCCCTTGACCAGCGCCAGCACCGCCGGCGACTCCCCGGGCGCGTGGTGACGCCAGTACTCGGACTGCAACCCGTAGCGCGTCGCGAAGTCCTTCTTGGCCTCGAGCACCAGCATCGGGAATCCGCCCTGCGTGAAGATCTCGACGACACGCATGCCGAAATGCGGCGCGGCGCGGTGGAACGGATTGAGCTCCACGAATGTCCGGTAGGTCTTGGCCGCGTCGTCGTACCGCAGCTTGCTCAGGTAGTACTCGCCGAGATTCTGGTAGACGCGGTCCTCGTAGCTGCGGTGCCCGTAGGCCGAGAAGTAATCCCGCACGTCGTCCGACCCGCCGAGGTAGCTGAAGCTCAGGCTGATGACGCGGAACGTGTCCGTGACGCGACGTTCGTCCTCCTCTTCGTGCTGCTGGTCGAAGTCGTAGCCGATCGAGACCTTGTGGTCGAGCAGCGCCACGTACTTGTGCAGCGCCTCTTCGTACTGCTCCTGCTTGTAGAGCGACCAGCCGAGCTTGTAGAGGGCAAGCTCGTAGAACGTCGAGTCGGGACCCAGCGCGGTGATCGTCGAATAGGTGTCCTCGGCGGCGCGGTATTGCCTGCGCGTGAACTGGAACTCCGCGCGGCGGAACTGCACTTCGTCGTAGTGCGCGGACTGCGGATGCCTGCTGATCAGCTGCACCATGGTCTCCATCGCTTCTTCGGTGCGGCCGAGTTCGTCGTAGGCACGGGCTTTCTGGTACAGCACCTTGTCGTTGTGCTCGTAGTCCGGGTATTCCTTCAGCAGCCGGTCGTAGAGCGCGATCGCCTCCAGCGGTCCCGCTGCATCCGCGTCGCCGGGCATGGCGGCAGGCACCTCGAACGCCGCGGTGGTTCGCCGCTCGAAGTCCTGCTCGGACTCCGAGGGCTCCGCATCGGCCGTCCCGGGCGCCGGCAGGCGCGCGCCCGGTGCCGCGTCCGTGAATGCGGGAGCGCGCTCCGGCGCGGCCATCTCCCGGGGGCGGCCGTCGCCCGCGCGGATGCCGAACTGCCTTTCCAGCTGCAGATCGGCGAGACGCCGCATGGCCTCGGGGGTCAGCTCGGTCTCCGGCGTTTCCTCGAGAAAGCGCCGGTAGCCCTGCATGGCCTGCTCGAGTCCCTCGGTCACCGGCACTTCCGCGACGTCCGGTTCGATCGCGTGCAGTCTTGCCAGCGTCTGCTGCTGCGGCGCGGCGGCGCAGCCGGCTGCCAGCGCCGGCGCGAGTGCGATCGCGATGGCGTACGCGCGCATCAGCGTCCCGCTCCGGCCTGCTGCAGCGCAGTCGCACGGTCGTAGCTGTCCGCGACCGCATACCGCGCCTGCGTCTGCTGGGCGACCAGGCGCTCGCGCCTGGACTTGAGCTGGTTGATCGCCACGGTCTCGATCGCATGGCCCTGCCGCGCCATCACGATCGTGACCCGCATCAGGGCCGCGCGCACGCGCTCGCGCAGGCGCGTGATGCCGGCGTCGTAGCCCACGTAGCTGTGGGTGGCCGCCTGACGCGACCTGACGAAGGCTTCGTACCGTGCCTGGAGCGCCTCGACGTGCTCATTCAGCTCGTGCAGGTGCTCGTGGGCCGCCGTCAGGCGCTCGTGGTACTCGGTCTCCAGGCGCCAGGTCAGTGCGCCCCTGAGGCGGGCGATCCGCTGCGGGAGCCCGGCCGCCCCCGCGTCGCCGGCGTCCCCCACGCGGCCGGCGATCCACTCGATGCGCTCGCTCATGAGCCGTTCATCCGCGGTCGCGAGGTACTCGGGCCGCGGCGCCGTCAGCATGGCCTGCAGCCGCGCCGCGATCCGCTCTCGCTGCTCGAGCCGCAGACGCATCCGCGAGTCCAGCTCCCGGAACTCCGCGTCGACGCCCGGCAGGATGGGTTCGTAGTTCTCTGCCCGCAGCCGGATGATGTCCTCGAACGCGTCGAAGCTCGTCCGCCAGGAGACGAGCCTGGCGCGCAGGTCCTCGAGGTCGAGGTAGTTCTGCAGCGCCGTCTGGAAATCGTGCGATGCCATCAGCTCTGCGAGATAGAAGGTCTCCGGCGCGTCCGGCAGCTGCCGCAGGCGGATGACCCAGCTCCGGTCCTGACGGGTTTCCTCGCGTGCCAGCGCCTCCAGGAATCGCCCTTTGCGGATGCTGTCGATCGACGCATCCACCTTTCCGATCTCCTCGCTGAACGTCTCCAGCGCGCGCCCGTACATGAGCGCGGCGCGGCCGTGCGCGTCGAGCGTCGTGTAGACGTGCGGCAGTGCCAGCATCGCTTCCTGTACGGCGGCGTCCGTCGGCTCGCGCTCCACGAGGAGGCCCCAGGGCACGACGGCGCGGTCGTAGCGGCCGGCCGCGGCTTCCGCCCAGCCGGCGCGCAGCAGCGCCTGATTCGAGAACGGCCCGTCGAGCCGGACGCGGTCGAGCGTCTGCTGCGCGCGCACGAAATCGGACGTCTCGAACAGGATCGTCCCGAGCACGAGATTCGACTTGTCGCGGATCGCAAAGTCGGCGTGCTCCAGCGCCTTGACCCGCCCGGCGCGGTCCAGCTGCTCGATCGCGCGCGCCGCGTCGCCGTCCTGCAGCAGCGCGATACCGAGGTTGTAGGCGCTGAATGCGGCCAGGTCGCCGGCGCCCGGCAGCCGCTTCAGCACCTCGACGGCGTCGTGAGGCCGGCCGCTCGCGAGATACACGTTCGCGCGCAGGAACTCCACGTCGTCGCGGATCGGCTCGGGCACCTTGCCCTGGATGCGACCCAGCGCATGCAGCGCCTCGTCGAGCTGGTCCTTCTGGAAGTGGATGCGCGCCAGCCGGTAGGCGGCTTCATTGCGCACTGCTTCGTCGACATTGCCTTCGAGCACCGCGCGGATCGCGCGGCCGGCGCGATGGTGCATCCGGTAGTTGAGCTCGAAGTCGCCGACCGAGAACTCGGCGCCATTGACGTGATGATGCAGCGTGTCGAGACCGGGTTCGTCGAGCCCGTAGTGCTGCGCGAGCTCCGTGTCGAGCCGCACCAGCGCTTCGAAGAACTGGCCCTGGTTGGCCCGGTACAGCGCCTCTCCATAATGAAGGTCCTGGAGTTCGGCGCCCAGGCACGGTCCGGCCGCCAGCGCGGCGGCCACGCCGATGATCCAGGCCCGGCGTTGCGGCGCCTGCCTCATCGCCTCACCAGTCCCCCAGCTCGATCGCGGGCTGGCCCGAGGCCGGTCCCGCCAGCGTCAGCCCGACGAGCTTCGGGCCGATGCCCTTGTCGAAGGTGAATTGCTCGGTCCGGCTGTAGTCGGCGCCGCCCTCGAGCTTGCCGTCGACGGACACGGCGAGCTGGTGGCTGCCGGTCGGCACGTTGCCGACGTAGATGCGCTGAACGCCGCCCTTGCGCAGGGCCTCGAGCTCCTTGAAGCTGTAGATGTAGTGGGCGACCAGTTCGCCGTCGATCTGGATCCGCACCGCATCCAGGCGCATCGGGTCGCCCTGAGCGAGCGCCACGAATACCGCGATCTGCGTGCCCGACGGGTACAGCAGCTTCTCCTCGAGCAGGCTCAGTTCCGCGGCGATGTCGAGCACATCGGACTTGATGTCCTGCACCTGCTCGTCGAGGCCTTTCATCTGGTGACGGTCGCTTTCCTGCGACCAGGCTGCGGTCGCGCCAAGCCAGAGCGAACAGGAAACTGCGAATGCCCGGATGATCAGTGACATGGGTTTTCGTCCTCATGGAGGGAGCGCGCACGCAGGTGCGCGGCCAGCCGGTCGGCGAGCCGGACAGCGGGTGCAGAAAACGCGCAGATGGTGCGCCCGTATCGCGTCATAACCTCGCTCGAGTCACTCGCCCTGCGATGACCTGGGCAAAGCGAACCGAGTCGGCCCGCGACAGGCTCGGATTCTGGCGGTCCCGCTGTCCTGGGGCTCGCGCCCTGTAGACCGGTGACTTTGCGTCGCAGCCTTTCGACTGCTTTGCCCTTGGCTGAATCGCGGGGAGACTATTGTCTTGTTTGGACGCGTCAGGCGTGATCCACCTCTCAGTTCGAAAGCATGCTATGTCGTCTCGCGTCATCTGCCCTGCCCTGCGCCGTCGGCGATGGACCAGGTGCGTCAATCGTGATGCATTGCCATTTCACTTAACCGTGGCGTTTCCGCAGCGCGCCGGCCCGCGGTACATTGACGTCGAGTGAGACGCCGGGCATGCCTTCCGCCGAACACATCCTGCTGGAGTCCGACGAGCGCGAGATTCCGGCGCTGCAGACGGCGCGCAGGATCCATGCGCGCGTCAGACTCCGCGGCGGTCTCTGGCGGCGCCCGGTCGAACTCGCCCTGTACGAGTTCTTCTACCTGTCGGTGCGCAGGGAGGGACCGCGATCCGCCGTTTCCCAGCATGTCCTCGATCTGCGCTTCGTCGATCCCGAGCTGCAGTTCACGCGTCACATCGCGTGGCGATGGATGGCGGTCGCCATGGCACTGTTTGCGCTCGGCGCCGGCGCGGCGCTCGAGATCGGAGGGACCGTGTCACCCTGGTGGCGCGACGAATGGCTGCCGCTTTCGGCGGGGCTGCTCGGCGCGGCAAGCTGCGTGATGCTGGCAGCGGTCTACCGGACCACGGAGACCCTGACGTTGCTCAGCGCCCATGGACGCGTGCCGCTGCTCGTGCACACGGGCGGCCCGGGTTCATTCCGCGCATTCCGTCGATGCCGGCCGCTGTTCGACGCTCACCTCCGGGCCGCCATGAACGCACGCCGCCGGCGGCATGCCGAGCACCTGCGCGACGAAATGCGCGAGCACCACCGGCTGCGATGTGCCGGAGCACTGTCGGAACCGGAGTACCAAAGCGCCAAGCAGCGCATACTCGCAAGTTTCCGGCCGTATGTGCCCGCGACGCCCGGATGGCTGCAGCCGGCGGCCAGACTGCGCTGCACGCGCCCGTTTTTGCGACCGGGTTAACGCTTGCGGCTGCCGCAGCCCCCGCGCGGCGGTCGCGTCCGGCACACTGGATTCCCCTGCGGCAGGACGCGAATGCCATGCCCCGCGCGCTGAAGGCCGCCTTCATCATCGCCTGCTGCATCACGCTCATCATGAGCGCGATCAGCGGCGCCGCGCATTTCTACCTGCTGGAGACCTACGTCAGCCTGGAGCGCGAGTCCGCGGAACGCACCGCCGCCGCTCTCCGCCGTGCCTGGCAGGAAGAGATCGCGCAGCTCGAGGGTTCGGTCAGGAACTATGCGGTCTGGGACGACATGTACGAATTCGTGCATCGTCCGAACATTCCCTTCGTACAGAGCAGCCTCGCGCAGACGTCGATGTCGAACCAGTGGATCGACACGGTGCTGGTGACCGATGAAAACGCCGAGCCGGTCTTCTGGCGCCGTTACCGGGATCCCGGCAATCGCGGATTTCCGGACGCCCGCGTCCTGATCGCGGAGCTGCCCGAGGGCGCGCTGGCGCTCCCCGCCGGGTCCACGGCAACCCCCTCCCTCACCGGCATCCTGCCGCGCGAGGGCGGCGCGATGCTGGTGTCCATTGCTCCCATCCTGCCGACCAGCGCCGTGGCGCCGGCGCGCGGAAACCTGCTGTTCGGCCGCGCGCTGGACGGCGAGGTACTGGCGCGGCTGAGCGCCGCGGCCGGGATCGACGTAGCGGGACATGCACCGGGTGCGGCCGAACTCCCGGCTGCCGTGCGTGCCGCCGCGGCGCGGCGGGCGGACGGGCCCGAGGCGATGACGGTTGTCGAACGCGAGGACCGAACCGCCACGCACCTGATCATCCCGGACATCGCCGGCGCGCCGGCCATCGTTCTGCGCGTCACCGAGCCGCGACAGGTGTACCTGCGCGGCCTCGAGACCATCGATTACCTCGTCTACGGTGCGTTTGTCATGTGCCTCGTGTTCGGCGCCATCGCGCTCGTCATGTGGCTCAGGCTGACGCGGCATTGGGCGCAACGCAACGAGACCGAGGCGCGCTATCGCGCGGTGGTCGCGCAGGCGACCGAGGGGATCGTGCTCGTGGATCCCGCATCGCTGCGGATACTCGAGGCGAACCGGGCGTTCCTCGACAACGCGGGCTACGATCGGCAGCCCGAGACCGGGCTCGGTCTCGCCGACGTCTTTCCTCCGGGGCCGGTGAACACGCCGGCGCTGACGGCGGGACTGCTGCCCGGCGACCGCCCGGTGGAGCTCAAGCTGCGCACGCGCGGTGGCCGGATCTGCGACGCCGAGGTCACGACCAGCGTGATCACCCACCAGGGCCGCGATGTTTTCTGCCTCGTGACGCGCGACGTGACCGCGCGCAAGGCCGCCGACGCGCGATTGCGCGCCAGCGAAAGGCGCCTCGAGCACCTGGCGCACCACGACCCGCTCACCGGCCTGCCCAATCGCCTGTACCTGCATTCCTACCTCAAGCGCGCACTGGACGTATCCAGGGACAACGGCACCCCGCTCGCGCTGCTGTTCCTGGACGTCGATCGGTTCAAGTTCATCAACGACTCGCGCGGTCATGAGACCGGCGACGCACTGCTCAAGGAGGTCGCGCGGCGCCTGAAAGACGCCGCCGGCGAGGGCCGCCTGGTGGTGCGCATGGGCGGCGACGAGTTCGTCGTGGTGATGCCGGATGCCGCCGACAGCCCCGCCATCGAGCAGCTCGGCAATCGCATCCTCGAGTCGCTGCGTCAGCCGTTCCGGTTCGGCGACCTGCAGTTCCTGGTGACCTGCAGCATCGGCATCAGCGTGTACCCGCGGGACGCCGCGGACATCTCGATGCTGGTCCGCAGCGCCGACACCGCCATGTACCACGCCAAGGACCGGGGCCGCAACAACCTGCAGCACTACCACGCCACGCTCATTGCGCGCGTCAGCGACCGGGTGCAGCTCGAGTCACGGCTGCGCGCGGCGGTGGACGAGGAACGCCTGCAACTCGTGTACCAGCCGCAATTCGACCTGCGCACGGGTTCGGTCATCGGAGTGGAAGCGCTGCTGCGCTGGCGCGACGGGAACGGTGAACGCCAGTTGACCGACGAGTTGCTGCGCATCGCGGAGGAGACCGGCCTGATCATCAGGATCGGGGACTGGGTGATCCGCGAGGCCTGCCGCGTGCGCCGCGCCTGGCAGGCGGCGCTCACGGGCGAGTTCCGCATGGCGGTGAACCTGAGCCCCAGTCAGCTGCGGCGCCCGGAATTCCTGACGCAGCTGCAGGCGGTGCTGGCCGCGACCGGCCTGGATCCGGCGCTGCTGGAAGTCGAACTCACCGAAAGCGCGTTCATGCAGTACGCGGGCGACGAGGCGCGGCCGCTCCACTGCCTGCGTCAGTCCGGGATCGGCGTCGCCGTCGACGACTTCGGCGTCGGCTATTCGTCGCTCTCCTACCTGAAGCACTTCCCGGTGACCAAGCTCAAGATCGACCGATCCTTCGTTCGCGATCTGGCCACGGACCCGAACGACGCCGCCATCGTGCGCGCCATCCTGGCGCTCGCTCATTCCATGAGAATCCCGGTCTGTGCCGAGGGGGTCGAATCCGCCGACCAGGTCGAGTTCCTGGTCGAACACGGCTGCGAATACGCGCAGGGCTACTTCTTCGCGCAGCCGATGGACGAGGAGTCCTGCCTGATGCTGCTGTCGGGCACCGCGAGCGGATCGGTGGCCGTGCGTCTGCGCACGGCGCCGACGTCGGGACAGCGCCGGCGTTGAGCGGGTGATCCGGGCAGGTCACCAGGCGGAAGGACAGACTGCCTTGCTCGCGCGTCATCGGTTCGAACCCGAGCTCGTCGATGTTCAACCTGATCTGGTTCACCTCGGGGTGATCATCGCGGCGTAATTCTTCGCCAGCAGCGCGGCGTCTTCCCGGTCGAACACGACCTTGGGCAGCGCCGCCATGTCGACCGTCGTGTCTCCGGTGAAGATCCGGAGGACGTCGACCCGGAGATCGAGGTTCGCGGTGCCGCTGCCCGGCAGCTTCGCATCGATCCCGGCGGTCACGGGCCGGTAATTCTCGTCAAAACCGACGTGATACACGAGCGGGGAGCGTTTGCCGTCGCGCAGCAGCGCCCCTTCCAGGAGCACGAACTTGAAGCCGACATCCCAGGTCCAGGCCATGCGGCCGTTCGGATCCAGGTCGCCCGGGTACTCGACCGAGTGATTGGCCGCCGGGTCCACGCCGATGCCGAACTCGATCCGGTGGTAATCCCCGCGGGGCACGTCACGCAGCGTGATGACATGCTCGGGACGCCCGCTGTCGAAGCGCACGAGGTGATAGCTGTCCGGCTCGACGTATTCGCCCGTGTCGCTCGTGAGCCGCACATTGCTCAGGAAGAACTGGAAGTCGCGCACTTCGAAGCGGCCGTCGCCACCCGGATTCGCGTAACGCATCTCGTTGGCGACCAGCGGCTCCCCGCCGACGAAGGGCTGCAGGCGGAGCGTCAGCGTCCCCGGGCGTGACGCCAGATACTGATGCCGCAGGGCCGCGCCCAGCGCCACGGCCGCCAGGACCGCGGCGGCGACCAGCAGCCTCCGGCCTGCGCGCGTCATTGCGGTACGAACGGGTCGGAGAACCGTTCCGCGGTCAGGAAGTCGGGGTCCGTGAGCGTGTGGAGGAATGCGACGACCGCGGCCTGCTCCTCCTCCGAGAGTTGCAGGCTGATTCCCGACGGTGACGCCCCGTCGACGTTGCTCGCCTCCACGATCAACGGACTCAGCGTGGCGCTGGGCTGCACGCCCCCGTTGTAATGGCGCAGGACTTCTTCGAGGGTCGCGAAGCGGCCGTCATGCATGTAGGGCGCCGTCAGCGCAATGTTCCGCAGCGTCGGCACCTTGAACATTCCGCGATGCGCCGGGTCGCCGGTGACGGCTTCGAGGCCGGGCTGCAGGTGTTGCTCGTCGTCGAGGCCGTTGTTGGAAAAGCCGTCCAGCCCTGCGCTGAATCCGCTGGTCAGGAACTGGCTGTGGCAGTCGATGCAGTTGGCGCCGCGCAGGCTGGCCTTGACGTCGGGATGGGCCATGAACAGCTTCCGGCCCAGTTCCTCCTGTGCGTCGAGCGTGATCTCGCCGCGCAGGTACCGGTCGTATCGCGAGTTCGCCGAGACCAGCGTGCGCAGGAAGGTTGCCAGCGCGCGGGAGATCGCCTCTGCACTCACTTCGCCGTAGGCCGCGTCGAACCGGAGCCGATAATCCGCGTCGGCGCCGAGCTCCGCAACGAGTTGCTGCAGGTCGCGGTCCATTTCGTCGGGATTCTCGATGGGCACCAGCACCTGCTCCTCGAGGGAATCCGCCCGCCCGTTCCAGAAGAAGCGCTGTGGCCCCCACATCAGGTTCGCGAGGCTCATGCTGTTGAATGCGAGGGGCCTGCCCGACACGCCGACGCCGGTTGCGCGGCCATCGGTGAATGCGAGCCGCTGCTGGTGGCAGGTGGCGCAGGACACCGCATGGTTGCCGGACAGGCGGCGGTCGTAGAAGAGCCGGCGGCCGAGCTCGACCGCCTCCTCGGTCAGCGGATTGTCCTCAGGCACCTCGAAGCGGCCGAACACGAATGGGACCGAGAAATCGGCCAGCGGCGTCGCCCCATGCTGGCGTTCGCCGCAACCGCTGCCCGCCGATGCGGCGACCAGCGCCATCAAGGTTGCCGCCGCCGGGGCCACGCGGCGCATGCCGGCCGGCTCAGTGATGGTGCACGAAGCCGGGCCCGAACAGCGCCTCCACGTTTTCCACGCCCTTCTTGTAACGGTCCTTGAAGCTGACCTGGGCGATGCGCTCGCCGGTCCCGAGGTCGTGGACGGTGATCGTGTGACCATTCACCTTGGCGATGAAGTCGACGTCAGTCGGATCATTGTCCGCAGCGTTGCCGAGATTCAGCAGGTTGTTCTGCACCGCAATCACCTTGCGGCCCGAGGCCGTCGTGTAAAAGATCATGTGGTGCGCACCGGGGCCGGTCACGATGTCGGGACCCGAAGAGACCAGGTCCGGCAGGGCTGACAGCTGGTACCGTTTCACGACCCCGGGCACGGCGTGGCTGATGAACAGCTCGGTCTCATTGCCGTAGAACTCGAGCGGTACGCCCGTGCCCTCCTTGACACCGTCGTAGGACTTCTCGGGGGCGCCGAACGTCTTGCTCGCTTCGTCGTAGGGAACTTTCCAGGTCTCGAAACCGAACATCGTGTTGACCAGTACGGCCGGCTCAACGCCCGGCACGATGCTGGGGCGCACGAACAGCAGCTCGACCGGCGATGACGGAAAGCCCACGGGCCTGGCATCCTCGACCACGATGTTCTGTATCGGCTGGAAGGTATTGAGGTCGACCACGGTGATCTCGTTGCCGACGCCGGTGGCGAGGTCGGGATGAACGGTGGAAGTGACCACCATCCGGTCCTGGTAAGCGGAGATTCCGTGCGGATACAGGATGTGCGGCGCGCCCTTTGCGACCTTGCTCTTGCGCGCCTCGATGGTCCTGAGCAAGGCGTTGCTCTGCGGGTCGAACACGCCGATCGAGCCGCCGTCGGCCTGGTCCAGGCCGGTGCCGCCCATGAACGTGACGATCATGTATTCCTTGTCGTTGACGTTGTGCCAGATGATGTCCTCGCCCACCTGCTGCCCGCCGGTGTCCAGACAGCTGACGCCCTCGATGACGGGCGCGCCCTCGGCATTGCGCGAGAGTCCGACCTCGGCGAGGCTGCACTTGGGATCGAGGCCGGTCGAATACAGCCGGCCGTTGGGGCTGTAATACAGGTGATGCAGGGGCAGCTGCAGGTCCGGCGTCTCGACTTCCTGCAGGATGGCACCGAAGTTCGGCGACTCCGGATCCAGCTCGACGAGCGCAATGCTGTGGCGGGTGCCGAGCGTGGGCAGGCCGCGCAGCAGCACGAGAGCCTGGCCCGCCTCGGCGCTGCGCGCCGCGGCTCGCGTTTCGTCCGCTGGCTGCTTGCCGGAACAGCCGGATATGCCCAGCAGACAGGCCGTCAGCAGCGCCAGATGACTCTTGCCCGATCGTGTGCTCATGGCCCCCCTCCCGCGGCAGGAATTCGCAAGGTGCGCGTGTTTTGCTCATGGTAATCCGCCGGACCCGCGACGGGAAGCCGCGCGTGCGGGTCGCCGGCCCAGGTGTCGCTGTCGTGGCGCAGCGAAGCCACCGTGCCGTCGGCGTGACGACCTCTTGCCGATCGTGGCAGAGCTCGACGTGCCGGTCATCCGCGTACAGGAATTGGCGTGCAGGAAATTCCGCCCCATGACGGAACGCTGATCCGTCGCATGAAGAAAAAGGCCCGGGAGTCGCCTCCCGGGCCTTCCATACGAGCGAAAAAGACTGCCGGCCTTACATGTCCATGCCGCCCATGCCGCCCATGCCGCCGCCGCCCATGGGCGGATGGTCGTGCTCCTCCTTCGGAGCCTCGGCCACCATCACCTCGGTGGTCAGCAGCAGGCCGGCGACCGACGCGGCGTTCTGCAGCGCCAGGCGCGTGACCTTGGTCGGGTCCAGGATGCCCATGTCGATCAGGTCGCCGTACTCGCCGGTCGCGGCGTTGTAGCCGAAGCTGCCCTTGCCGTCGCGCACCTTGGCAAGCACGACCGAGCCGTCTTCGCCGGCGTTCTGCACGATGAGGCGCAGCGGCTCCTCGATCGAGCGCGTCAGGATGCGGATGCCGACATTCTGGTCCTCGTTGGCGCCCGAGAGCCTCTCGATTGCCTTCTGCACGCGGATCAGCGCCACGCCGCCGCCGGGGACCACGCCTTCCTCGACTGCCGCGCGGGTCGCGTGCAGCGCGTCCTCGAGGCGCGCCTTCTTCTCCTTCATCTCGACCTCGGTGGCCGCGCCGACCTTGATCACGGCGACGCCGCCGGAGAGCTTGGCGACGCGCTCCTGCAGCTTCTCCTTGTCGTAGTCTGAGGTCGCTTCCTCGATCTGGCGGCGGATCTGCTCGACCCGGCCCTTGATCTCGGAGGACTTGCCGGCGCCGTCGATGATCGTCGTGTTCTCCTTCTCGGCGACGATCTTCTTGGCCTTGCCGAGGTCGTTCAGCGTCGCCTTCTCGAGCGACAGGCCGACTTCCTCGGCGATCACGGTGCCGCCGGTCAGGATCGCGATGTCCTTCAGCATCTCCTTGCGGCGGTCGCCGAAGCCCGGCGCCTTGACCGCGCAGACCTTGACGATGCCGCGGATGGTGTTGACCACCAGCGTCGCGAGCGCCTCGCCCTCGACGTCCTCGGCGACCACCAGCAGCGGCTTGCCGGCCTTGGCGATGCCCTCGAGCAGCGGCAGCATCTCGCGGATGTTCGAGATCTTCTTGTCGTACAGCAGGACGTACGGGTTCTCGAGCTCGCTGGTCTGGTTCTGGGCGTTGTTGATGAAGTACGGCGACAGGTAGCCGCGGTCGAACTGCATGCCCTCGACCACCTCGAGCTCGTTCTCGAGGCCCGAGCCTTCCTCGACCGTGATCACGCCTTCCTTGCCGACCTTCTCCATCGCATCGGCGATCTTCTTGCCGATCGCCTCGTCGCTGTTCGCCGAGATCGTGCCGACCTGGGCGATCGCCTTCGAGTCCTTGCAGGGCTTCGAGAGCTTCTTCAGTTCCTCGACCGCGGTGGCGACGGCGAGGTCGATGCCGCGCTTGACGTCCATCGGGTTGATCCCCGAGGCGACGGCCTTCATGCCCTCGCGGATGATCGCCTGGGCGAGCACGGTCGCGGTGGTGGTGCCGTCACCGGCCTCGTCGGAGGTCGCGGACGCGACTTCCTTCACCATCTGTGCGCCCATGTTCTCGAACTTGTCCTTCAGCTCGATTTCCTTGGCGACGGAGACGCCGTCCTTGGTGATGGTCGGGGCGCCGAAGCTCTTCTCGAGCACGGCGTTGCGACCCTTGGGGCCCAGCGTCGCCTTGACGGCGTTCGCGAGCAGGTTGACGCCGCGCACCAGGCGGGTGCGCGCATCGTCCGAAAATCTGACTTCCTTGGCTGCCATGGCTTGGTGTCCTCGCTGTTACTTTTCGATGACGGCCATGACATCTTCCTCGCGCATCACGAGGAGTTCGTCGCCGTCGACCTTGACTTCGGTTCCGCTGTACTTGCCGAACAGGATCTTGTCGCCGACCTTCAGGTCGAGCGGACGGACGCTGCCGTTCTCCAGGATCTTGCCTTTGCCGACGGCCATGATCTTGCCGCGGATCGGCTTCTCGGCCGCGGTGTCGGGAATCACGATGCCACCGGGCGACTTGCGCTCTTCATCTTCGCGCTTGACGATCACGCGATCATGAAGCGGACGGATCTTCATGGGTCATCACTCCTGTCAGGATCTGTGGTCTTGGAATGGGCCCGGGGCTCATCTCGTGCGCTTAGCACTCTCCCCGGTCGGGTGCTAATGATAGGGATCGGCCTTGCGATTTCAAGCACTTGCCGAGAGAGACGCCGGTGTCGTTCTAACTAGCTGATTTATAAAGTTTTTAGATACTGGTGACGAGACCGGCCGGCGCGCCGTTTGACGAATTCAGGCGCTGGGCCGAGACAAGCGGCGATCCGGCCGCTAACCTCTCGGCGCCACGGTCCCTTTTCGGTCACGAGGATTCCCCGGGATGACGAGCTTCAGGACAGTCCTGCTCGCGTTTTGCCTTGCCCTTTCCACGGCCGCCGGCGCTCAGGGCCTGCTCGGGCCGACCGGCAACCAGGACCAGTTCCTGCCCGTCGACGAGGCCTTCCGCTTTGCTGCCAGCGCGGACGGTGGCGCACAGCTCGCGCTCGACTGGCAGATTGCGCCGGGCTATTACCTCTACCGCCACCGTGTTTCCGCGAAGACGGCGACCGAGGGTTTCGCCCTCGGCGAGGTCGCCATGCCCGCCGGCAAGCGGAAGACCGACGAGTTCTTCGGCGACGTCGAGGTCTACTACGACGCGCTCTCCGCGACCGTGCCGGTCACGCGGCCGGATGGCGGCTCCACCCTCGAGATCGCGGTCAGCTACCAGGGCTGCGCTGATGCGGGGCTCTGCTATCCACCGGTGACCAAGACCGTCGCGATCGAGCTGCCGGCGCCCGGCACGCCGCCGCGCTCCGAGGCGCCGGTCATGGTGGCGGAGCAGGACCGGCTCGCCAGCCTGATCGCGGATGGCAGCCTGCTGGTCGTGATGGCGACCTTCTTCGGCTTCGGCCTGCTGCTCGCCTTCACGCCCTGCGTGCTGCCGATGATCCCGATCCTGTCCGGAATCATCGCCGGGCAGGGCGCCGCCGCCACGCCCTCGCGCTCCTTCCTGCTGTCGCTGACCTACGTGCTCGGCATGGCGCTCACCTACACCGTCGCGGGCGCCGCGTTCGCGGCCGCGGGCCAGCAGGCGCAGGCTTTCTTCCAGCAGCCCTGGATCATCATCCTGTTCGCGGCGCTGTTCGTCGTGCTCGCGCTCGCGATGTTCGGGCTGTTCGACCTCAAGATCCCCGCCGCGCTCGAAACGCGCCTCGCAGCCGTCTCCGGCCGCCAGAAGGCCGGCAGCTTCATCGGCACCGCGGTCATGGGCGCGCTGTCGGCGCTGGTCGTGACCGCTTGCGTCGCGCCGCCGATGGTCGCCGCGCTGGCCGTGATCGGGCAGACCGGTGACGTGCTGCGGGGCGCGCTGGCGCTGTTCGCCATGGCGATCGGCATGGGTGCGCCGCTGTTGCTGGTCGGCGTCGCCGGCGGTCGCTTCCTGCCGCATGCCGGGCCCTGGATGACCGCGATCAAGACGCTCTTCGGCGTGCTGTTCCTGGCGGTCGCCGTGTGGATGCTGGAGCGCATCCTGCCGGGGCCGCTCTCGCTCGCGCTGTGGGCCCTGCTCGTGATCGTGGGCGGCTATTACTTCGGCGGCTTCGGCCGCGGTGCGCAGCGTGACGCCGCGCTTCGCCTCCTCGCGCGCGGGACCGGCCTCGCGGCCATCGTCTGGGGAATCATCATGATGCTGGGTGCCGCCGCGGGAGGCCACGATCCCTTCCAGCCTCTGCGCGGCGCCGCCCTGCCGGGATTCGGCGGTGGCGGGCCGGCCGCGGGCGCCGAGGCGCTTCCTTTCGTCAAGGTCGCGACCCTCGACGAGCTCGACCGCGAACTCGCAGCGGCGCAGGCGGCCGGCAAACCCGCGATGCTCGACTTCTACGCGGACTGGTGCGTGTCCTGCAAGGAGATGGAGAAGTACACGTTCTCGGTCGCCGAGGTGCAGCAGGACCTGTCGGGATTCGCGCTGCTGAAGGCGGACGTCACCGCCAACAACGAAGCCGACCAGGCGCTGCTGCGGCGCTTCGGGGTCTATGGCCCGCCGACCACCGTCTTCTTTGGCGCGCACGGCCGCGAATGCCGGGCGTTCCGGCTGGTCGGCTACGTCGCCGCCGATGACTTCCGGGCGCATCTCGCCCGCTTCGTCAGCGAATGCTGACGATGCGGGGCCGCGCCCGGCACGCCATCGTCCTGGCGATCGCGATCGCTGCCGGCATCGCGGCATTCTTCGTCAGCCGCGCGTTGCTCGAGCCCGAGCCGGTGCCGCCCCCGCAGCTCAAACCCGCCGTGATTCCCGAGGTCCGCCCCGACGTGACCCTCGCCGACCGCGAGGGCAGGATGCGGGCCCTGTCGGAATGGGACGGAAAACCGCTGGTGATCAACTTCTGGGCCACCTGGTGCGCCCCCTGTCGTCGCGAGATCCCGATGCTGAATGCGCTGGCGCGCGACACGGCGGCCGAGGGCATCGAGGTGATCGGCGTTGCGATCGACTTCCGGGAGGAGGTCCTGAAGTTCCTCGACTCCACGCCGATCGACTACACGGTACTGATCGGCGAGCAGGACGGCATGGATGCGGCCCGCGCCTTTGGCATGGAATCCATCGGCCTGCCGTTCACGGCGTTCACCGATAGCCGGGGCCGGATCGCCACCATCCACGTCGGGGAGTTGCACCGGGTGGAGGCCGACGTCATCCTGTCCGTCGTCCGCGCGCTCGATGCCGGCCAGATCGACATGGCGGCCGCCCGGAACCAGATCCGGGACGGTTTGGCGAAGCCGAGACCCGGCTCCTAGCATCTGAACACCCCCAATTCGGTCCGATTAGCGTCATTTCGACGCAGTTCGCCGCAGTATCACGTCATAATCTGGACAAATCGCGGCCGCTCCGGTTGAATGTGCCTCCACCTCTGGCGGGGAAACAGGGGACCCAAGGCCTATGCGCCGCATCCTGCTCATCAACGGGCCCAACCTCAATCTGCTCGGCCGCCGGGAGCCTGGCTACTACGGCGACGTCACGTTGGCCGCCATCGAGCAGCGGCTCGGCAGGCTGGCGGAGGCCCGCGGGGCCGGGCTCGAGACCTTCCAGAGCAATGCCGAGCACGAGCTGGTGGACCGGGTCCAGGCCCTGGCCAGCGAGCCGGTGGATTACGTGATCCTGAACCCCGGCGCCTTCACCCATACGAGCATCGCGCTGCGCGACGCCCTGCTCGCGGTCGCCGTGCCCTTCATCGAGGTTCACCTCTCCAACGTGCACGCGCGGGAACCGTTCCGCCGGCACTCGTACTTCTCCGACATCGCGGCGGGCAGCATCGTCGGCCTCGGGGCGCAGGGTTACGAACTCGCGCTTGCCGCCGCGCTCGACCGCCTGGACGGTCCACCCGGGGGGAATTGATGGACATCCGTAAGATCAAGAAGCTGATCGAGCTGCTCGAGGAATCCGGGCTCGCCGAGCTCGAGATCTCCGAGGGCGAGGAATCGGTGCGCATCGCGCGCTGGGCGCAGGGCGCGCCGGCGGCGCCGCAGGCGCTGCAGATATCGGTGCCGCCGTCCGCCGCTGCTCCCGCCGGAACCGCCGCCGCCCCCGCGGCCGCGGCGCCCGCCGCCGCGGCGCGCGACGAGAATCTGGTGACCGCGCCCATGGTCGGCACCTTCTACGCCTCTCCGGCGCCGGGCGCCAAGGCCTTCGTCGAAGTCGGCCAGGAAGTCCGCGTCGGCCAGGTGCTCTGCATCATCGAGGCGATGAAGATGATGAACCAGATCGAGAGCGAGCGGGCCGGCAAGGTGGTCGCGGTGCTCGCCAAGAACGGCGAGCCGGTCGAGTTCGGCCAGCCGCTGTTCGCCATCGAGTAAGGGACCCGCGGCCAGCCGATGCTCGACAAGATCGTCATCGCCAACCGCGGCGAGATCGCGCTTCGCATCCTGCGCGCCTGCCGCGAGCTCGGCATCAAGACCGTCGCGGTGCACTCCACCGCCGACCAGAACCTGAAGCACGTGCTGCTCGCGGACGAGACCGTCTGCATCGGCCCGGCGCCGTCCAGGGACAGCTACCTCAACATGCCGGCCATCATCAGCGCGGCCGAGGTCACCGACTCGGTCGGCATCCACCCGGGCTATGGCTTCCTGTCCGAGAACGCCGACTTCGCGGAGCGCGTCGAGAACAGCGGCTTCGTGTTCATCGGCCCGAAGAGCGAGACCATCCGCCTGATGGGCGACAAGGTGTCCGCGATCCGCGTCATGAAGGAACACGGCGTGCCCTGCGTGCCGGGCTCCGACGGCCCGCTGCCCGCGGACATGGACGAATGCTTCCGCCATGCCCGCGACATCGGCTACCCGGTGATCATCAAGGCTTCCGGCGGCGGCGGCGGCCGCGGCATGCGCGTGGTGCACAGCGACGCGACGCTCGCGAACGCGATCAACGTCGCCAAGACCGAGGCGCAGGCGGCGTTCGGCAACGACATGGTCTACATGGAGAAATTCCTGGAGAAGCCGCGCCACATCGAGTTCCAGGTGATCGGCGACAACTACGGCAACGTGGTCTCGCTCGGCGAGCGCGACTGCTCGCTGCAGCGCCGCCGGCAGAAGATCATCGAGGAATCGCCGGCGCCGGGCATCACGGCGAAGCAGCGCGAGGAAATGACCGAGAAGCTCATCACGGCCTGCGCCGCGGTCGGGTACCGCAGCGCCGGCACGCTCGAGTTCCTGTACGAGGACGGCCATTTTTACTTCATCGAGATGAACACGCGCGTGCAGGTCGAGCACCCGGTCACCGAGCTGGTCACCGGCGTGGACATCGTCAAGCTGCAGCTGCGCATCGCCGCGGGCGAGCCGCTGCCGTTCAGGCAGCAGGACATCGTGCTGCGGGGCTGCGCGATGGAGTGCCGCATCAATGCCGAGGACCCGAAGACCTTTGCGCCCTCGCCCGGGCCGGTGCGGCTCTGGCACGCGCCGGGCGGGCCGGGCATCCGCGTGGACAGCCACCTCTACTCGGGCTACGCCGTGCCCCCGTTCTACGATTCGCTGATTGCCAAGCTGATCACCTGGGGCGAGAATCGGGACACCGCGCTCGCGCGCATGAAGAACGCCCTGTCCGAGATGGTGGTCGAGGGCATCAAGACCAATGCGCCGCTGCACCAGGAGATCTTCGGCCACTCTGCCTTCCGCCAGGGCGGGCTCGACATCCATTACCTGGAGCGCCGGCTCGGCCTCAAGTAGCGTGCCGTTCCACCAGCTCGTGATCGACCTCGGCCGCGCGGATCCGGGCCCCGTGGAGCAGGCCTGCCTGGGGCTCGGCGCCATCGCCATCTCGCTGGCCGACGCCGGCGACCATCCGCTGCTCGAACCGGCGCCGGGCGAGACGCCGTTGTGGCCCGAGCTGCGCCTGACGGCGCTGTTCGAGCAGACGGCCGATCCGCGCCTGTACGCCGCCGTGCTGACAGCGGTGCTGGCGCTGCCGGCGGACGCGATCAGGATCGAGCACCTCGCCGACCGGCCGTGGGAGCGCGAATGGCTCAGGGATTTCCGGCCGCTGCGATTCGGCCGGCGGCTCTGGGTCTGCCCGGGTGGCCTGCAGGCACCGGCCGCCGACGCGATCGTGCTGGAGCTCGATCCGGGGCTCGCATTCGGCACCGGCACGCATGCGACGACGGCGCTCTGTCTCGAGTGGCTGGATGGCCTTGCGCTCGCCGGGCGGCGGGTGCTCGACTACGGCTGCGGCTCCGGCATCCTTGCGCTCGCGGCACTCCGGCTGGGGGCGGCCTCGGCGACCGCGTTCGACATCGACCCGCAGGCGCTCATCGCGACGCGCGAGAACGCCCGGCGCAATGCGCTCGAACGCAAGCTCACGGTGGCCGGGGCTGGCAGCCCAATCGGCGGCCCGTTCGACGTCGTGCTCGCCAATATCCTGGCCGGGCCGCTGGTGTCGCTGGGGCCGGCGCTGGCCGGATACTGCGCGCCGGGCGGCGCGATCGCGCTCGCCGGCCTGCTCGATGCACAGGCGCCGGAAGTGGCGGCAGCCTATGGTCCGTGGTTTGATATCGCACCCGCGGCGCGCCGCAACGGCTGGACGATGCTCGCCGGCCGCCGGCGTGGAGAGTAGCCGTGTATACCCAGTGTCCGAATTGTGCGACGGTCTTTCGCGTCACCGCGGACGTATTGCGTGCGGCACAGGGCGAAGTGCGCTGCGGCGTCTGCGCGACGAGCTTCGACGCGCTCGAGCACCTGAGCGAGCAGCCCTTCAAGGCCGGCGCCGAGCCGGCCGGGGCCCCGGACCCGGCGGATTCGATGACGGTCGAGGAACTGCCCACGATCGAGGACATCGAGCTGTCCTCGGCGAACGAGATCCAGGCGCTGGAAGCGCCGGAATCGATCGGGCGGTTCGATCCTGCCGCGGTCGCGGCCCAGCTGAGCGCGGCAGGCACGCCCCCGGCCAAGGATGCCGGCACGGAGGACGCCCCGGGCGACCTCGAGCGCACGGACGAGTACCCGATCCTGGTGCTGGACGAACGGGACGAGCCCGAAGAGCCGGTTGCGGAAGAGATCGTGCTCGAATCGGTGCCGGAGCCGGAGGCGCCGGCACCCGAACCGCCAGCCAGCTCCTACACCGCGCCCCGGATCCTGATCCCGGAGGAAATGCGTCAGCGCCTGGCCGAAGAGGCGGCGGCGCGCGCCGCGTTCGCAACCGACTTTGGCGTGCAGGCGCCGGGGCCGGCCGCACCGCGCTGGCCCTGGACGACCGCGGCAGCCGCGCTGCTGCTGGCGCTCGCTCTCCAGGTGATCCACAGTCAGCGCGAATCGCTGGTGCGCAGCCCGGGCATCGGGGCGCTGGTTGCGCAGGCTTACGCCCTGATCGGGCGGCCAGCGACGGCGCCGACGGATCTGGCGGCCTACGAGCTGCGCCAGTGGGGAGCGGCCAGCGACCCGGAACAACAGGGGCGCCTGCTGTTGCGGGCGAGCATCGTCAACCGCGCTTCTTTCGCCCAGCCCTATCCGCTCCTGCGGCTCGCGCTGCAGGACCGCTTTGGCGCGACCCTGGGCGTGCGTGACATCGGGCCGACGGATTACCTGCCGGGCGAGAGCCAGTCGAAGCTGCTGGGCCCCGGCGAGCGGGTGGATGCCGAGATCCGCATCGTGGATCCCGGCCAGGAGGCGGTCGGCTTCGAGATGGACGTGTGCCTGCCGGTGGAAGGCGGCGTGCGCTGCGCCAACCAGATCACGACCGCCGCCCAGTGAGGATCGGGCCTTACCCGCTCGCGGCGCCGCTCGCGCTCGCGCCGATGGCGGGCGTGACCGATCGTCCGTTCCGCCAGCTCTGCAGGCAGCTGGGGGCCGGCATCGCGGCATCCGAAATGGTGACGGCCGACGTGCGGCTCTGGAATACGTCCAAGTCGCAACGGCGCATGGATCATCGCGGCGAACCGGAACCGCGCGTGGTGCAGATCGCGGGCTACGAGGCCCGCATGATGGCCGAAGCCGCCCGCCGCAACGTCGGCATGGGCGCCCAGGTCATCGACATCAATCTGGGCTGTCCCGCGAAGAAGGTGTGCAACCGTGCCGCGGGCTCCGCGCTGATGCGCGACGAGCCGCTGGTGCGCGAGATCCTGGCTGCCGTCGTGAAGGCCGCGGGCGTCCCGGTCACGCTCAAGACGCGCACCGGCTGGGATGCCGCCAGCCGCAATGCGGTGTCGATCGCGCGCATCGCCGAATGCGAGGGCGTGGCCGCGCTCGCCGTGCACGGTCGCACGCGCGCGGATTTTTTCGCGGGCGAGGCCGAGTACCGGACCGTCGCGGCTGTCAAGCAGGCCGTGCGGATTCCGGTATTCGTGAATGGCGACATCGATTGTGCGGCCAAGGCATTGAAGGCGCTGGAACAAAGCGGCGCGGACGGCGTGATGGTCGGCCGCGCCGCGCAGGGACGACCGTGGATCTTCCGCGAACTGCGCGCGGGACTCGCGGGAACGGAAGTTGCATCGCCTTCACTCGGCGAAGTCCGTGATATCATGACTGCGCACCTCGAGGCCCTTTACTCGTTCTACGGCGAGTCGCAAGGTGTCCGCGTGGCGCGCAAGCACCTCGGCTGGTATTGCCGGTTTCATCGCGAAATCGGGCGAGTGCCCGCCGGGTTGTTGACGACGGAGAGCGCGATGGAGCAACTGTCGCTCGTCAGCGCATTCCTGTCGGGCCCCGCAGGGCAGGTCGCCTGCGCGGCCTGAGCGATGTGGTCAGGGGCGACAGGCGGGGAACCGTTGGCATGATCGCGAAGCACAGGGCGCTGGTGTCGCGCCGTCCTCAATATTCCCGCCCGGTCAACGGACACGCGCGCGAGATACCGCTGCGCGACCATACCGAACAGGCGCTCAACTCCTATTTCGACAGCCTCAACGGCCACCGGCCAGGACGGCTGTACGAACTCGTCATGCGCGAGGTCGAACTGCCCCTGTTCCAGGCCGTCATGGACTACGCGCATGGCAACCAGAGCCGTGCTGCGAACATCCTGGGCATCAACCGCGGCACGCTGCGCAAGAAATTGCGCGAGTACGGGCTGTCTGCCTGAGGCGATGACGGCTCCGCGCGCCCGCCGGGCGCTGCTCTCCGTTTCCGACAAGGCCGGCATCGTCGAATTCGCGCGCGAACTCGCGGCGCTCGGCTTCGAGCTGCTCTCGACGGGGGGCACCGCAAAGGCGCTCACGGCCGCCGGGGTCGCCGTCACCGAGGTATCGGCCGAGACCGGCTTCCCCGAGATCATGGACGGACGCGTCAAGACGCTGCACCCGAGGATCCACGGCGCGCTGCTCGGCCGCGCGGGTGTGGACGACGCCGTGATGCGCGAGCACGGCATCAGGCCGATCGACCTGCTGGTCGTCAACCTCTATCCCTTCGCGCAGACCGTGGCGAAGCCCGGTTGCGGCTACGACGACGGCGTCGAGAACATCGACGTCGGCGGCCCGGCGATGCTGCGCGCCGCCGCCAAGAACCACGAGCGCGTGGCCGTGGTCGTGGACCCGGCCGACTATGCGCCGGTGCTGGCGGAGATCGGCGGCGGCGGCACGTCGGCGGCGACGCGCCGGCGACTCGCGGCGAAGACCTTCGCGCACACGGCCCTGTACGATGCCGCGGTCGCCGGCTGGCTGCGCGAGCAGTCGGCGCCGCAGGGATGGCCCGACGCCTTCGTGACCGGGCTGCGCAAGCGCCAGGAGCTGCGCTACGGGGAGAATCCCCACCAGCGGGCGGCGTTCTACGTGGAGGCGCAGTCCCCCGCACCGTCGATCGCCACCGCCGTGCAGTTGCAGGGCAAGGAACTCTCCTACAACAACATCGCGGATGCCGATACCGCGCTCGAGTGCGTGCGCCAGTTCCAGACCCCTGCCTGCGTGATCGTGAAGCACGCCAATCCCTGCGGCGTGGCGCTCGCGCCCTCGCCGAGGGACGCCTACCTCGGCGCCTACGAACCGGACCCGACCTCGGCCTTCGGCGGCATCATCGCGTTCAACTGCGACCTCGATGCCGCGACCGCCGCCGCGATCGTCGAGCGCCAGTTCGTCGAGGTGGTCGTGGCCCCGGATTACGCGCCGGAGGCGCTCGGCCTGTTCTCCGCGAAGCAGAACGTCCGCCTGCTCAGGACCGGCCCGCTCGCAGGCCCTTGCCCGCCGGCCATTGAATTCCGGTCAGTCGCCGGCGGCGTGCTGGCGCAGACGCGCGACGACGGCGCGGTGGATGCGGCGGCGCTCAAGGTCGTGACCCGGCGCGCGCCGACCGCGCAGGAGCAGGACGACCTGCTGTTCGCCTGGCGCGTCTGCAAGTACGTGAAGTCGAACGCCATCGTGTTTGCGAAGGACGGCCGCACGGCCGGCATCGGCGCCGGGCAGTCCAGCCGCGTGGTCTCGACGCGCATCGCCGCGATCAAGGCGGCGGACGCCGGACTCAGCGTCGCCGGCTGCGTGATGGCCTCCGACGCCTTCTTCCCGTTCCGCGACGGGCTGGACGCTGCGGCCGAACTCGGCGCGCGCGCCGTCATCCAGCCGGGCGGTTCGATGCGCGACGCCGAGGTGATCGCGGCGGCCGATGAACGCGGCATGGCCATGGTCTTCACCGGCATGCGCCATTTCCGCCATTGAGGGCCGCGTGAAGGTCCTCGTGATCGGCGGCGGCGGCCGCGAGCATGCCCTCGCCTGGAAGCTCGCCGGGTCGCCGCGCGTGGACGAGGTGCTGGTGGCGCCCGGCAATGCCGGCACGGCCGCGGAGCCGAAGTGCCGGAACGTCGCCGTGTCCGCGACCGACATTCCCGCGCTGGTCGCGCTCGCCCGCCGGGAATCCGCCGGCCTGACGGTCGTCGGGCCCGAGGGTCCGCTGGTCGCGGGTGTCGTGGATGCCTTCCAGGCGGCAGGCCTGGCCTGCTTCGGGCCGAATCAGGCCGCCGCACGCCTCGAGGGCAGCAAGCGCTTCACGAAGGAGTTCCTCGCGCGTCATCGCATCCCGACGGCGAGCTACCTGGCCTTCACGCGCGGGGATTTCGATCCCGCCGCGATCCGCGCGCAACGCCCGCCGATCGTGGTCAAGGCCGACGGCCTCGCCGCCGGCAAGGGCGTCGTCATCGCGCAGTCTGCGGACGAGGCCATCCGCACGGCCGAGCGGATGCTCGCGGGCGCCTTTGGCGAAGCCGGCAACACCGTCGTCGTCGAGGAGTTCCTGGAAGGGGAGGAAGCGAGCTTCATCGTGATGGCGGACGGCCGGCACGCCCTGCCGCTCGCGACCTCGCAGGACCACAAGCGCCTGCAGGACGGCGACCGCGGCCCCAACACGGGCGGCATGGGCGCCTGCTCCCCGGCACCGGTGGTCACGCCCGCGCTGCACGTGCGGATCATGGCCGAGGTCATCGAGCCGACGCTCGCCGGCCTCGCGGCCGAGGGCATGCCGTACACCGGCTTCCTGTATGCGGGTCTGATGATCGCGGCGGACGGCACGCCGAACGTGCTCGAGTTCAACTGCCGCTTCGGCGATCCGGAGACCCAGCCCATCCTCGCGCGGCTGCGGAGCGATCTCGTGGATCTCTGCGAGGCGGCGCTCGCGGGACGCCTCGACCAGGTCCGGACCGACTGGGACGCGCGCGCCGCGCTCGGCGTCGTGCTCGCGGCCGAAGGCTATCCCGACAGCCCGCGGCTCGGCGATGCCATCGCAGGACTCGCGGATGCGGCGTCGCTGCCGGGCAAGGTTTTTCATGCCGGGACCAGACAGGAAGGCGATCGCGTCGTGACCGCGGGTGGCCGCGTCCTCTGCGCCGTCGGCCTCGGCAGCGGCGTCGCCGACGCCCAGCGTGCCGCCTATGCGCTGGTCGACCGGCTGTGCTGGCGCGGCATGCAGTTCCGCCGCGACATCGGCTGGCGCGCGATCGCGCGGCGCTGAGCTTGGCTATACTTTTTCCGTGAGCCGCATCCACCTGCGCCGCATGCACGAGCTGACACCCAGGGCGGCGCGCACGCGCGTGAACCGCATGGCCGATGCGCTCGGCAGGAAGTTCGATGCACAGTGCAGCTGGGACGGCGACGTGCTCTCGATCGAGCACCCGAACGTGAGCGGCACCGTGACCATCGGCAGGAACGAGATCGTGGTCGAGGCGACGCTCGGCTTCCTGCTGGCGATGTTCCGCGACCGCGTGGACGAGGAGCTGGTGCGCATCCTGGACGCGGAGTTTCCGGAGGCGAAGGCCTAGTCCGGCGGCCGCACCAGGATCGGCCAGTTCAGCGTGGATTCGACGTCGCGCACGTTGCGGCGCGCCGGAAAGAAGACGAGGTTTCGCAGGATGCAGGCGCCCGCCTCGTCCAGGGCGGCATTGCCGCTCGACTCCAGCAGCTCCGCATTGCGCACGCGCCCGGTCTTCGCGACCGTGATGCGGTAGTGGATCGTGACCATCGCGGTCTGGCCCGCGGGATAGCACTTGCGGTAGGCCGCGAGTATCGATGCCTCGTCCGAGCGCGGCCGCGGGGGCTCGATTTCCGCCTCCAGATGCTGCACGTCCGACAGCCCGAAGGACAGCGGCAGCAGCGTCCAGGATTCGAGCAGTTCGGTCCGCAGGCGGGCCGGGTAGAACTCGAGCCGGTCGGCCACGCATTTCACCGCCTCGCGCATCCACTCGAGCGTGCCGCCGGGCAGCTGGTACTCCTTGATCCTGCCGTCCTTGCCGACCCGCGCGACCAGGTTGACGCTGCCCTCGAGCGCGTTGGAGCGCGCCGAGGCGACGCGCGCATCCATTTCGTCCGCGCGCCGGTTGCGGACCGGGAAGCCGGCGGCATTGCGCACCGTCGTGCCGAGACGCACGTCCGCGTCCGTCCACGGCGCATGGCAGTAGTCCACGACACGTCGCAGGTCGCCGCGCACCTCCGGCAGGGTCGGGAATTCGACCGTCATCACGAGGCGGCCCGGCACGGGCAAGCCGTCCTGCAGCGCCGCCCGGTACGCGAGGCGCACGCCGACGCACTGCGCGGCCGCGGCCATGCGATCGCCGGCGCCGGGTGGCGTGGTGACCGCCTTCGCCCGGCCGTCGGCGCCGACCGCGACGTCGATCTCGACCGACCCGGTCAGCGGCCCGGTTGCGGCGTAGGCCTGATGACAGTGGACCGTCGCCTCGATCAGGTCCGAGGCCACGGATGCCGGGGCGTCCGTGCCGGATGACGCCGCCGCGCCGTGGATCGCCGCGGCGGCGACCGCGAGGGCAACGACAAGCGCGGCGTAACGGCCCATCAGGCGCCGAGCTTACTCCGCCGCCGCAGGCGGGCGCACGTGCAGCGGCATGGAAACCATGGACTTGACCGCCTGGCTGCCGCGCAGCAGCGGCTGGAATTCCAGCCTGCGCAGGATGCAGCGCCCGGCCTGATCCAGCGTGGGGTCGCCGCCCGATTCCACGAGCGCCACGTTGCGTGCCCGGCCGTCCACGCCGATGGTGAACTTGTAGACCGACGACTGTTCGCCGGTGCTGGCCGGCGGATAGCAGGCCCGGTAGGCGGCCTCCAGTTGCGACGGACTCGACCGGAACTGCGCGGCGTCCTGCAGCAGCGCGCGCCCGGAAAGGTTGCCCAGCATGAATTGGATCGGCAGCGTGGCCCGGGACACGACGGGCTCGCCGTTGACGGTCCCGGGCCTGAACTTCATCCGCGACACGATGCATCTTGCCGCATCCTGCTGCCACTGCTCCGTGCCGGGCGGATACTCGACGTCGCTCACCGTCCCGTCAGTCTGCACCTCGACGATGACGGTCAGTCGCCCTTCGCGAGCGCGATCCAGGGCTGCGGCCGGGTAGCAGCCGTGGATGCTGTTGGGGTCGCCACTGACGAGTATTGGAGGAGTTGCCCGTGGTCCATCGTCGGCGCTGCTCTGCGCGGCGGGCAGCCGGGCAGGCACACACAGCGCAGCCAGCGCCGCGGACATCGCCGCACCAGCGATTGCGTTGTTGAGCCGCTCCACCGACGGTACCCGGTGATCCACGGTCAGGCTGGCACAAGCTCAGCACGCATTCAAGGCGGCGGCCGCACCAGCAACGGCCAGTGCAGCGTGTCGGTCACGGCATGGCCGTTGAAGGTGGCCGGCCGGAATTTCAGCCGCCTGAGAATGCATGCCCCGGCCTCGTCGAGGCGCGGATCGCCGCTGCCTTTCACCACCCCGACCCTGCGGACGACGCCGCTGATTTCCACGTTGATCTCGTAGGTGATGTCGGCACTGGCATCGAGACCCGGCGGGTAGCAATCACGGTAGGCGGCCAGTATTTCCTCCTCGCTGGAGATCGGCGCGGGGTCCTCGTCCACCGGCTCCTTGCGACGCAGGCCGGTAATGGTCGGCGCCGCCGCACTCGCGAAGGCCTGCAGGCTGATGTCGCTGACCTTGAAGTACACCGGCATCAACACCGTGGCTTGCGCCGGAACTCCCCGGTCTGTCCCGGGCCGGAAGCTCATGTGCCGGACGACGCAGTCCGCCGCCTTCACCAGCCATTCATCGGTGCCGGGCGGAACCGAGTGCCGCAGCAACTTCCCGGTCGTTCCGACCGTAATCGTCAGCTCGACGCGCCCTTCGATACCCTCGTGCCGGTGCGACTTCGGGTAGCAGCGCATCCACTGTTCGTGCGTGGGGCTACGGTGGATCTCCGGGGGCGTGACGAAGCCGATGGGCACGACCAGGCTGCCGGCGACCGGTCGACCCTCCCGCATGGCCGGGTCATAGCGCAAGCCGAGCGCTGCGCACTGCGCCGCCTGCGCCAGCAGCGGTTCCGCGTCCGCGCGGGTTTGCACGCCAGTGACCCGTCCATTGGCATCCACCCAGACGGTGACTTCGGTTTCACCCGCGATGCGCCCGTGCCTGGCCCAGGCGCGCCGGCATCTGTCGACCTCGCCCGCAGGATCGATTGCGAGACGCGGGGGCCGGTCCGCGGAACCGGCCGAAGGGACATCCTCGCCGCCTGCGAGCGCACCGAGGGCGACCAGAACTGCGACGGGCTGCACGCGATGCGGCCTCCGGAGGCCCAGCTTACACCGGCCGCCAGGGACCGGCGCCGGGGGCGACCGGTGGCGGCTAGCGCTTCGCGCGCGCCAGGTCCACGGCGCGCCAGAGATACCACGACGCCGTGGTCCGGTACGGCGCCCAGATCTCGCCGAAGCGGGCGAGCGCCTTCGGCTTCGGCAGGGTCCGCTTGCGGTAGGCGATCTGGTAGCCGAGGCGGATGCCGTAGTCGTCCACCGGCAGCACGTCCGGCCGGCCGAGCGTAAACATCAGGAACATCTCGACGGTCCAGCGCCCGACCCCGCGCGCCTCGACGAGCCGCTCGATGATCGCCTCGTTGTCCATGCGCGCCAGCGCGCGGCGCGGCGGGATGGTGCCGTCGAGCGTCCTGGCCGCGATGTCCTTGAGCGACGCCGTCTTGGCCCGCGAAAAGCCGCAGCCGCGCAGCGCCTCGTCCGGCGTGCCGACCAGCCGCGCGGGCTCCGGGCAGCCCGCGCCGCCGTACAGCGCATAGAACCTGCCGAGGATGGTCTTCGCCGCCTTGCCCGTCAGCTGCTGGTGCGCGACCGCCTCCACCAGCGCCTCATAGGCTCCGACGCCGCGCTCCGGCCTGATCGCGCAGGGCCCGGCGCGGCGGATGAGCTGTGCCATCACCGGGTCGACCCGGCGCAGGTGGCGCAGCGCCTCCGTCATCCGCGCTTCATCGACTCGAAGAAGTCCGAGTTGGTCTTGGTGTCCTTCATCTTGTCGATCAGGAACTCGACCGCGGCCAGCTCGTCCATCGGGTGCAGCAGTTTGCGCAGGATCCAGATCTTGGCGAGCTCGTCCGGGGCGGTAATCAGCTCTTCCTTGCGGGTACCCGAGCGGTTGATGTTGAAGGCCGGGTAGACGCGTTTCTCGGAAATGCGCCGGTCGAGGTGGATCTCGCTGTTGCCGGTGCCCTTGAACTCCTCGTATATCACGTCGTCCATGCGCGAGCCGGTGTCGATCAGCGCGGTCGCGATGATCGTCAGCGAGCCGCCCTCCTCGACATTGCGCGCAGCACCGAAGAACCGCTTCGGCCGCTGCAGCGCGTTGGCGTCCACGCCGCCCGTCAGCACCTTGCCGGAGCTCGGGACCACGGTGTTGTAGGCGCGCGCCAGGCGCGTGATCGAATCGAGCAGCACCACCACGTCGCGCTTGTGCTCGACCAGGCGCTTGGCCTTCTCGATCACCATTTCGGCCACCTGCACGTGCCGGCTGGCCGGCTCGTCGAAGGTCGAAGCGACCACCTCGCCCTTCACCGTGCGCGACATCTCGGTCACTTCCTCGGGCCGCTCGTCGATCAGCAGCACGATCAGGTAGACGTCGGGGTGGTTCCAGGTGATGGAGGTCGCGATGTTCTGCAGAAGCATGGTCTTGCCGGCCTTGGGCGGCGAGATGATGAGGCCGCGCTGGCCCTTGCCGAGCGGCGCCATCAGGTCGATCATGCGCGCCGTCAGGTCCTCGGTGGAACCGTTGCCGCGCTCGAGCTTCAGGCGCTTGGTCGGGTGCAGCGGCGTCAGGTTCTCGAACAGCAGCTTGTGCCGCGCGCTCTCCGGCGTGTCGAAGTTGATCTCGCCGACCTTCAGCAGCGCGAAGTAGCGCTCGCCGTCCTTGGGCGGACGGATCAGTCCTGAAATCGAGTCTCCGGTGCGGAGGTTGAAGCGGCGGATCTGGCTGGGGCTGACGTAGATGTCGTCGGGGCCGGCGAGGTAGGAGCTGTCGGCGGAGCGGAGGAAGCCGAAGCCGTCCTGGAGGATTTCGAGGACCCCGTCGCCGTAGATGTCCTCCCCGCTCCTCGCGTGCGCCTTCAGGATCGAGAAGATCACGTCCTGCTTGCGCTGGCGGGCCATGTTCTCGAGGCCCATGGATTCCGCCATCGTCACGAGCTCGTGGACCGGTTTCGCCTTGAGCATCGTGAGGCTCATCGCGTTGCGCTTGGCGGCGAGCTCCTCGGGCGAGATGATGTCGGCGTCCGTGCCCTCCATCATGTGATCGTCGACCGGCAGGCCCTCCTGCCCGTGCCGTGGACCGCCACCGCCGCGGCGATGGCCCTTCTGGCGATTGCGCGCCTGGTTGCCGAGGTAGCCCCTCACAGGTGCTGGTCCAGCAGGGCGGCGAGCTTCGACTTTCCGACGAGGCCCACCTGCTGCGCCTCGGGAGCTCCGTTCTTGAACAGGATCAGCGTCGGGATGCCCCGCACGCCGTACTTGATCGGGGTGTGGCGGTTGTCGTCGATGTTGAGCTTGGCGATCTTGACCCGGCCCGCGTAGTCGCGGGCGATGTCGTCGAGGATGGGGGCGATGGCCTTGCAGGGGCCGCACCATTCCGCCCAGAAATCGAGCAGGACGGGGGTTTCGGACTTGAGGACGTCGGCCTCGAATGTCGCGTCGGACGTATGGACGATGTTGCCGCTCACGCGGGTCTTCTCCTGGTCTCTGGTTGGTATGTGACGGGCGAATGCCCGATACGGCACAATATTCGGCGCGGTAGGGGGCGGATGTTGCGGGAAACCGCAGGTGTCAGGTGTCTTTGTAGCGCCTTGGAGGCCATTTTTCAAGTGATGACCGTCATAATGGAAGCCCGGTGACCCAGCAGTATTCCGACCTCTCCTTCACCGGCCTGCACCTGCCCGAGTCCGTCGCCCGCGGAATTGCCGATGCCGGCTTCGAACGATGCACGCCGATCCAGGCGCAGGCGCTGCCGCGCGCGCTCGCCGGCCTCGACGTCGCGGGCCAGGCCCAGACGGGCACCGGCAAGACCGCGGCCTTCCTGGTCGCGCTGTTCACGCACCTGCTGCGCTACCCGGCCGCGCCCGACCGGCCGATCACCTCGCCGCGCGCGCTGGTGCTCGCGCCCACGCGCGAACTCGCGATCCAGATCCACAAGGACGCGGAACTGCTCGGCCAGTACACCGGGCTCACGCTCGGCCTCGCCTTCGGCGGCGTGGACTACGACAAGCAGCGCCGCGCGCTGCAGGCGGGCGTGGACGTCCTGATCGGCACGCCGGGCCGCATCATCGACTACTTCAAGCAGCACGTGTTCGACCTGCGCCACGCGCAGGTGATGGTGCTCGACGAGGCCGACCGCATGTTCGACCTCGGCTTCATCAAGGACATCCGCTTCCTGCTGCGCCGCCTGCCCGATCCCGAGCGCCGCCTGAACCTGCTGTTCTCCGCCACCCTCTCCCACCGCGTGCTCGAGCTCGCCTACGAGCACATGAACGACCCCGAGCTGATCCGCATCGAGCCGGAGCGCATCACGGCCGAGCGCGTGCGGCAGGTCATCTACTACCCGGCGATGGAGGAGAAGGCGTCCCTGCTGGTGCACCTGATGCGCACCGGCGCCGCCACGCGCACGCTGGTGTTCGTCAACACCAAGCGCCTGGCCGAGCGGCTCGAGCGCCTGCTGCGCGCGAACGGCATCGTCGCGGCCACGATGTCGGGCGACGTGCCGCAACGCAAGCGCATGCGCATGCTGCGCGAGTTCCACGACGGCAAGGTCGCGGCGCTGGTCGCGACCGACGTCGCGGCGCGCGGCCTGCACATCCCCGACGTCAGCCACGTGTTCAACTACGACCTGCCGCAGGACCCGGAGGACTACGTGCACCGCATCGGCCGCACCGCGCGCGCGGGCGCCGCGGGCGACGCGGTCAGCTTCGGCTGCGAGCAGTACGTGGAATCACTGCCGGACATCGAGGCGTTCATGGGGCAACGCATCCCGGTCGGCAGTTACGACCCGGCCGAGCTGCCGATGTTGAGGCCCGCGCACTACGCACCGCAGTCGGTCGGCGACGAAGAAGAGGACGGCCCGCCGCCGCGCCATGGCAAGCGGCCCGAACCGGGCCGCCATGGCCACCGCGCGGGCCACGGCGGCCACGGCGGCGGCGGTTCCGGCCAGGTGGCAGGGTCGTCGGCGACGCGCAAGCGCCGCCGGCGCAGGCGGCATGGCGGTGGACGCCCCGACGGCGGGCCTCAGGCGCCCGGCGTCTGAACCGCCTGCGCCCGATCCAGACCCGCGGCCAGTTCGTGCACCGAATCCACTCCGGGCCATTCCGCCGCCGCGCGCGGCGGCGCGCGCCGGACGGGCTTCCTGATCGCATACACCCAGCGGATGCCGTGCCGGCGCGCCGACTCGAGCACGGGCAGCGTGTCGTCGGCGAACAGCGTGCGCCGCCGGTCCAGGGATTCGCGCAGCTCGAGCCGTTCCCAGTACTGCGGGTCCTCCTTGGGCACGCCGAGGTCGTGCGCGCTGTACACGGCGTCGAAGTGCCGCCGCACGCCGAGGTGGGCGTCCTTGATCGCGAGGATCTCCGGGTGCGCGTTCGTGACCAGCACCACGCGCCGGCCGCTCGCGCGCACGCGCGCGATGAAGCCGCGCGATTCCGGCAGCCAGGCGATGTGATGGCGCGTCGCGCGCTTGAGCGCGACGATGTCGAGCGCGAGCGCCCGGCTCCAGTAGTCCACGCAGTACCAGTCGAGCGTGCCGCGCGTCGCCTCGTGGATCGGGCGCATCCTGCGATGCGCTTCCTCGACGCTGATCCCGTGCCGCTCGGCGACGCGCCGCGGCAGGACCTGCTGCCAGAAGTGGATGTCGCAGCCGAGGTCGAGCACGGTGCCGTCCATGTCGAGCAGCACGGTGTCGATCGCGGACCAGTCCGGCGCATGCCCATTCACCTGCATGCGCCTATGATATAGGACGCGCCATGACCGGAGACCTGCCACAACTCCTGCCCGAGGTGATCTCGCTCGCGCGCGCAGCCGGGCGCACGATCCTCGACGTCTACCAGAGAGCCTCGATTGCCGTCGAGGAAAAGGACGACCGCTCGCCGCTCACGGAAGCGGACCTGCGCTCCGAGCAGCTGATCCTCGCCGGGCTGCGCCGCATCGCGCCGGAGATCCCGGTGCTCTCCGAGGAATCCGGGCAGGCGCCCTGGGCCACGCGCCGCGGCTGGAGACGGCTCTGGATCGTGGATCCGCTCGACGGCACCAGGGAATTCATCGGCCGCAACGGCGAGTTCACGGTGAACATCGCGCTGGTGCAGGACGGCCGGGTCGTCCTGGGCGTGGTGCACGCACCGGCGCTCGGTCGCACCTATTTCGGCTGCGAGGGCGCGGGTTCGTTCCGCTCCGATGCCGAGTCCGCAGGCCGGCCGATCCGCGTCGCCAGGCGCGGACCGGGCCCGCTGCGCGTGGTCGGCAGCCGCTCGCACCGCGGCAGCTCGCTCGACGCGTTCCTCGCGCGCGTCGGGCCGCACGAACTCGTCGAGGTCGGCAGCTCGCTGAAGCTCTGCCTGGTCGCCGAAGGCGCGGCCGATGTCTATCCGCGCCTGGGGCCCACCTGCGAATGGGACACCGCCGCCGGGCAATGCGTGCTCGAGCAGGCCGGCGGGCATGTCGTGACGCTCGAGGGCCGGCCGCTCGGCTACAACGCGCGCGAGGAAGTCCTGAATCCCTCCTTCGTCGGCTACGCGGATCCCGACACCGACTGGCTCGCGCTGGTGCGATGAGCTGGGGACTGCTGGCCGCCGTGGCGCTCACCGCCGTCCTGGTGCTCTTCTGGCATTCGAGCCTGGCGGCGCGCGAACTCGCCAACCGGATTGCCGCCGAAACCTGCGCCAACGCGAGCGTCCAGATGCTGGACGGCACGGTCGCGATCCACCGCCTGCGGCTGGTGCGCGGAGCGGACGCGCCGCTCGCCTGGCAGCGCACGTACGTCTTCGATTACACGGAGGACGGCTACAGCCGCAAGCGCGGCTTCGTGGTGCTGACCGGCGACGCGCTCGACTCGGTCGGACTCGGGCCGCGACCCGCATGAACCACCGGTCCGCGATTGATCTGCACCTGCATTCGACGGCCTCCGACGGCACGCTCGCCCCCGCCGCGCTGGTCGCCCACGTCGCGTCGCGCGGCGTGAAGCTCATGGCGCTCACCGATCACGACACCGTCGCCGGGATCGCCGAGGCAGCCGCCGCCGCGCATTCGGCCGGGATCGGCTTCGTGGCCGGCGTCGAGGTCTCCGTGTCCTGGCGCGGCCGCTCGCTGCATCTCCTAGGCCTCGCGATCGACCCGGCGGCGCCCGCGCTGGTACGCGGCCTCGCGGGCCAGGAGCTGCTGCGCCAGGAGCGTGCCGAGCGCATCGCCGCGCGCCTGGACGGCAGGGGCGCGCCCGGCCGGGCTGCGCTCGACAGGCTGCGTGCGCGCGGCGTGCTCCCGACCCGCATGCACTTTGCGCGCGAACTGGTGGCGCTCGGAGCCGTCCCGGACGCCGGGGCCGCCTTCGAGCGCTGGCTGGCACGCGGCCGGCCCGGCCACGTGCGCGCGGCCTGGCCGGAACTTGCCGAAGCCACCGCCTGGATCGCGGCGGCCGGCGGCAAGGCCGCGATCGCGCATCCCATGCGTTATCCCTTGTCCGCGGGCGCGCGGCGCGAGCTGTGCGCGGAGTTCAGGGCCGGCGGCGGGCACGCGATCGAGGTCGTCACCGGCGGCGGCGGCCCGAACGACCGCGAACAGGCGATTGCCCTCGCCGTCCGCTGCGACCTCGAGGGCTCGGTGGGGTCCGATTTCCACGACCCGGCGATTCCGTGGAATCCGCCGGGTCGATTGGCTAAGCTTCCCGGGTCGGTCCGCCCGGTGTGGCGAGGTCATCCGTTCCCCGATTTCGCGGCCGATCCCGAGACCGCATGACGGACGAAGACAAGGTCAATACCGAGCTGTTCGCGCGGATGCAGCGCCTGCGCGAACTGCGCATCGAACATCGCGACCTCGACGATGTCATCTGCCGTCTCTCGATGGACATCTACGTCGATGAACTCCAGCTCCGCCGGCTCAAGAAGCGCAAGCTGATGCTCAAGGACCAGATCCTGCGGCTCGAGAGCGAATTGATCCCGGACCTCAACGCTTGATCAGGGAATTCACCGCCTGGTCCATGGGCCTGTACCAGCAGGCGGGCGCGGCGCAACTCGTGGTCCTGCTGCTGACGACCGGGGTCGTGGTCGCAGGCGTCGTGCGCGGCCGGCGCTGGTACCTGGCCAGGCCCGAGAACGGCCACGGCGCGCGCGGGCTGCTGATGGACGCGCTCGCGGTCATTTCGCCCTTCGTCGCGGGACTGCTGATCGTGGGCGCCGCCCGCATCCTGCTGGCGCGCGCCGGCGACCCGACCGGATGGCTCGACACCGCCTGGACGCTGCTGGCGGTGCTCGCGCTGATCCGCCTGCTCGCGTTCCTGCTGCGCATGTCGATCGGCAAGGGCACGCGCATCAAGGCCTGGGAATTGCGCCTGACCCTGCTCGTCTGGGTGCTGATCGCCGTGCAGATGCTCGGCTGGCTGGATGCCGTCGTCGACGTGCTCGATTCCATCGGCCTGTCCAAGGGCGAGCAACGCATCACGATCTGGTCGGTGCTGAAGGCGCTCGGCACGGTCACGGCATTCGTGGTCGTCTCGGTCTGGGTCGCGCGCTGGCTGGACCGGCGCATCAACGCGATCCAGGAGCTCGCCCCGTCCACGCGCATCGGCATCGGCAAGTTCACCTTTGCGTTCCTGATCGGCCTCGGCGGACTGCTCGGCCTGCAGGCTTCGGGCCTCGACCTGACGGCGCTGACCGTATTCTCGGGCGCGATCGGCCTCGGCCTCGGCTTCGGCCTGCAGGCCATCGCGGCGAACTTCGTGAGCGGCTTCGTGCTGCTGATGGACCGCTCGGTCAAGCCGGGCGACGTCATCAGCTTCACCGGTGCGACCGGCACCAGCACCACCGGCTTCGGCTGGGTCGAGGAACTGCGCGGCAGGCACGTCGTCGTACGCGATCGCGACGGGGTCGCGACCCTGGTGCCGAACCAGAACGTCATCACCAACCCGCTCATCAACTGGAGCTACGGCCACCCGCGCGTGCGGCTGCGCCTGCCGGTGCGGATCAGCTACGACGACGACGTGGAGCTCGCGCTCAGGCTGCTGCTCGAGGCCACCGAGCACCCGCGGATCCTGCGCGATCCACCGCCGGTGTCGCGGCTGATGGAGTTCGCCGACTATGGCATGGAGGTCGAGGTTCGCTTCTGGATCGGCGACCCTGCCGAAGGCGTCAACAACGTGCGCTCGGACGTCAATCGCAGGATCTGGGCGCTGTTCCGCGAGCACGGCATCACGATCCCGCCGGCGCAGCGCGAGATCCGCATTCTCGAGGGCGGCAAGTCCGCCTCCGCGCTGGCGCCGCGCTCGACCCAGCCGATCCTGCCGACCACCGACCAGCAGGATTGACCGGGATTCCCGCAAGCGAGTACACGCTGTCCTGGGTGCGCAGTCCCGGCCCGGGCGGGCAGAACGTCAACAAGGTCGCGACCGCCTGCGAACTCCGGTTCTTCGTCGCGGCGACCAGCCTGCTCGACGAGGATGGCAGGCGCAGGCTGCGCGCACTCGCGGGCCGGCGGCTCACGCAGGCCGACGAGATCCTGATCGAGGCTCATCGGCACCGTTCGCGCGAGGCGAACCGGCGCGACGCGATCGGCCGACTGGAAGCGTTGATCGAGGAGGCGCGGCAGGCGCCGAAGCCGAGGAAGAAGACCCGGCCCGGTGCCGGGGCACGCGCGCAAAGGCTTCAGGGAAAGCGGATCCGCAAGGAGATCAAGCGGCTAAGAAGAAGACCCGGCCTGGACTGACGGGCCGGCGGGCCGCCGCGGGTACACTTTCTGCAGGTCGATCACCAGACGGTCAAGCGCCGCGTCGTAGGCCTCCCCCAGGCACCCCCAGAGCACGGCGGGATTCGCCTCCGCGTCCTTGACCGAGTCGAAGCCGCAGGCCTCCGAGACCGTCACGACCGGGTACTCGGAGGGAGGCTGTTCCGGTGCATCGCGCGGCGGGCCGCGCGGCTTGCGCTTCTTCTTCGGCGGCGGCGGATGGTGGTAGTAGGACAGCGTCCGGGTCGGCTGCACGACGACCTGGGCGGGATCCAGCAAGCGCCAGCCGATGGAGAGCGCCGGGTAGTACCTGGTGAAGGCGACATCCGCGCACAGGCAGATCCAGCGGATCGTCAGGTCGAGCATCAGCTTGCCGCGCGGGCGCTGTGGCAGGTCGCTCCAGGACAGCGACTGCACGGATCCCGCGGGCTTGCGCGGGACGGGTTCGTAGACGGCGCGAATGGAGGCCTCGGCGAGCGCGTCGATCAGCCGGTCCGCGATCGTGCGCTCCGGTGCATAACCTTCGCGCTTGACGAGCAGTCGCAGCCGGTCATTGCGCGCGCCGCTGCCGATCCGGCTCATGGCCAGGTACGGCGGGATCAGGGTCGTCCAGTCGACGCCGGATGCGATGAAGTACCGGCCCTCCATGGCCGGTGTCAGCACCGAGAACTCGATGGGAGCCTCTGCGACGGGAGGCTCCGCGGCAGCCGCCTGGCATGCAAGCCATCCGGCCAGCGCGATTGCCAGCGAGGTGCCGGCGCGCACGGCTCAGCCGGCCGCTGATCTGCGCCGCAGCATCCACGCCCCCAGCGCCGGCAGCAGGATCATCGCTCCCAGCATGTTGACCAGGAACATGAAGGTCAGCATCAGGCCGACGTCGGCCTGGAACTTGAGCGGCGAGAACACCCAGGTCGCGACGCCGATCGCGAGCGTCACGCCGGTGAAGAAGATCGCGGCGCCGGTGACGCGCAGCGCCCCGAGATAGGACTGCTGCACGTTCTCGCCGCGGCCCAGGAACTCCTGCATGCGGCTGAACAGGTAGATCCCGTAGTCCACGCCGATGCCGGCGCCGAGCGCGACCATCGGGAGCGTGTTCACCTTGAGGCCGATGCCGACGATCGCCATGACCGCATAGACCAGGATGGAGACCAGCGCGAGCGGCAGGATCACCATGATCGTGCCGATGACGCTCCTGAAATTCACCAGGCACATGATCGTCACCGCGGCGAACACCCAGCCGAGGATCACGAATTCCTTGGCCTTGACCTCCTCGTTCTGCGCGGCCATGACGCCGACATTGCCGGTCGCGAGGCGGAATTTCACGTCCGGCATCGGGTGCGCGTCGCGATACTCCTTCACCGCCGTCACCACGCGCTCGATGGTCTCGGCGCGGTGGTCGGCAAGGAAGATCATCACCGGCATCACGCTGCAATCGCGGTTCAGCAGCCCGGTGCTGGTCTCGATGTAGTTCTGCGCCTGCACCAGCTGGCGCTCGTCGCGCGGCAGGTTGCGCCACTTCAGGCTGCCCTCGCTCCACCCGGCGCTCACCACCTTGGACACGCCCGCGAGGCTCATGACGTCGCGCACGCCCTCGAGGTTGGCCATGTGCCAGGCGAAGCGGTCGATGGCGTCGATGACGGGGAAGTCGATGCAGCCGTCGGCCCTGGTCTCGACGATCACGTTGATGATGTCGGTGCCGATCGAGAAGCGCTGGCTGATCAGGTTGCTGTCCAGGTTGTAGCGCGAGTCCGGGCGCAGCTCCGGCACGCCCGCCTGCGTGTCGCCGATCGGGGTCTCGAGGCCCTTGACGAAGCCGAGCGCGCCGAGCGCCAGCGCGATGGCGATGATGATGGCCGCCGGCCCCCGGTTCGTGATCTTCGACAGGCCGTTCCACAGCTCGCGCAGGTGCTGCTGGCGCTTCGCCACCCGCTCGCGGAACCGGTCGGTGATCGGGACGAAGGACACCAGCAGCGGCAGCAGGATCAGGTCGGTCAGGATGATGACGCCGATGCCGAGGCTGGCCGTCACCGCCATCTCCTGGATCACGGGCACGCGGATCAGCAGGATGGTGATGAAGCCCACCAGGTTCGCGAGCAGTGCCACGATCGCCGGCAGGAACAGCAGCCGGAAGGTGCGGCGCGCGGCGTCATTGCAGTCGCAGCCCGAGCGCGCGGCGTCCGAGACGGCGCTGATCTTCTGCACGCCGTGACTGGTGCCGATCGCAAAGATGATGAAGGGCACCAGGATGCCCAGCGGGTCCACGCCATAGCCGAGGATCACGAGCAGCCCCAGCATCCAGACCATCGCCACCAGCGAGGAGATCACCGGCACCAGCGCGATGCGCAGCGACTGGATGTAGATCCAGACGAACAACAGCGTGAGGCCGACGGTCACGATCGCGAAGGTGATGACCGAGAGCGCGCCGTCCGCCACGTCGCCGACCACCTTGGCGAAGCCGATCATGTGCACGGACACCGGCACCTCGACCGCGACGTCGAGGTTCGCGCCCTCGATCCGCGCGCGAACCTTCTGCTCCAGCTCGCGCGAGATCGCGATGTAATCCACCGCCTCGCCGGTCTCGGGTATGGCGTCGAGCAGCTGCGCGCTCACCATCGCGCCCGAGAAGTCGTTCGCCACCAGCCGGCCGACGATGCCGGCCTTCAGGATGTTCTCCTTCACCCGCGCGAGGCCGGCCTCGTCCGGCGTGAAGTCGGGAGGGATCACGTCGCCCGCCTCGATGCCGCCCTCGACCACCTCGGTGTAGCGCGTGTTCGGCGTCCACAGGGACTGCACCCGCGAGCGGTCCACGCCCTCGATGAAGAACACCTCGTCGGTCGCGATCTTGAGCGCCTCGAAGAATTCGGGCGTGAACATGTTGCCGTCGCGGGCGAAGAGCGCGATCAGCAGCCGGTTCGCGCCGCCGAACTCGTCCTTGTGATCGAGGTAGGTGCGGATGTACTCGTGCTCGAGCGGCAGCTGCTTGGTGAAATTCGTGTCGAGCCGCAGCCCCGTGGCCGCGATCCAGCCGAGCACGGCCGTGATCAGCGCGAAGACGGCGAGGATCAGCGTACGGTTGCCGAACACGCGCGGCTCGAGGAACTCGGCGATGCGGGTGTCGCCCGACTCCTTCACCGCGCGCCTCCGCCGATGCCGGGCAGCGTCGTGCGCATGACGCCGCCCTCCCCGGCCACGATCAGCGCGCCATCCGCCGCCGGCAGCACCGCCGAGAGCGCCTGGCGGTCCTCGCGCTGGTGCAGCGTGAAGGTCCTGCCGCCGTCATGGCTCGCCAGCTGCACGCCCGCCATGCCGACGACCACGACCGTGTCGGCATCGAGGCGCGCGCCGGCGTTGAGCAGCGCGACGGTGCCGGTCTCGATCTGCGTCCAGCTCATGCCGCCGTCGTCGGAGCGGAACAGGTTGCCGCGCAGGCCGAAGGCGAGCAGCGCGTCGCCGTCGAGCGGCAGGATGCCGTAGAACGAGCCGTCGTAGGGGGACGGCAGCTCGCGCCAGCTCGCGCCGTCGTCATCCGAACGGAACAGGCGGCCGGCTTCGGCGCCGAGATAGACGCGCTGCCCCGGGCCGCGCGCGATGGCGTTCAGGTGGAACTCGAAGCCGAGGTCCACCTCGGCCTCCATGTCTTCCGGCGGCGGCGCTTCCGCCTGCACCGGGCCGTCGAGCGGCAGCGGCTCGAAGGGCACCTGGCTCCAGATGCGACCGCCGTCGGTGGTGGTGTAAATGACGCCGTAGGCGCCCGTCGCGATGCCGCGCTCGCCGTCTGCGAACCAGACATCGAGCAGCGGCTGCTGGTTCTCGGGCGCGAAGTGCGCCAGCTCCCAGGAGTTCCCGCCGTCCCGCGTGCAGAGGATCATCTCCACGTGCCCGACCGCGCAGCCGTGCCGCGCGTCACTGAAGTACACGGCCGTCAGGTTGGCGCTGCCCGGCACCTCGACCTGGGTCCAGGCCTTCCCTTCGTCGTCCGAGTAGAGGACATGGCCGCGCTCGCCGACGGCGAACACGCGCGGGCCCGCGCGGGCCAGGTCGAGCAGCAGCGACCGGGAAGCGAGCGGCGCGATGACCGACGGGCGCGCGGCGGGGTCGTCCGGCGGCGCGTCCTGCGCAAGCGCCGGCGGCACCAGCGCGAGGGCGCATGCCGCCAGCGCCCCCCTCACGTCAGCGCGTGCCCCGGCGGGCGATCGCGGCCGGCGTGAAGTCGGCCGCCGTGCGCTTGGCGTTGAAGTTGACCGTGACCGGCTCCTCGTTGTCGAGGCCGAGCGCCAGGTAGCGGCCCGACTGCAGGTCGTAGGTGAGTTCGAGCGTGGTCCAGAAGGTCGGGATCTCGTAGTAGTTGATCGAGTGGCCTTCCTGCACGCGCCAGAGCTGGTCACGGTTGTCGTAGCAGTCCACCATCAGGATCTGCCACGAGTCCTCGTCCACGTAGAAGGTGCGGCGCTTGTAGATGTGCCGCTGGCCCGCCTTCAAGGTCGCGTCCACCACCCACACGCGGTGCAGCTCGTAGCGCGCATGCTCCTGGTTGATGTGCAGCGGCTTCAGGATGTCGTTGTTCTTGAGCTTGTTGCTGTGCAGCGGGTAGGCGTTGTACGGGACGACGATTTCCTGCTTGCCGACCAGCTTCCACTCGTAGCGCTCGGGGCTGCCGTTGAAGATGTCGAACTGGTCGGAGGTGCGCAGGCCGTCCGAGCCGGTGCCCGGGTTGTCGAAAGCGACGTTCGGCGCGCGGCGCACGCGGCGCTGGCCCGGGTTGTAGAGCCAGGCCTTGCGGTGCTCGAGCGTCTGGTCGAGCGTCTCGTGCACCAGCAGGATTTCGCCCGCGAGGCGCGCCGGCGCGATCGTCTCCTGGATGAAGAACAGCACGACGTTGTCGAGCGCCGCCTCGGTTGCGCCGGGCAGGCTGTAGCCCACCATCGTCTCGTCGCGGAACTTGACCAGGTTGTAGGCGCCGGTGCGGGTGACCGCGGCCTGGCCGATGACGCGCTCCGCGACCTCGGCGCGATAGCGCAGGATGTGGTTCCAGATGACCTCGACGCCCTGGCCCGGGATCGGGAACGGGACGCCGATGATCGCCCCGGTGACGCCGGTACCGCTGCCCGTGAGCTTGGCGCTGGTCGCATTCGCCTTGGTGGCGTCGTAGATGCGCTGCGGGAAAGCCGCCGAGCGGCGCGACGGGTACACGTTCAGGAAATAGCTCTTGTAGGCGCCGAGCAGCGCCTTGTGGCCCGCGGTCAGGTTCGACGCGTAGCGCGCCATGTTGCCCGAGTCGATCTTGTAGAGCGGCTTGTCGCCTGCGTACGGGTCCGGGTGGTGGCCGCCCGACTTGAAGCCCGGCGCGCCGGCCTTGGCCGCCGACGTGATGCCGCCATCCCAGGCGGGGATCGTGCCGGCGGCATTGCCCGCCTTCTCCGCGCCCATCGGCGTGAGATCGGCGCCGAGCCGCGCCGCCTGCTGGGCGGTGACGGCGGCGCTGGCGCCGGTCGCGGCCCCCGCGACGGCGAGCACGCCCGCGCACAGCACTTTCTTGAGCATCGTCATGACTGGCCTCCGGACGTGGTTCAGAACGAGTACTTGACCGTCGCGGCGAAGAAGTCGCGGTCGGTCAGTTCGTTGTAGCGGCCCGCGCCGCCGAAGATCGTGTAGCTGACGTCGAACTCGAGCTTCGACTGGTAGTTCGCACCGATGCCGAGGGTCGCGCCGTAGCGGCCGTCGACGAAGTTGCCGCCCGGTCCCGGCGTCGTGCCGTCGACGTCATGCGACCAGACGAAACGCGGCGAGAAATTCCAGGCACCGATCAGGCCGAGGTAGTCGAGCCGCAGCGCGGCGCGATAGCCCCAGGACGTCTCGTCCGCGAAGCGGTCCTGCGGCTCGACCTCGCCGAAGTGGCGGCTCGCGAGCTCGGCATTGCCGGACACCGAGGTGCCGGGGCCGTTCAGGCGCAGGCCGCGGCCGTTCGGCCCGCCGGTCAGCTTGTCCGGCATGCCGTCCACCTGCGTCACGCCCGCCTCCACCACCGCAACCAGCTGCGAGGCGCCGAGCATCGGCGGGAAGGCCTTGGTCGCGGTCAGCTGCGCCTGCCAGACGTCGAACAGGTCCCAGCCCTGCACCACCTGGTTCGGGCCGAAGGCGCCGAGCTGCCCGCAGCGCGTCAGCGTGGTCAGCGCGCCGCAGGTCGCGGGCATCGGCACGCCCTGCGCGGCCAGCGCGACCGCCTCGAACGGCGTCAACGCCGCGAACAGGAGCTCCACGTCGTCGAATTGCAGCGGCTGGTCCATGCGGTAGGACAGTTCGCCCTGCAGCGCGATGCCGGTCGTCCCGAGCGAGGTATTGAACGACAGACCGAGCATCTGGATGTCTTCGGGGTATTGCGTGAAGTACTGCGCGGTCTTCGCATATTCGTGGGTCGCGAGGTTGGTCGCCTGGGCGGTGACATTGCCGCCGCCGAGCACGGTGTTGCCCGCGATGGTCGCGTACTCGGTGGCAGTCGCGAGCGACAGGTTGCCGCCATTCGCCGCCGCGGCGCTGACGCCCTGGTTCGCGCCCAGCGCGATGGCGCCGGGCAGCGGCACTCCGCCGGCGAGCGCGGTCGCGGTCGCGATCACCGCGGTCAGCGTCCCGACCGAGTTGCCGAGCCCCGCGACGGTTCCGGTGCGGCCGCTGATGAGCGGCAGCTTGCTGTGGTAGTTGACGAAGTAGAGGCCGAATTCCGTGCCCGAGGCGAAGTTCGGCAGGAACCAGCGCAGCGACACGCCGTACTGGCCCTGGTCGTCCGGATCCTGGGTCGGACCACGCGGCACGGCCTGGAAGTCGGAGATCAGCGTGCCGCCGAGCGGGCGGAAGTCCACGCCCTGGTCCGAAAATGCGCCGAAGCCGAGAAATACCCTGTCGCCGCCGCGCGGCACGAAGTCGTTGCTCGAGAAATACGTGCCGACCGGTTCGGGCTGGGTCCGGTTCCAGTCGAAGATGCCGATGACCTCGCCGGTGACGTTCTCGCTGAACGCGTAGGACAGCTTGAGGATCTCCTGCGGCAGGTAGGCCTCGCGCAGCTCGGAGCCCGGCACGCGCAGCGCCGAGACGTCGAAGTGGTTGATCGCGTTGTTGATGCCGCCCTGGATGAAGGTGCTTTCGCCCCAGTTCACGACCTGGCGGCCGGCGCGGATCTCGAGCTCGTGGCCCGCGAGGTCCCAGCGCCCGTAGACGAAGGCATCGAGGAGGCGCGTGTAGGCACCCGCGAGGTTCCTGCCCGAGTCCGAGATCGGCGTGCGCTCGGTCTCCGCGTCCTCGACCAGGTCGTCGTACAGCGCGGAGCCACGCACGAAGAGGCCGAAGCGGTCACGATCCAGGGCGAGTTCGCTGACCAGCTTGTAGGCGCTCGACACGCGTCCCTTGCGGTAGTTCAGGTTGCCATCGTCGATGTTCGGCGAGCGGCCACTGCCGCCGTTGGCGGTCCCGATCATCCGGGGATCGCGCGCCTCCGCGCGCCAGGCCTGGCCGAAGCTGACGGTGGTATTCAGGCTGCCGTTCCAGCCGCCGGCCGTGAAGTCGAGCGCGGACGCCGCGCCCGGCGCCAGCAGCCCGGTTGCCAGCGCGATTCGGACGCCAATACGCAGCGCATGCGGGATGGTTCGCGTGGAAGTCTTGCTCATGTGGTTCCCCAGGGCAGGACCGGTCGGTGTTTTCGGCAAGGATATAACAGCGGCCCCGCTTTGCAGTGCAAAACGCGGCCTCGAATCGGGCCCGCCGGGGTCAGCTGTGGGTGACCTGCAGGATGCTGTTACGGATCTGTTCGGACAGCACGATGCGCGCGTCCTCGGCCACCGCGAGCAGCCCCTCGTCGTAGGTCAACCGCCCCTCCCCGTCCTGCCGGATCACGCCGCGCTGGCGCAGGAGTTCGATGAAATCCCGGAACATGGCGCGGTCGAAGAATTCCGGCGCGGCCAGCCCGTAGAGCATGGACATGCGCTGGGCCATCGCCACGCAGCGCTGCTCGAGCGCATCCGTCGACAGCACCGAGCGCCCGGCCCGCAGCAAGAGCGCAATCGCCAGGTAGTAGCGCTCGATCGTCTGGATCGTCGCCTGCGCCAGGACCGACAGGCGGACCGCTTCGGCGCTGCCGGTCGGCGGCCGGCGCCAGAGCGAGCCGTCGCCCACCTGCTCGAGCAGCCCCTGCGCGGCCAGCGCGGCCAGCACCCCGTCCACGACGCCCGGCAGCTCCTCCTCGCGCCAGCGCAGGAACAGCTCCTGGCGGATGTATGGATACACGCGCCAGACCAGGCGCTGGATGTCCTCGTGGCGCATGGTCGGATTGTTCAGGAAGGCGCAGGCGACGAGCGAGGGCAGCGCGAACAGGTGCAGCACGTTGTTGCGGTAGTAGGTCGCGAGCACTGCGTTCTTCTCGACCATCCGCAGCACGTCACCGAGCGGGTGCGCGCGGCGCTCGAGCATGCCCATCTGCTCGCCGCAGCGGATGATCGCCGCGCCGTCGGCGACCGCCACCGAGACGTCGGGCGAGTACGGGAAGTTCTTCAGCAGGTCGATACAGAGCTGCAGCTGCCGCTCGAGGTCGGCCTCGACCATCGCCTGGCGCGGCGCGGCCAGCAGCGCGACCGACAGCAGGTTGACCGAGGTGACGGCCGCGGCCGCATTGATGCGGCGCATGATCTCGGAGGCGACTGCGTCCACCGCGTCGCCGAACCAGGCGGGGCGCGAGTTCTCGTCGCCGGTGTCGGAACGCCAGCCCGGTTTCAGGTGGTCGAGCAGCCCGTCGAGCAGCAGCGGCTCGCCAAAGCCGATGTGCACGCGGCCGAGCTGCTGTCGAAGCTGCGGGATCACCCGCAGCAGGCCGCCGACCGTTTCCTTCTGCTTCGGCCGGCCCTGCAGCTCGTCGATGTAGGTCTCGGCCTCCAGCAGCCGGTCGTAGCCGAAATAGACCGGCACGTAGGCGACCGGCCGGCGCGTGTCGCGCAGGAAGCTGCGCAGCGTCATGGTCAGCATGCCGGTGCGCGGGCGCAGCAGGCGCCCGGTGCGGCTGCGGCCGCCCTCGATGAAGAACTCGATCGGGTGGCCGCGGTTCATCATCACGTCCACGTACTTCATGAACACGATCGGGTAGAGCCCGCTGCCGCGGAAGCTGCGGCGGATGAAGAAAGCGCCGCCCTTGCGCAGGAAGCGCCCGATCACCGGCAGGTTCAGGTTGATGCCGGCCGCGACGTACGGCACGGCATAACCGCGCCGGTAGATCACGTAGGAGAGCAGCAGGTAGTCGACGTGGCTGCGGTGGCAGGGCACGTATACGATCTCGCACGCCGGCGGCAGCCGGTCGAGGTACTCGGCATTCGCGACGTCGACGCCGTCGTAGATGCGGTTCAGCAGCCGGTCGAGGACGCGCTCGGCGACCCGCACGAAGGCGTGCGAATAGTTGGCCGCGATCTCGAGCGCGTGGCGGCGCGCGGCGCGCAGGCCGTCGCGGCGCGAGCGCTTCGTTCCCGCGATTTCCTGGCGCACGGCCTGGCGCACCGCCCGCGTCCGCAGCACCTGCGCGACGATCGCGCGCCGGCGCGAAAGATCCGGGCCCAGCGTGTCGGTGCGCATGTGCCGGAACTCGGCGCGCAGGTCCTTGAGCAGCCGGCGCGCGCCGCGCGCGCCATCCGCGCCCGCTGCGACGTAGGCGCGCAGCGCCCGCGGCTCGCCGAAGCGGATCAGCGTGCTGCGGCCACTGACGAGGATCGACAGCACGCGCCGGAACGGGCCTACGAGCGCCCAGTTCTCGGAGAAGATCAGCCTGAGCCAGGATCTCTCGCGCTGTGGCGCGCGGCCCCAATAGACCGCGACCGGCACGATGTCGAGTTCGAGGGCTTCATCCGCGCCCGCCATGGCCACCGCGCGCGCGAGCTCGCGCGGCGTGCGCCGGTCGGCGCGCCGGCGCAGCGCCCCGGCGCGGCGCTCCAGCGCCACCGTCGAGTGCGCCAGGTCGAGGTCGCGCAGTTTCAGGCGCTTGCCCGGGCGGCGCAGGCCGCCCTGCATGCAGGCGAGCTCGAGCGCCACCATGTCCGAGACGTTGCGCTCCTCGAGCACGTACAGCACGGCCCTCGCCCGGCCGCGCAGGCGCTGGATCGCGTCCTCGGGCACGGCGCTGGTGCGCACGAAAGGGCGCATGACGCCGCGCAGCGTCCACAGCAGCGTCCGGTTCACGAGAGCGTCCGCTAGTCCCCGGGCGGAGCGTCTTCGTCCGCCTCGAGCCGCGATTCCATCGTCTCGCGACGCTGCTCCACGGCCGCATTGGACCGGTCGCGCGCCTTGTCCTGGGTGCCGACCAGGTCGCCGAACACGGTATCCTCGACCTGCATCGGCGTCTCTTCGGGTTCCTCGTCGCGGTCGTCGCCGCCGCCGCCGCAGCCTGCCGCCAGCAGCAGGATCGCGAGCGCCGTGACCAGCTTCGTGGTGTGCATCCGCCTGCCTCCCGGACCGCCAGTCCCGCAAGTCTAGCGGAAACGGCGACGCACCCCTTTTCTGTTACCGTGCCGCCTGCGTGGAGAGTTACGCCGGCAAGGTCGTGGTGCTGACCGGCGCGTCCGAGGGCATCGGCCGCGCGCTGGCACTGCGCCTCGCGCGCGAGGGAGCGCGCCTGGCGCTGGCCGCGCGCAATGCCGCGCGGCTCAACTCGCTCGCGGAGGAATGCCGCGTGCTGGGCGCGCAGGCGCTGGTCGTGCCGACTGACGTCACCTCGCGCGAACAATGCGAGGCGCTGGCCGACGCGGCCTTCGCGCACTTCGGCACGATCGACGTGGTCGTGCTGAACGCGGGAGCCACCATGTGGACGCGGCTCGACGAGCTCGAAGACGTCGGGCTGCTGGAACGGCTCATGCGCCTGAACTACCTCGGCGCAGCCTGGGTGACGCGACGCGCGCTGCCCGCGCTGGTCGCCGCGCGCGGGCGCATCGTCGCCGTCTCCAGCCTCAGCGGCCTGGTCGGCGTCCCGACTCGCACCGGCTACGCGGCGTCCAAGCACGCGATGATCGGCTTCTTCGACTCGCTGCGCATCGAGCTCGCGGGCCGGGGGGTCTCGGTCACCGTCGTCGCGCCCGACTTCGTGCGCTCCGAGATCCATCGCCGCGCGACCGGCCCCGATGGCAGGCCGCTCGGCACCAGCCCGATGCGGGAATCGAGGATCATGGGCGCCGACGAATGCGCCCGCATCATCGCGGACGCGGCGCTGGCGCGGCGCCGGCTCGTGATCACCTCGCTCCGCGGGCGGTTCATGCGCTGGGCGAAGCTGGTCGCGCCCGGGCTCGTCGACCGGGCCGCGGCGCGGGCGATCCGCCGGCGCAGTTAGGACTGGCGCGTCCACGAAGCGCGCCGCGCCAGGGCCGGACGGGGTCCCGAGAGAGCGAATGCGGTCCCCGCCCTGAGCGAACGAGGGAGCCCCGTCCGGCCCGTGGCGTGGGCGCGCATCGTTGTCGGGACGATCCGGCCGCGGGATCAGCGGCGCTTGGGGAGGTCGAGCGAGACCAGGAAGTACTCGAACAGGTAGTTCACCAGCGACAGCTCGCTGTGCAGCCGGTGGTCCGAGTTCAGGATGTGCAGGGTCGCCTGGTGCTCGCGCGCGAAGCGGATGCTGTTCTCGACCGGCACCACGTCGTCGTTCCAGCCGTGCACGATCGTCTTCGGGCAGGGCGCCGGCTTTGCGGTGAGCTGCTCCATTCCCGCCATGTAGAACGCCGGTGCCATCAGGAACAGCCCGCGCGCATGCAGCAGCGCCGAGGCCGAGGTCGCCACGTAGCCGCCCATGCTCGAGCCCACGAGCACCAGGTCTCCGCGGATGTCGCGGCAGAAGCTGAGCAGGCGCGTGACGCGGTCGCGCGCGTCGTTGACGCCGCGGTAGTCCACCGAGTCGACGTTCCAGCCCTCGCTTTTCGCGACCTCGGCCATCGCCGAGATCTTGGTGCCCCAGGGCCCGCTCTCGAGCCCGTGCGAGAACACCACGTGACGGATCGCCATGAATCGCCCCCGGCTTCGACGACCGCGATGGTATCAGTCCCGGGGCCGCCACAGGAGCGCGTCGAGATCCGGCGCATCGCCGGGCGCAACCCGGTCCACGCGGCCGTTCCGGAACCGAACGCCCTCCTCCTCCAGCAGCCGGCGCTGTTCGCGGTGCGCCTTCGAGCCCGCCGGCAGGCTGATGCGTCCCTGCGCATTCAGCACGCGATGCCAGGGCAGCTTCATGCCCGCGGGCGCGACCTTGAGCGCGTGGCCGACGAGGCGCGCGCGCCTGGGAGCCCCGGCGCGGCGCGCGATGCCGCCGTAGCTCGCGACCTGCCCGCGCGGGATCGCCGCGACCTCCTTCCAGATGCGCTCGAGCAGCTTGCGGTCGGTCACAGACATGGCCTCCGATTCTAGCGGCCGGCGGCGGAAGTGATATCGTCCGGCTGCCGTGAACGCACAGGACGAGCGGACCGAGATCGACCCGCGGGCCAACCCCTGGGCGATGCTCTCCGCGCTCCCGCTCTTCTCGGGCCTGCCGAAGAGCGTCGTGGACGACGCCGTCGCGGAACTCGAATGGATGTCGCTGCCGGGCGGGGGCGTGCTGTTCGAGGCGGGCTCGACCTCGGACGCCGTCTACTTCGTCATCAGCGGCTGCCTCGGCGCCTTCGCCGCCGACGGCGAACTGGTCGGGCGCATCACCGCGGGCGAAAGCGTCGGCGAGATGGGCCTGATCGTCTCGCGGCCGCGTGCCGCCACGGTGCGGGCGCTCAGGGATTCCGAGCTCGCCATGCTCTCCGCCGGCACGTTCGAGCGCGTGCTGCTCGGCCACCCCGAGGCGATCCTGCGACTCGCACGCCTCACGGTCGAGCGGCTCGAGGACGCGGCCGGCAGCCGCGAACGGCGGACCATGCCGCGTACCATCGCGCTGCTGCCGCGCCACGCGGACATCGACGTCGCGGCGCTTTCGGCGGACTTCGCGGGCGCGCTGTCGATGTTCGGCCGCGTCGATTTCGTCAGCAGCCAGCGCGCCGGCAGCCACAGCCCGCAGTGGTTCCACGAGCTGGAGTCGCGCAACGACTTCGTCGTCTACGTGGCGGATCCTTCCGACACCCCGTGGACGCGGCTGTGCCTGCGGCAGGCCGACGTCGTGCTGCTCGCGGCGCTGGCGGGCGACGAGCCGGGACTCTGGCAGGGCTTCGACGGCCAGGACGCGGCCGTGCGCCGCGCGGAACTGCTGCTCATCCATCGTGGCCCGCTCGCCGCGGGCGCCGCCGGTCGCTGGCGGAGGCTGCTGCCCGCGACGCCGATCCACCACCTGCGCGGCCCGCCGGACTGCCCGCGCCTCGCGCGGCTGCTGACCGGCCGCGCCGTCGGCCTCGTGATGTCGGGAGGCGGCGCGCGCGGCTTCGCGCATCTCGGCGTCGTGCGCGCGCTGCGCGAGCACGGCGTGCCGATCGACCTGGTCGGCGGCACCAGCATGGGCGGCATCCTTGCCGCCGGCGTCGCCGCCGACTGGAGCGACGCGGAGCTGGTGGAGCGCTTCCGGCGCTGCTTCGTGGACACCAACCCGCTCGCGGACTTCACGCTGCCGCTGGTCTCGCTGGTGTCCGGCCGCAAGGTCGGCAGGCTGCTGCGGCACGAACTCGGCGACATCGACATCGAGGACCTGCCGCTGCCTTTCTACTGCGTCTCGTCCAACCTCACGACCGGCCGCGTGGCCGTGCACCAGCGCGGGCCGCTGTGGCGGTGGCTGCGCGCCTCGGTCGCGATCCCCGGCGTGCTGCCGCCCGTGTTCCACGGCGGCGAGGTCTACGTGGACGGCGGCACGATGAACAACCTGCCCGTGGACGTCATGCGCGCCAAGGGACGCGGCCCGGTGATCGGCGTGGACGTCGGCACCGACCGTGCCTTCACGACCGACGTGGAGGCGACCGAGGCGCCCGCGTTCTGGAACCTGTTCCGGGGCGGGCGCCGGCGCCGCCCCAACATCCTCCAGATCCTGTGGCGCTCGGGCATGGTCAATGCGACGGCCACCACCAAGGAGCGCCGCGCGCAGAGCGACCTGCTGCTGACGCCGGCGCTGGAGTCGCTCGACCTGCTCGACTGGAAGTCCTTCGAGCGCGCGATCGAGATCGGCTACCGCGACGCCTGCGACCAGCTCGCGGGCGGCGCGCTCGAGCGGCTGCGCTCGGTCTACCGGCCGTCGACCGCGGGCTGACGACGCCGGTCGAGCAGCAGCACGATGGCGAGCGCGACGAAGAACGGCACGATGCGCTCCAGCACGTCGCCCGGCGCGTCCGGCAGCAGGTAGAACGCGATCGTGAGCCCGAATCCCGTGAGCATCCCCGCGAGCCCCGCCGGCGGCGCGGGCCGCCGGCCCAGCACGGCGAGCACGACCAGCGGCCCGAAGGCTGCGCCCAGCGCGTTCCAGGCGAACAGCACGCGGCTGTAGATGGCCTCCGGCGCGAAGATCGCGAGCGCAGTGGCCGCCAGCGAGAACCCGAGCAGCGCGGCGCGCGTGCGCGGCAACGACGACCGTTTGTCCACGTCCACGGTGATGCTGGAGGTCGCCGTGATGAGCTGGCTGTCGACCGTCGACATGATCGCCGACATGACCGCGACCGCCACGATGCCCGCGAACACGGGCGGCAGCCAGGCCTGCGCCGCCACATAGAGCACCGTCTCGCCGTTGGCCGGCGGCACCGCAAGCGCGCGGCCGGCCCAGCCCGCGACCAGCATGCCCGCGAGGATCAGCGCGATCCAGGCGATCGCGATGATGCCGCCCTGGCGGATCGCGGCCTCGTCGCGCGCGGCCATGAAGTGGTTGGCAACGTGCGGCTGCCCGAAGGCGCCCAGCCCGATGCCGAAGACGCCGGCGATGAATGCGATGCCGCCCGCCGCCGCGGGCGCGGACGGCGACGGCGCATCCGCGGCCGCGAGCACCGCCTCGAATCCGCCGACCGCCGCGACGCCGGCCGCCGGCAGCACCACGGCGATCACGAGCATCAGCGCGCCCTGCACGAAATCCGTCACGCTGGCGGCCCAGAAGCCGCCGGCCAGCGTATAGGCGACCGTGATCGCCGCGCCGGTCGCGATGCAGGCCGCGACCGGCAGGCCGAGCGTGACGGCGAACGCCTGGCCGGCCGCCTCGAACTGGGCGGCGACGTAGAACAGGAACGACAGCAGGATGATCACGGCCGCCATGCGCCGGTGCGGTCTGCGCGCGGCGCCCCCGAACAGGAGCTGCACCAGCGAGAGGCTGCCGTCCGCCGCCGACAGCCGCCGCAGCCGCGGCGCGATCCAGAGCCAGTTGACGGCGTAGCCGGAAACGACCGAGAGCCAGATCCAGGCCGCGGAGCGTCCCCACAGGAACGCGGCGCCGCTCACGCCCGCCAGCGTCCAGGCCGAGGACTGGGTCGCGCCCTGCGCCAGCGCGGCGACCCACGGCCCGAGCCGGCGGCCGCTCAGGAAGAAATCGGCGGCATCGCGCGTGCGCCGGTTCGCCCAGGCGCCGATCACGAGCATCAGCAGGCCGTAGCCCGCGATCGTCACGATCGCCCAGCCGCGCGGTTCCATGCGCTAGTCTAACCGTGCATGAACGCGAGGCGCGGCTGGCAGTTCTGGATCGACCGCGGCGGCACCTTCACCGACATCGTCGCTTGTGCGCCGGACGGCCGGCTGATCGTGGACAAGCGGCTGTCGGCGCCGGCCGGGGCCGGCGGCGATCCCGGCGTCGCGGGAATCCTGGCGCTGCTCGCGCAGCACGGCGGCGGCGATGCGCCGGTCGAGGTCATCCGCATCGGCACGACCGTCGCGACCAACGCGCTGCTGGAGCGGCGCGGCGTACCGACCGCACTGGTGGCGACGGCGGGTTTCGGCGACGCGCTGGCGATCGGCTACCAGAACCGCCCGGAGCTGTTCCGGCTTTGCATCGAGCTGCCCGCCCCGCTCTACCGCGCGGCCATCGAGGCCGACGAGCGCGTCACCGCGTCCGGTGAAGTGCTGCGCGCGCTCGACGAGGCGCGGCTCGAGTCGGACCTGCTGCGGCTGCGCCGCGAAGGCATCGCGAGCGTCGCAATCGTCTTCCTGCACGGCTTCCGCCACCGCGCGCACGAGGCCCGCGCCGCGGCCATCGCGCGCCGGCTGGGTTTCGACGAGGTTATCGCCTCGCACGAGGCCTCGCCGCTGATCCGCTTCGTCAGCCGCGGCGACACGACGGTCGTGGACGCCTACCTGACGCCGCTGCTCGCCCGCTACGTGCGCGAGTTCCGCGCCTCGCTCGGCCGCCGCCACCGGCAGGTGCCGCTGCTGTTCATGCAGAGCAGCGGCGGCCTGGTCGCGCCCGGGTCGTTCCGCGCCTGCAACGCCGTGCTGTCGGGCCCCGCGGGCGGCCTGGTCGCGACCGCCCGCATTGCCGCGCGCCATGGCCGTCCGCGGCTGGTCGCCTTCGACATGGGCGGGACGTCCACGGACGTCGCCGTGTACGACGGCGCGCTGCCGCAGCGATTCGAGACGCAGGTCGCGGGCGTGCGTCTGCAGGCGCCGATGATGAACATCCACACGGTGGCGGCCGGCGGCGGCTCCGTGCTCGCGTTCGAAGGCGGCCGGCTCTGCGTCGGCCCGCGCTCGGCCGGCGCCGATCCCGGGCCCGCCTGTTACCGCAACGGCGGTCCATTGACGGTCACCGACCTGCAGGTGCTGCTGGGGCGGATCCGTCCCGACAGCTTTCCGGCGATCTTCGGGCCACAGGGCACGCAGCCGCTGGACTCCGCGATCGTGCGCCGCCGCTTCGACGAGCTCGCAGTTTCGGTCGCCGCCGCGACCGGGCGCGAAACCAGCTCGGAGCGGCTCGCCGAGGGGTTCCTCGACGTCGCGATCGAGTCCATGGCGCGCGCAATCCGCCACGTCTCGGTGCGCCAGGGCCACGACCCCGCCGGCTTCGCGCTCTGCTGCTATGGCGGCGCGGCGCCGCAGCACGCCTGCCGCGTCGCGGACGCGCTCGGCATCGGCGAGATCCTGATCCACCCGCTCGCCGGCGTGCTCTCGGCCTGGGGCATCGGCCTCGCCGACCGGCGCCTGATGCGGCGCGTCAGCATCGAGCAGCCGCTCGCCGCGCTCCCCGCCGAGCGGCTGGACGCGGACTTTGCGGACCTCGAAGCCGCACTGCTGCAGGCGTTTGCCGCGCAGGGCGTGCCGCCCGCCGGTGTGCGGCTCGCGCGCGTGATCGAGTTGCGGGCGCCGGGCACGGAGTCGGCGATCGGCGTGCCGTACCGCGCGCTGCCCGAGGTCGTGCGCGAATGGGGCGGCGAATTCCGGCGCCGTTTCGGCTTCGGGCCCCCGGGCGAAGGTCCCGTGGTCGCGACCCTGCGGGCGGAGGCCGTGGTCGCCGGAGATCCCGGCGACACGCAGGCGATGCCGCCTCCCCGCAGCGCCGACCCGGGCCACGCGCGGGCGTGGTTCGACGGCTGGCTGGAAGTGCCGCTGCTGTCGCGCGCCGCGCTCGAGCCGGGCCGCGCAGTCGCGGGGCCCGCGCTGATCGTCGAGCCGAATTCCGTCACCGTGGTCGAGCCCGGCTGGCGGGCCGAGCGCGAGGACGGCGGCACGCTCGTGCTGCGCCGGCACGCGGCGCGCGCGCTGGCCAGTCAGGATACGCGCCGGCCCGACCCGGCGCTGCTGGAGCTGTACAACCACCGCTTCATGCAGGTCGCCGAGCAGATGGGCGCGGTGCTGCAGGCGACGGCCGTGTCGGTCAACATCCGCGAGCGGCTCGATTTCTCCTGTGCGCTGTTCGACCCTTCGGGCGCCCTGATCGCCAATGCGCCGCACATGCCCGTGCATCTCGGTTCCATGGGTGCGAGCGTGCGCGCCGTGATCGCCGCCAATGCCGGCGGGCATCGTCCCGGACGCGCCTGGATGCTGAATGCGCCCTACGCGGGCGGCACACACCTGCCGGACATCACGGTCGTGAGCCCGGTCTTCGCCGGCGGCGGCACGCAGCCGGCGTTCTGGGTGGCCTCCCGCGCGCACCATGCCGACATCGGCGGCGTGACGCCGGGCTCCATGCCCCCCGCGAGCCGCACGATCGACGACGAAGGCGTGCTGGTGGAGAACTTCCTGCTGCTCGACGACGGCCGCCTGCGCGAGCGGGAACTGAGGGCGCTGCTCGCCGCGGGCCGCTGGCCCGCCCGCAATCCGGACCAGAACGTCGCCGATCTCAAGGCACAGCTGGCCGCCAATGCCCGCGGCATCGCCGAGCTCGAGGCGCTGATGGCGCGCGTCGGCCTGGCCGCCGTGCGCGACTACATGGGACACGTGCAGGACAACGCCGAGGCCTGCGTGCGCGAGGCCATCGGCCGGCTGCGCGACGGGCACCGGCGCGTGGAGATGGACGATGGCAGCGCGATCGAGGTGCGCGTGACGGTGGATCGCGCCGCGCGCGGCGCCGTCGTGGACTTTGCCGGTACCTCGCCGCAGCAGGCCGGCAACTTCAACGCGCCGCTTGCCGTCTGCACCGCGGCCGTGCTCTACGTGTTCCGCGCGCTGGTGCAGACCGACATCCCGCTGAACGAGGGCTGCCTGCGACCGCTCGACATCCGCGTGCCGGCGGGGTCGCTGCTGAATCCCGTCGCGCCGGCCGCGGTCGTCGCGGGCAACGTCGAGACCTCGCAATGCATCGTCGACGCACTGTACGGCGCACTCGGGGTGCTCGCGGCCTCGCAGGGGACCATGAACAACCTGACCTTCGGCGACGCCACGCACCAGTACTACGAGACGATCGCGGGCGGCGCCGGCGCGGGCGACGGTTTCGACGGCGCCCCGGGCGTGCAGACGCACATGACCAATTCGCGCCTCACCGATCCCGAGGTGCTCGAGATGCGCCATCCGGTGCTGCTGCGGGAGTTCCGCTACCGCCACGGTTCCGGCGGCGCCGGCGCGAACCGCGGTGGCGACGGGCTGCTGCGGCGCCTCGAATTCCGCGCGCCGATGACCGTGTCGATCCTCTCCAATCGCCGGCGCGTGGCGCCCTTCGGCATCGCCGGCGGCGCGGACGGCGCGCCGGGCGTCAATCGGCTGCTGCGCCGGAACCGCGAGCCCACCCTGCTGCCCGCCTGCGCGAGCGTCGAGGTCGAGGCGGGCGACGAGCTCGTGATCGAGACGCCAGGCGGCGGGGGATTCGGCTAGGCGGACTCCGCCTCGGACAGGTCGAGTTCCGCGAGCGTCTGCGTCAGTCCCGTGTCCGGGACGCCCGTCAGGTTCGGGCTCACGACCTGGACGCGGCTGCCGCCGGCGCGATGGCTCACGAGCCAGGCGTGGAATCCGCCCGGCCGCGCGGCCGGAATGCCGAACATCAGGTGGACCACGCCCTGCTCGCGGTGCCGCTCGCGGTTCAGGCGGTCGTTGCAGAGCACGAACCAGCGGTCCCCGGGCTCGCGGTGCGCGAAGGCGCCGCGGTCCTCGAGGCCCGCCAGGAAGGCGTGGACCTGCGCCGCCACCCGCTGCCAGGTGGCCGGCTCGCTCGGCTCGAACACCACCCAGCGGGTGCCGCGCTCGATGCTGTTGACGACGAACAGCGCGAGGCGCCGCGCCGGCAGCGAGCGCCAGTCCGCGCTGCCCGCGCCCGGGCCCGCGAGCGTGCAGGGCACCGGCGGCGCGCACCCGGATCGGCGCACGGTCTGGACCGTATTGACGCCACAGGCTGCGAGCCGCGCGCGCGCCTCGTCGTCCACGGCGCAGGCGGGCTTCAGTCCCGGTCGCAGCACGAATTCGTCGCCGGTTGCCGACCACACCGGCCACATCTCGGAGGCGCGCGACATCATGCCGGCGACCGCCCCGGAGGGCGCAAAGGCCTCGAAGCGCCCGCGCAGCTTGTCGTAGCCCAGCAGGCGCGGAAAGAACATGCACGCAGAATCGGAGGGCAGCGGCCATGCGCGCATCTCGGCGAGCGCGCGCGCCGCGGAGTCCCAGGCGAGCGGCGGGTCCACCAGCAGCATCGCCCTGCGCTCGCGGCAATAACGGTTCGCCACCAGCAGCGTGCTGGCGCCCAGGTCGGCGTCGCGCGCGAGCGGCGGGATGCACAGCAGGTTGAACGACTCCGCGCCGTCGAGCGCGAACAGCCCGGTGCGCTGCGCGGCAGAGCCGATGATGTCGTAGTCGCTGAGCGGGCCGCCGTCGTCGCCGTCCGGGTTCGAGAGCACGTAGCCCGCGAGCCCGCGCGAATCGGGGGGCGGCGTGGCGTCGGGCCGCCAGCCGGGCAGCTCGCCCTCGACGTGCGCGAGCTGCGATTCGGCGAGCATCGTCGTGACGTTCCTCGCGCTGTCCGCGCGCAACGACAGCCGGCGGAAGATTTCCTGGTCCTCGATGTGCTCGGAGCCGGGCGTGCGCACGCGCTGCAACACGAGGTTGAAGCAGTCGTCCTCGTTGTCGCCGATGCCGTCGTAGTCCACGGCGGCGCGGAGGAACTCGCGCGTGCCCGGCGCGAGGGCGCGCAGCACCAGCGCCTGCCCCCCGGCGGGAAGCGTCAGCGTGCAGCTCTTCGCGCCGTTCGCCACACGCACGACGATCGCGGTGCGCCCGCCGTTCTCGAAGTACTGCTCGACGGCGTACGAGAGCGTGGAGGGCTGCCAGAGCCCGCCGAAGACGCGCTGGAACTCCGCAAAGCCCGTCAGCGTGACGGGACGGTGGACCGGGCCGCGCAGGCAACGGCCGACGAACGCGGTGACTGCGGTCGGGGCTTCCGCGATCGGTAATAGGGCACCGGCCTCTTCGTGGACCTGTATGCCCGCCAGCCGTTCCGCCACCGGTCACTCCCTGCGGGTTTGCCGCAGATTAACATAGGCGCACGCATGCAGGCCGGCTCCGGCAACTGGAAACTCGGGTTCACGATGTCGCTGACCACGGCGATGCTGTGGGGCCTGCTGCCGGTCGCGCTCAAGGTCGCGCTGACCGGCATGGATGCGGTCACCATCACCTGGTGGCGCTTCGCGGTCTCGATGGCCACGCTCGGCGCGTTCCTGCTCTGGCGCGGGCAGCTGCCGCGCCTCGCCGGCACCGGCCGCGCCGGCTGGATGCTGCTGGCGTTCGCGCTCGCCATGCTGCTCGCCAACTACGTCCTCTACCTGGTCGCGCTCGACCACACCACGCCCTCGGTCGCGCAGGTCGTGATCCAGCTGGCGCCGCTGCTGCTGCTGCTGGGCGGCGTGTTCGTGTTCCGGGAGCGTTTCGCGCCCGCGCAGTGGCTCGGCTTCGCGGTGCTGTGCGTCGGGCTGCTGCTGTTCTTCAACCGCCGCCTGCCGGAACTGCTGCGGCCGACCGAGGGCCTCGGCCTCGGCGTGCTGCTGATGGTCATCGCCGCCGTGACCTGGGCGGCCTACGGGCTGGCACAGAAGCAGCTGCTCGGCCGCTTCAGTTCGCGGCAGGTGCTGTGGATGCTCTACGCCGGCGCGACCGTCGCGCTGCTGCCGTTCTCGGCGCCGGCGCTGGTGCACGAACTCGACGGCCTGCAGCTCGGCATGCTCGCCTTCTGCTGCGCGAACACGGTCGTGGCGTACGGCGCGTTCGGCGAGGCGCTGCACTACTGGGATGTCTCGCGGGTGAGCGCGGTGCTCTCGACCGCGCCGATCGTCACGCTCGCCACCATGTGGGCGATCGAGCGGGCCGGCCTCGACCTGATGCCGCCGGAAGGGCTGAATGCGCTCTCGCTGATCGGCGCGCTCGCGGTGGTCGCCGGCTCGATGGTCTCCGCGCTCGCGGCGCGGCGCTAGCCGCGCCTCAGGGACCGGTGCTCGCCGTCTCGGCGGCGCCATCCATCGGCTTGGCGAATTTCGGGTCGCCGGCGTACTGGTCCTCGACGCCGTTCCAGTTCGAGCCCTCGGGGATGGCGTTGCGCACGCGCGGGGCCTGGGCGATCGTCGCCGCCAGGTCGGGCGCGGGTCCCGGACCGACCTGGACCGCGATCCCGCGCGGCTCGGCGGCCGCCGCCCGGATGCCCTCCCAGTCGATCTCCGCCGCGTGCTCCGCGACCCTCTTCCACAAGGTCGTCGCCGGCTTGCGGGTCTTCTGGCGCAGGGTCTTCGGCACGTCGGACCAATCGCGCTTGTCGTCGACCAGCGGCTCGTAGGCCTGCAGCAACAGCCGCTCGCCGTTCCAGCCCAGCAGGTAAGGCTGGTTCACGACCGTCACCTTGGTGCCGTCCGGCACCAGGTCGTAGATCCGCGCGATGTCCTCGGGATACAGGCGGATGCAGCCGGCGCTGGCGCGCATGCCGACCGCGGGCGGCTTGTTGGTGCCGTGGATCAGGTAGCTCGGCCAGCCGAGCCGCATCATGTGGCGGCCGAGCGGGTTCTCCGGTCCGGGCGGCACCTTGTCCGGCAGGATGTCGCCTTCCTTTTCATGTTCCTTGCGCACCGACAGCGGCGGCGTCCACACCGGGTCCTTGACGTGCGACGTGACCTTGGTGGTGCCCTCCGGCGTCGCCCAGCCGACCTTGCCGATCCCGATCGGGTGCGTGTACACCTCCGCAGGAGCGTCCTTCGGCGCATCCTTCGGCCGCTTCGGGTAGTAGTAGAGCCGCATCGCGGCGAGGTTCAGCACCAGGCCCTCGCGCGGCGCCTCCGGCAGCACGAACTCCGTCGGCAGCACGATCGGCGTGCCCGCGCCCGGCAGCCAGGGATCGACGCCGGGATTGGCGCGCACCAGTTCCTGGTAGCCGACGTTGAAGCGCCGTGCGATGTCCGCGAACGTGTCCTCGTGATAGGCATTCGTGACCTGCAGCCGTCCGACCACATCCTGGCCGGGGCTCACGAGGAAGCGATGCGTGGCCTGCGCGAGCGGCAGCGGCGGCGGCGGCGGTTCGGCGGATGCCGCCTGCCCGCCCGGCCGCGGCTCCTTGCGCCACAACGACTCGAAGGGCGTGCAGGCCGCGACGACGGCCAGCACGGCGGGAATCAGCAGCAGGCGCGGGGCCAGATAATTCATGGCCCGGCATTATCCACGCAAAGCGGCCCCCACGGCCAGTTTCCGGCCGCGCCGCACCTCACCAGATCTTCACGCGCTCGGCAGCGGGCCGCCAGAGCCGGTCACCTTCGCGCACGCCGAAGGCCGCGTAGAACTCGGCCATGTTGGCCACCACGCCGTTCGCGCGGAATTCCGACGGCGAATGCGGGTCGGTCAGCACGATCTCGCGCATCAGGCCCTCGCGCCACTTGGTGCGCCAGGACTGGGCATAGCCGAGGAAGAACCTCTGGCGGCCGGTGAAGCCGTCGATCACCGGCCCCTCGGCGCCGTCCAGGGAGGCGACGTACGCGGCATAGGCGACGGCGGCGCCCGACAGGTCGCCGATGTTCTCGCCGAGCGTCAGCTCGCCGTTGACCTTGAGGCCCGGCAGCGCCTCGAACGATCCGTACTGCTTCACGAGGCCGGCGGCCTTCTGCTGGAATTTGTCGTTGTCCTCGGCCGTCCACCAGTCGCGCAGGTTGCCGTCGCCGTCATACTGGCGGCCCTTGTCGTCGAAGCCATGGCTGATTTCATGGCCGATCACCGAGCCGATGGCGCCGTAGTTGACAGCGTCGTCCGCGGCCATGTTGAACAGCGGCGGCTGCAGGAACGCGGCCGGGAACACGATCTCGTTGTTGGTCGGCAGGTAGTAGGCATTGACCGTCTGCGGGGTCATGAACCACTCGGTCGGGTCCTTGGGCTGCCCGGCGCGCGCCGCCTGCCAGTCCCACTCGAACTGGTTCGCGCGCATCACGTTGCCCGCGAGGTCGTCGCGCCGGATTTCGAGACCGGTGTAGTCGCGCCACTTGTCCGGATAACCGATCTTGACATTGATCTTGGCGAGCTTGGCGTGGGCCTCCGCCCTGGTCGCCGCGCTCATCCACTCGAGCGAGTCGATGCCACGGTCGAACGCCGCCAGCAGATTCCTCACCAGCTGGTCCATGCGCTGCTTGGCCTCCGGCGGGAAGTGCCGCGCGACGTACTCGGCGCCGATCGCCTCTCCCATCGCGGTGTCCGTCTCCTGCACCGCGCGCTTCCAGCGCGGCCGCAGCTGCTCGGTGCCGCGCAGCGTGCGCGAGTTGAAGTCGAACGAGGCTTCGACGAAGGCCGCCGACAGCACGCGCGCATACGCGCCGATCGCGCGCACTTTCAGGTAATCCTTCCAGACGGCGAGATCGCCGGCGCCGAGCTGCCTGCCGAGCGCGGTCGCATAGGTCGGCTGGCGGACGATGAAGTCGCCGGCGGGCAGCCCGGAAGCGGCATGGAAGGCCTTCCAGTCGAACTCGGGCGCGAGCGCCGCGGCGGACTCGAGGCCGTGGCGGTTGTAGGTCGCGATGGGGTCGCGGTTCTGCACCGGCGTCCACTGGTCGGTCGCGACCCGGGTCTCGAGCTCGAGGATCTTCGCGGCCCGCGCCGCGCCGTCCGCCTCGCCGGCGAGCTCGAGGAGCTTCGCGAGGTAGAGCACGTACTTGCGGCGGAACTCGACGTATTCGGCCTCCTCGCGCAGGTAATAGTCGCGGTTCGGCATGCCGAGGCCGGACTGGCTCAGGTAGGCGACGTTGTGCGTGGAGTTGCGCGCGTCCGGGAAGACGTAGATGCCCATCGGCACGCTGATGCCGAGGCCCTGGGCGCGGCCGAAAAAGCGCGCAAGCGCGGCGGGCCCGTCGATCGCCGCGATCTCGGCGAAGAGCGGCGCCAGCGGCCTGGCGCCCAGCGCCTCCACGCGCGCCTCGTCCATGAAGCTCGCATACATGTCGCCGAGCCTCTGCATCGCGGGCGTCGCGGCATCGCCCGCGGCCGCGGCCTCGAGCAGGATCTTCTGCACGTCCTCCTGCGCCTTCTCGAACAGCATGATGCCGATGCCGGCGCTGGCGTACTCGGCCGGAAACGGCGTGTCCGCGAGCCAGGTCCCGTTCACGTAGCGGAACAGGTCGTCCTGCGGGCGCACGCTCCTGTCCATCGCGGACAGGTCGATGCCGGAGACGAGCGGCGCGGCGGCATCATCGGCCGCGGCGGTGGCGCAGGCGGCGAGCGCCAGCGCAGGCAGGATCTGGTGCAGTTTCATCCGCGATCTCCGGGGTCCCGGGGTCGCGCAGTATATGCCAGCCGCCCGCGCCGCCGGCTCCGGGCCGCGACGAGGCGTGGGTTCGCCGGGATGTAGTGTGCGCGGCGCGCCCGGTCAGGCCCGGGAGGCCTTCACCACCAGCGGCCAGCGGACGGTCCGGATGCCCTCGCCCCAGGCCGCTGCGAGTGCAGGCGCGAGCACCGCCATCGGGTCGCGTCCCGTGCGCACGCGGCAGCGAGTGACGGCCGACCAGGTGCCGATGTAGCCCAGCATGGCGCGCTGGCACCAGTCGGCGGTCATTTCCTGCGGCGGCGGCGCGAGCGGCGCGAACGGCAATGCGAGTTCGCGGTAGCCCTCGTCCACCAGCTGGCGCTCGCGCGGCCAGTACGGGCCCACCACGTCGCGCGCAAAATCCCCGACCACGCGGTCCACCGCGGGCGTGACCGTGCAGTACGCGTAGCTCCAGATCGCGAGCACGCCGCCCGGCTTCAGGACGCGCGCGGCCTCGCGGCAGAACACCGGCCAGTCGAACCAGTGCGCGGCCTGCGCCGCGGTCAGCAAGTCCACCGATCCGTCGGGCAATGACAGCGATTCCCCGGTCTCGCACCGGTACTCGATGCGCCGGTGTGCCGGCGCCGCCGCCAGCTGGGCGGCGCTCGGCTCGCAGGCGATGACCGCGTCGAAATGTTCGGCGAGGGCCAGCGCCGCCTGGCCGTTGCCGGTCGCAACGTCCACCGCGAGCGAGCGCGACCTGGCCTGCCCCGCCAGCCAGCCGAAGAGCGCCGGCGGATAGCCGGGGCGGAATCTCCCGTAGTCGGCGGCCTGTGGCGAGAAGTGATCGGTGAATGCCACCCGGGCCATCGCCGCATCATAGCGGGCCGAAAAAAAGGCGATTGTGTAGTTGACACACCCTGCTGTATGGGCGCACAGTATGCGCCATGGCTAGGGATAGCCTGTTGGGCTAACCCGGTCACAACTCAACAGGGAGTGTTTCTCATGGCAGATCTTGGAACAATTCTTTGGACCGGCAAGTCTGGCC
>DASTOQ010000022.1:0-4757 GCA_035720205.1 Steroidobacteraceae bacterium | reverse complement strand
ACGGCGACCTGCTGCGCCGCACCGGCCGGTTCGCCGAGGCCGAGGAAGTGCTGCGCGGGCTGATCGCGAGCGAGGGGCCGCATCCGCACCTGCAGAGCTCGCTCGCGACCGTGCTGCAGGAATTGGCGCGCTTCGCGGAATCGGTCCCGCTCGCGCGCGCGGCCTGGGAGGCGCAGCCGGACGACGCGACCTTCGCGGAGAACCTCGTGGCCAACCTCGTCGCATCAGGCGATGCCGCCGCGGCGCTGCCGGTCGTGGAGCGCTTCCACGCGAGCGCGCCCGGCGACCAGCGCTGGATCACCTACCGCGCCGACATTGCCCGCCAGAGGGGTGAGACGCTGTTCTCGGAGTGGTGCGACGTCGGGCGACTGGTGCGCGTGTACGAACTCGAGCCGCCGCCAGGCTACCGGACGATCGGCGAGTTCCACCAGGAGCTGATTCCGGCGCTGGAATCGCGGCACCGCCATGCCGCGCATCCGCTCGACCAGAGCCTGCGCGGCGGGACCCAGACCTCGCGCGGCCTTCTCGCCGACCCGCACCCGCTGATCCAGCGCTACGTCCAGCTGCTCGCGCAGCCGATCGCCGCCTACCAGGCGGACATCGGGCGCGACGCGGCGCACCCGATGCTGTCGCGCAATACCGCTCCGGCGCGGCCGGTCGGCTGCTGGTCCGTGCGCCTGAGGCGCGGCGGGTTCCACGTCAACCACATCCACCCCGAGGGCTGGATCAGCTCCGCGTACTACGTGTCGGTGCCCGCGGAGGTCGCCGACGCCGGGGCGCAGAGCGGCTGGATCAAGTTCGCGGAACCGCGCTACCCGATGCCCGGCGGCACGCCGCTGCGCACCATTCAGCCACGGGCCGGGCGGCTCGTGCTGTTTCCCTCATACATGTGGCACGGCACCAACCCGATCCTTGGCGACGAGCCGAGGCTCACGATCGCATTCGACTGCCGGCCTGGAGCGTGAACGCGTAGGGCAAAAGCTCGCCGAGCGGCGTGGTGCGCAGTTCGCCGCCGTGCCAGGGAAAGTGCACCAGGAGGCCTTCCGGCGCCGCGAATTCGTGCAGGCGCTGGCGGCAGGCTCCGCAGGGCGAGGCTGCCAGCACCCGGCCATCGCGGTCGGTCGCCCACACGGCGGTTTCGACGATGCGCAGCGCATCGCCCTCGGCGCCGACGCCCGCGGCGACCGCGGAGGCCTCCGCGCAGTTGCCGACCGGGTAGGACGCGTTCTCGACGTTGCACCCGGTGTAGACGGCGCCGCTGGCCGCGCGGATCGCGGCGCCCACCCGGATGCCCGAGTAGGCCGCATGCGCCTTCTGAGCGGCCTCGCGCGCACGGGCGACGAGCAGTTCGCGATCGTCCGGCATTTGCCGGCGATCTTAGCGCGCGGCCCGGTTGCTTGCCATTTCACCCGCCGGTCTGTATATTAGTAATATCTTAATTAGACATGAGCCATGTAATCGTCATGACCGCCGCAACCAGGGCCACGCTTCCCGACGCGCACGAGATGGGACGCCACGCGGAATCCGCGGCCGGCCTGCTGCGGACCCTGGCGAACCCGAACCGCCTGCAGATCCTCTGCGCGCTGCGCGACGGCGAGCTGTCGGTCGGCGCGCTCAACGAGCGCATCCCGCTGTCGCAGTCCGCGCTGTCGCAGCACCTGGCGCTGCTGCGCGCCGATGGCCTGGTCCGCACCCGGCGTGAATCGCAGACGATCTTCTACGCGGTGCGTCCCGGACCGGCGCTGGACGTGATCCGTGTGCTCTACGGCCACTACTGCCGCACACCCCGCGCCGGACGAAGGAGCCCGTCATGAACATCCGCGTTGCAGCCGACATGCCCGCCCCTGCCTCGAACATGGATCAGTGGGTGTTCCGCATAGCCGGGTTCTTCGTGCTGGCCTCGCTGGCGTTGTCGCAGCTGCACAGCGTCCACTGGCTGTGGTTCACGGCCTTCGTGGGCGCGAACATGCTGCAGGCGACATTCACGGGCTTCTGCCCGCTCGCCACGCTCCTGGGCAGGCTCGGCGTGAAGCCGGGCCCGGCCTTCGGCCGGTCCGCGTGAGCGCCGCCCGCGATGCGTGACCGCGAGCCTGGCCCGGGACGGCCGCGTGCCGCCTGGCTGCTTCTGGCGGCCCTGGCGGCAGCCTGTTCCGGCGACGCAATCCCGGATGGCACGGACCCGGCCGCCTCCGCAGGACTCGCCGTGCAGGCCGTCGAGCTGTCGCGCGTGGCGCGCGAGACGGCCTTCGACGGCGCGGTGGAGGCCATCAACCAGTCCACCGTGTCGGCGCAGACGACCGGGCGCGTGGTCGAGCTGCCATTCGACGTCGGCGATTACGTCGAGAAGGACGCCGTCATCGTCCGCTTCACCACCACCGAGCAGCGCGCGCGCAGCAGCGCCGCCGCGGCCTCGCTCGCCGAAGCCGATGCCCGCCTCGCCGAGGCGCAGCTCGCCTACGACCGCATGCGCGACGTGTACGAAAAGCGCCTCGTCGCCAAGGCGCAGTTCGACAAGGCCGCCTCCGACCTGGATGCCGCACGGGCGCGCGCGGCCGCCGCACAGGCCTCGCTCACGGAGGCGCGCGAGGGGCTGGGCTACACCGTGATCCGGGCGCCTTACGCGGGCATCGTCGTGGCGCGTCACGTGCAGCTGGGCGAGACCGTCGCGCCGGGCAGGCCCCTGATGACCGGCCTCTCGCTCGAGCACCTGCGCGCGATCGTCGAAGTTCCCCAGCAGCACATCGGCCCCCTGCGCAGGCACCGCAAGGCGCGCGTGATCCTGCCGGACGGCCAGTCGGTCGCGGCGGCGGAACTCAGGATTCCGCCGGCGGCCGATCCTTCCACGCACACTTTCCGGGTGCTGGTGACGCTGCCGCCCGGCGAGCACGCCGTGTTCCCGGGCACGCTGGTGAAGGTGGCGTTCGTGAGCGGCGAGGACGAGCGCGTGCTGATCCCGGCCGCGTCGGTCGTGCGCAGGGGCGAGGTCGCCGGCGCCTACGTCGTGGACGAGGCGGGCCGCATTTCCCTGCGCTACCTGCGCCTGGGCACGGCGGCGGCCGACGGCGGCGTGCCGGTGCTGGCCGGCCTCGCGGCCGGCGAGCGCATCGCGACGGATCCCATCGCCGCGGGCATCGCCTACAAGCAGCAGTCCGCGGCGCCGGCCGGCGATCGCGAATGACCGGGCAGGCGGGAGCGCCGCTCGGCATCTCCGGGCGCATCGCCCGCGCCTTCCTGGCGACCGAGATCACGCCGCTGCTGGCGCTCGCCGGCCTGCTGCTCGGCCTGCTCGCGGTGATGGTGACGGCGCACGAGGAAGAGCCGCAGATCAACGTCACCTTCGCCAACGTCTTCATCCCCTATCCCGGCGCGTCGGCGCGCGAGGTGGAGTCGCTCGTGACCACGCCGGCCGAGCAGATCGTCTCGGAGATCGAGGGCGTGGAGCACGTCTACTCCGCGTCCACGCCGGGCATGTCGGCGCTGACCGTGCGCTTCGAGGTCGGCGAGCCGCGCACCGACGCCATCGTCCGCCTCTACAACGCCTTCTATTCCAACCGGGACTGGCTGCCGGCGGATGCCGGCGTCGGGCAGCCGCTGATCAAGCCCAAGGGCATCGACGACGTGCCGATCGTCGCGGGCACCTTGTGGAGCGAGAATCCGGCGATCGGCGCCGCCGACCTGCTGCGCATCGCGCACACGATGGAGTCGGAGCTGCAGCGCGTGCCCGGCACGCGCGACATCGAGACGATCGGCGGGCCCGACCGCGTCGTGCACGTCGTATTCGACCCGCAGCGGCTCGCGGGCTACGGGCTCGACCTCGGCGACCTGCGACGCGCCCTCTCGTCGGCGAACGCCTCTACAGACGCCGGCAGCAGCGTGGACCGGGGCCGCGAGCTGCTGGTGCAGGCGGGAACCTTCCTGATGAGCCCGCAAGAGATCGCCGACCTCGTGGTCGGCGTCAGGGCCGGCGCGCCGGTGTTCCTGCGGGACGTCGCGGAGGTCAGCGAGGGGCCGGACCAGCCTGAGCGCCACGTCAGTTTCGGCACGGGGCCGGCCGCGGCAGGGAAAGGCATCGCGGCCTTCGGACGATTCCCGGCCGTGACCATCGCCGTGTCCAAGAAGCTGGGCGAGGACGCCGCGGACGTCGCGGCCGCCGTCATCGAGCGCTTCGAGAAGATGCGCGGCATCCATTTCCCGGACGGCGTCCAGGCGACGGTGACGCGCAACTATGGCGCGACCGCGCAGGACAAGGCGCTGACGCTGATCACGAAGCTGGCGTTTGCGACCGCTTCGGTCATCGTGCTGGTCCTCTTTACGCTCGGCCGGCGCGAGGCGCTGGTGGTCGGCGCGGCGGTCGTGGTGACGCTCGCCGTCACGCTGTTCGCATCCTGGGCCTGGGGCTTCACGCTGAACCGGGTATCCCTGTTCGCGCTGATCTTCTCGATCGGCATCCTGGTGGACGATGCCATCGTGGTGGTGGAGAACATCTACCGCCATCTCCGCCGGGCGGCGGGCCGGGCGGAGGAGGCCGCGGTGGAAGGCGTGGACGAGGTGGGCAACCCGACCATCCTCGCCACCTTCACCGTGATCGCCGCCATTCTGCCGATGGCGTTCGTCTCGGGGCTGATGGGGCCGTACATGCGGCCGATCCCGGTCGGCGCGTCGGCCGCGATGCTCGCGTCGCTGGGCGTCGCGTTCGTGGTGACGCCGTGGCTCGCGCTCCGGCTGCTGCGCGGCCACGTGGCCCGGGTGGCCGAGCC
>DASTOQ010000021.1:0-5113 GCA_035720205.1 Steroidobacteraceae bacterium | reverse complement strand
TCTCGATGCGCTCCGGCCCGCTGACCTGCACGCCCTCCCAATCATCGAACGGCTGCGGTTCCGCAAGCATCCACAGCGGGCGCGGCGGGGCCGCAGCGGGCCAGGGCGCGGACAGCGGCCCGCCGCCCGGCTCGGCGATCCGCCAGGCGCGCTCCGGGCGGTGCTCCGGCACCGGGCAGACGCCGAACACCGCGTCCCGGCCGAGCCGTGCGCGCAGCCGGTCCAGCAGCCGCGCGGTCGCTTCGGGATCGGCGCCGCCCCCGCGCGCGAGGAGATCCGCGTCGCGCGGCGCGGATGGCAGCAGCATCCCGGTGCGCAGCCGCAGCGCCGTGACCGGTGCCGGCAGGGGGCAGCGCGCGAGCCGCTCCGACAGCAGCCGCTGCAGTTCGCCCGCGTCCGAGGATGGGCGGGCGAGGCCGAGCCGCAGCCGGGTCGGCATGCGGGCACGGTGCAGCAGGTCGAGGCGCAACCCGGGGATGACGCAGGCGCGGGCGCGCAGGAATGCCGCCAGGCTCGCGAGCAGGCGCTCGAGCGCGGGCGAGAGCCAGGTGGCCGTGGCCGCCTCGCAGGGCAGGTCCAGCCGTTCGTCGAAACGCTCCGGGACCAGGTGGCGCCGGCGCGGCTCGCGGCGCCGGCCGAGCCCTGCGTCGAGTTCGTCGAGCAATGCCGGGCCGAAGCGCGCGGCGAACTCCGCGCGCGGCAGGCGCAGCAGTCCGGCGACGTTCGTGATGCCGACCCCGGCGAGCGCCGCGACCGCCTCCGGCGGCCATTGCAGGCAGGCGAGCGGCAGGCGCGCCGCGAGCCCGGGCAGCGCGTCGCTCCGGGTCACCGTCATCGCAAGCCCCGCCCGCGCGAGCCACAGCGCCGCGCGCGGCGTCGGTGCGATTGCGAGCGAGGCGGCAAGGCCGCTGTCCGCGAGGCCCGCCAGCGCGCGGCGGCAGAGCGCCATCGCACCGCCGAACAGGTCGAGACTGCCCCTCACTTCGGCGAGCACCGCGGTGGGCGGTTCGAGGCTCACCACCGGCGTGAACTGCAACGCCCAGCGCGCCAGGCGGTCGAGCAGCGCCGCTTCCGCGACGGCCTGACGCTCTTCGACCCGCAGCCCGGGCACCAGCGCCAGCGCCGCGGCGAGGCCCATGCCGGGCAGGATGCCCTGGCGGGCGGCGCGCTCGTTGCAGGAGACGATCGTGCGGCGCGGATCGTCCGCCGCCGTCACCGCGGTGGCGCGCATGGATCGGGCTGCCGGCAGCAGCGCTTCCAGCGGCAGGCGGGGAAAGTGCGCAGCCAGCCACAGCTCGCGAGCGCCGGCGGTGGCGGCGGCGCGCCGCGGCACGAGCGCGAGCGGCGGCCGGCGTGCCGCCAGTGCCGGCGTCGGGATGGCCGGGCGTGGGTCGTTCACGGGCCTGCCCTCAGTGAACCGGCAGCCGGTCCACGCGCGCGGGCATCCCGCCGCGACACTTGAGGATCTCGACATCGAGACCGTCGCCGTGCGCCGCAAGCGAGAGACGCAACGCCGCCGGCGAGGATTCGTCGCGGTGGCGCGGCGGGCGGAACAGGAAGCACGGGTTCTGCCCTTCCTCGGCCGCGAGCGCGAGGCGGCGCAGGGCCGTGTCAGCGGCGGCATCGGCCCAGCCGAGCACGGCGGCGCAGGCGCCGGAACCGAGCGCCTGCTCCATCGCCCACAACACGTCGAAGCCGGCACGCGGCCGGACCACCAGCATGCGCGAGGAGTCGAGCCCGGCGGCGGCGAGCGCCGGCGCGTAAGGCAGGTGCGGCGGCGCGAGCCAGGCGACCCAGCGCGGCGCTTCGGGCCGGTCCGCGGCGAGCGTACAGAGCGCCGGCAGCAGCAGGCGGATCTCGCCGATGCCGGCGGAAGGCACCAGGATCTCGGTCAGCGCGGCGAGCGGCCAGCCCCCGCCCGGCAGGCGCTCGTCGAGGCGGCGGAAGCCCGTCGGCACGGCCGCCGGGCCCTGCGCGACGCCGCCGCCGCGCCACAGGCGCGGGTGGCGCAGCAATGCTGCAAGCGGGTCGGTCACTGCATCGCGTCCGGGCGGCCGCGCCGCAGCACCCCGACCACCACGCCTTCGATCGTCAGCGACTGCTTGCGCAGGTCCACGCGGATCGGCTCGAACTCCGGATTCTCCGGCATCAGCCAGACCACCGAGCCTTCCTGGCGATAGCGCTTGACCGTCACCTCGTTCTCGAGCCGGGCGACGATGATCTGCCGGTTGCGGACGTCGGGTGAACGGTGCACGGCGACCAGGTCGCCGTCCAGGATGCCGACGTCGCGCATGCTCATGCCGCTGACCCGCAGCAGGTAATGCGGGCGCGGATTGAACAGCGCCGGGTCGATCTGGAAGCGGCCTTCGATGTGCTCCTCGGCCAGGATCGGGCGGCCCGCGGCCACCCGGCCGATCAACGGCAGGCCGAACTGCTCACGCAGCGCGTCCTTGAGCACGATGCCGCGGGCGCTGCCGGCGATCAGCGCGAGCACGCCCTTGCGCTGCAGCGCGCGCAGGTGTTCTTCGGCCGCATTGGCGGAACGGAAGCCGAGCGCCTGCGCGATTTCCGCCCGGGTGGGCGGCAGGCCGTTGCTGGCGATGGCGTCCTGGATGAACTCGAGAATCTGGCGTTGACGGGGAGTGAGATCCGACATGGCGCACCTGTACGAATGACCAGTAACTGGGATTATATACAGTTGCCGCCTGCTGGCAAGCAGGCCCTGTCCGTCCTCCCCCGCGGCAACTCGCGGCTGCCCCGCGCACCGGCACGCGCGATGCGTCGCACGCCCCGCATCCTCGCACGCAGCTGCGCGCGCACGCGCTCGCCTCGAACATGCGACGCCCACGCATCACGCAGACAGGACGCGCTGCATGCACGCAGCCATTGCGTGCCGCGCGCAGGCAAATCGCATGTCGCCCAACAGCGACAGCGCGCATCGCGCTTTCGTCACCATCCCCAATTAAGCTACGATTCGACAGTCAGCCGCGCGGACAGGAAGGAACACGCGGCGCCGTGCATCCGCGAAAGCGGGTTGTTACGTTCCATGCAACCTTGTGGAGAAAAAACTCATGACCAATATCCTGAAGGTGGGCGTTGCCGCCGCCGTCCTCGCACTGGGCGCCGGCTGCCAGGACCTGAAGCCCATGCAGGCGGACATCGACTCGCTGAAGTCGCAGGTTTCGCGCCTCTCCGGTGACCTCGACGGCGTGAAGGCTGCCGCCGATGGCGCCAGCCGCGCTGCGGCTGCCGCGCAGCAGGCCGCTACCTCGGCGCAGAACTCGGCCAACCAGGCCCTGTCTGCGGCGCAGGCGGCACAGCAGTGCTGCGATGCGAACAGCGAGAAGCTGAACCGCATGTTCGAAAAGTCGATGTCGAAGTAATCGACCTCGAACGTCGAAAGTGAGACCCCGCGGTGGCGACACCGCGGGGTTTTTGCTTTTCAACGACCGCTGTCGGCCAGGACCGGCGCCGGCAGCGACACTGCGGTCGGGATGCCGCGTGCCTCGCGCCAGGCGCGCTCCGTGGCCGTCCAGTCGATGGCGCGCGGGGCCGTCGCGGTGGCCTCGACGATCAGGCGCGTCAGGTCGGTGAGCGTGGGCGGAGTCACCGCATCTTCCTGCAGCGGCGGATGCACCTCGATCAGCAACTCGCCCTCGTGCCAGCCGAACTTGTGAGGCTGGTTGACGATGCGCACCGGCGTGTCGACCGGCACCATCCCGAACAGCCGCTCGATGTCCTCGGGGTAGAGCCGCATGCAGCCGTGCGTCACCTGCATGCCGACACCGGCGGGCCGGTTGGTGCCGTGGATCAGGTAGGCTCCGCCCGGGATGCCGAGCCGCATCGCGAAGCGGCCCAACGGATTGTCCGGGCCGGCCGGCACGACCGGCGGCAGGATGTCGCCACGGCGCGCATGCTCGTCGCGCACCGACTGCGGCGGCGTCCAGGTCGGGTCCTTCACCTTCGAGACGATGCGGGTGAGGCCGAGCGGCGTGTTCCAGTCCATCTTGCCGATGCTGACCGGAAACGACCACACCACCGGCGCCTGGCCGGGCGCGGCCGGCGGGTACCAGTAGAGCCGGTGCTCCGGCAGGTTGATGACGATGCCTTCGCGCGGCGCCATCGGCAGGATCCTGCGTTTCGGGACCATGACCGGGGTGCCGGCACCGGGCAGCCAGGGATCGACCCCGGGATTGGCGTTGGTGATCTCCTCGTAGCCGAGCCCATGCCGGCGCGCGAGGTCGAGCAACGTGTCCTTGGCGTGCGCTTCGTCGCGGCGCAGTTCGCCGACCACGTCGCTGCCCGCGGCGGGCATGGCAAACTGCTCCGCCGCCGCCGGCCCGGCCACGGCCAGGGATGCCGCGAAGGCCAGCAACGCCATCGCCGACGCAGGGGCGGATTCTCGTGGGATCACGACTGGATGGACCGTCGCGGCTGCGCGAGGGTTCCGCATCAGTAGCGGATCAGCGCGGAACCCCAGGTGAACCCGCCGCCGAAGGTCTCGAGCAGCAGCAACTGGCCGCGGTGGATGCGGCCGTCGCGGATCGCGGTGTCGAGCGCCAGCGGGATCGAGGCGGCCGAGGTGTTGCCGTGATCCTGCACCGTCACCACGACTTTCTCCATCGGCAGGTCGAGCTTGTCGGCCGCGGCCTGGATGATGCGCAAATTGGCCTGGTGTGGCACCAGCCAGTCGATGTCTCCGCGCTCGACCCCGTTCCTGGCGAGCGTCTCGTCGACCAGCCGGGACAGCGTGCGGACCGCGACCTTGAAGACCTCGTTGCCCAGCATCTTGAGGCCCTCGGTCGAATTGCTGCGCAGCTTGTCGAAGCCGCTGGAGACGCCGTAGGGAAAGTACAGCAGGTCCTTGTACTTGCCGTCCGAATGCAGGTGCGTGGCGATGACGCCGGGCTCGTCCGCGGGCGTCAGCACGAAGGCGCCCGCGCCGTCGCCGAACAGCACGCAGGTCGCGCGGTCGGTCCAGTCCACGAACCGCGACAGGCATTCGACGCCCACCACCAGCGCGCACTTCGCCTCGCCGAGCCGCACGTACTTGTCGGCGACCGACAGCGCATAGATGAAACCGCTGCAGGCGGCCTCGAGCGAAAACGCCGGG
>DASTOQ010000020.1:0-11785 GCA_035720205.1 Steroidobacteraceae bacterium | reverse complement strand
GGCTCGCTGCACATGACGATCCAGACGGCGGTGCTGATCGAGACCCTCGCCGAGCTCGGCGCGGAAGTGCGCTGGGCGTCCTGCAACATCTTCTCCACCCAGGACCACGCGGCGGCCGCGATCGCGGCGCGCGGCATCCCGGTGTTCGCGCACAAGGGCGAGACGCTGGAGCAATACTGGGAATACGCCCACCGGATCTTCGAGTGGCCGGGCGGGCGCCACGCCAACATGATCCTGGACGACGGCGGCGACGCGACGCTGCTGCTGATGCTGGGCGCGCTCGCCGAGCGCGACGCCTCGGTGATCGCGCAGCCGCAGAACGAGGAGGAGCAGTTCCTGTACGCCTCGATCCGCAGGCGCCTGGAGACGCAGCCGGGCTGGTACTCGGCGCGGCTCGCCGAAATCAAGGGCGTCACGGAAGAGACGACCACGGGCGTGAAGCGCCTGTACCGGATGGCCGGCGAAGGACGCCTCCCCTTCCCGGCGATCAACGTCAACGATTCGGTGACCAAGTCGAAGTTCGACAACCTGTACGGCTGCCGCGAGTCACTGGTGGACGGCATCAAGCGCGCGACCGACGTGATGATCGCGGGCAAGATCGCCCTCGTCGCCGGCTACGGCGACGTGGGCAAGGGCTGCGCGCAGTCGCTGCGCGGGCTTGGCGCCACGGTGTGGGTCACCGAGATCGACCCGATCTGCGCGCTGCAGGCCGCCATGGAAGGCTACCGCGTGGTCACGATGGACGACGCCTGCGACAAGGCGGACATCTTCGTGACCGCGACCGGCAACGTGAACGTGATCTCGCACGAGCACATGCGCCGCATGAAGCACCAGGCGATCGTCTGCAACATCGGCCACTTCGACAGCGAGATCGACGTCGCGTCGCTCAGGCAGTACCGCTGGGAGAACATCAAGCCGCAGGTCGACCACGTGATCTTCCCGGACGGCCGGCGCATCATCGTGCTGGCCGAGGGCCGGCTGGTGAACCTCGGCTGCGGCACGGGCCATCCGTCGTTCGTGATGTCCAACTCGTTCACCAACCAGGTGCTGGCGCAGATCGAGCTGTTCGCGCACGGCGACCGCTACCAGAACCAGGTCTACGTACTGCCGAAGCCGCTCGACGAGAAGGTGGCGCGGCTGCACCTGGAGCGGATCGGCGCGAAGCTCACGGTCATGACGCCCGAGCAGGAACGCTACCTCGGCACGCCGGCGACCGGGCCATTCAAGCCCGAGCACTACCGGTACTGAAAGGGAGCCTCCCGCGGTGAGGCTGCTGCAGTTCACGGACACTCATCTGCCCGGCCAGCCGGGCATGCAGATCCGTGGCGTGGACACCGCCGCGTCGCTCGAGCGCACGCTCCGGCACGCGGCCCGCCGGCACCCGGCGCCGGACGCCGTGCTGCTGACGGGCGACCTGGTGCACGACGATGCCGGCGGCTACGCCGTGCTGCGGCGGCTGCTGGAGGGCTTCGCGGCTCCGGTGCACTGCCTGCCCGGGAACCACGACGAGACGGCCGCCCTGCGCCGCGAGCTCGCCGGTCCGCCGTTCGTGCACGAGTTCGCGATGCGCCGGCGCGGCTGGCTGTTCGTCATGCTCGACAGCACGGTCCCCGGCAAGGACCACGGCCACCTGGCCGCGGGGGCGCTCGCGCGCCTGGACGCGGCGCTCGCCCAGCACCGCGACGCCCACGCGCTGGTCTGCCTGCACCACCATCCGGTGCCGCACGGGAGCCGCTGGCTCGACGAACTGATGGTCGGCAACGCCGATGAGCTGTTCGCGGTGCTGGGGCGGCACGCGGGCGTGCGTGGGCTCGCCTGGGGCCACACGCACCAGCCGCTGGACGCGGTGCGCAACGGGATCCGGCTGATGGGAACGCCCTCGACCTGCATGCAGTTCGCGCAGGACTCACCCGAGTTCGGCGTGGACGGGCGCCCGCCGGCCTACCGCTGGATGCGCCTCGAGGATGACGGCGGGCTGGACACGGGCATTGAATGGGTGGACGCACATGACTGAAGCATGGAAATGGACCCGCCGGGCGCTGGCGCTCGCGGTGCTGGGGCTCGCGGCCGCGGCCGCACAGGCGCGGCCGGCCCTGTGGGAGGTCGAGGGCCGCGCCAACCGCGTGTTCCTGTTCGGCTCGGTGCACGTGCTGCCGCAGGGCGGCTTCGCGATCGAAGGCCCGCTGGCGGACGCCTTCGCCGAGGCGGAGACGGTCTGCCTCGAGGTGGATGCGAGCCAGATTCCCGAATCCGAGATCGCGGCGCTCACGCTGGCGCGGGCGATCGACCCCGAGGGCCGGACGCTCTTCGACCTGCTGGGAGCGGACGCCGACCGCGTGCGGGCGATGGCGGCGGCGGCGGGTGTCGAGCTCGCGCCGTTCGCGCCGTTCGAGCCGTGGTTCGTCGGCCTGACGGTCGCGCTGGTCGCGCTGCAGCAGCACGGCTACGACGTCGAGCACGGCGTCGAGAAGATCATCGAGGAAGCCGCGGGCCGCGACGGCAAGCGGCGCTGCGGGCTGGAGACGCTGGATGAGCAGCTCGGCTTCCTGGACGGGCTCGAGCCGGGCATGCAGCACGAGATCCTGCTGCAGACGCTCGCCGAGGCGGGCGACATCGAGACCGAGATGCAGGCGATGCTCGCGGCCTGGCAGGAGGGTGACACCGATGCCCTCGCGCGCCAGCTCGAGGAGGACTTCAGGGACTACCCGGATCTCGACGAGCGCCTGATCTACGAGCGCAATGCGCGCTGGGCGGACCAGCTCGAGGCGATGCTGGACGGCGACGACGACGTGCTGCTGGTGGTGGGCGCGCTGCACCTGGTCGGCCCGCGCGGGCTGCCCGCGCTGCTCGAGCGGCGCGGCCTCAAGGTCCGCCGGCGCTGAGCGCCGCCCCGCGCATGTCGCTGTTCGAGGAAGCGTCCCGTTACATCGCCGGCGGCGTCAATTCGCCGGTGCGGGCCTTCAAGGGCGTCGGCGGCGAGCCGATCTTCATCCGCCGCGCGCAGGGCGCCTACGTCGAGACCGAGGACGGCCGCAGGCTGGTCGACTATGTCGGCTCCTGGGGCCCGATGGTGCTCGGCCACGCGCATCCCGAGGTCATCGCCGCGGTCACGCGGCGCGCCGCGGACGGGCTGTCCTTCGGCGCGCCGACCGCGATCGAGACCGAGCTGGCGCGCAAGGTGCAGCAGCTCATGCCCTCGATCGAGCTGCTGCGCATGGTGAGCTCCGGCACCGAGGCGACCATGAGCGCGATCCGCCTCGCGCGCGGATTCACGGGACGCGACCGCATCGTCAAGTTCGAGGGCTGCTACCACGGCCACTCCGACGCGCTGCTGGTCAAGGCCGGCTCCGGAGCGCTGACGCTCGGCGTGCCGACCTCCCCCGGCGTGCCGGCCTCGGTCGCGGCGCACACGATCACGCTCGCCTTCAACGACGCCGCGCAGGCACGCGAGTGCTTCGCCGCGCTGGGCGGCGAGATCGCCTGCGTGATCGTGGAACCCGTGGCCGGCAACATGAACTGCGTGCCGCCCGCGCCCGGCTTCCTGGAAACCTTGCGCGAGCTCTGTGCGCGCGACGGGGCGCTGCTCATCTTCGACGAGGTCATGACCGGGTTCCGGGTGGCGGCGGGCGGCGCGCAGGCGCTCTACGGAATCCGCCCGGATCTCACCACGCTCGGCAAGATCGTCGGCGGCGGCATGCCGGTCGGCGCCTTCGGCGGGCGGCGCGACGTCATGCAGCAGCTCGCGCCGCTCGGGCCGGTGTACCAGGCGGGAACCCTCTCCGGCAACCCGGTGGCGATGGCCGCGGGCCTTGCGACGCTCGATCTGGTCTCGCGGCCCGGTTTCCACGACGCGCTCGGGCAGGCGACGGCCCGGCTGGTCGAGGGTCTCGCAGGGGCGGCGAGACGGGCGGGCGTGCCGTTCGCGACCAACCACGTCTGCGGCATGTTCGGCCTGTTCTTCACGTCCGACGCTCCCGTCACCGGCTATCGCCAGGTGATGTCCTGCGACGTGGCGCGATTCCGCAGGTTCTTCCACGCGATGCTGGATGCCGGCGTGTACCTCGCGCCCTCGGCGTTCGAGGCGGGCTTCATCTCGGCCGCGCACGGCGAGGCGGAGATCGCGGCGACCGTCGCCGCCGCGGAGCGGGCCTTCGCCGGACCCTGATGCGCGCGCTGGCATGGTTCGTCGCGGCGGTCGCGGGCACCCTCGTGCTCGCGGCGCTGCTCGGCTACCCGGTGTGGCGGCTGACGCAGGCGCTGGGCGCCGACTGGCCCTTCCACAAGGTGACGAGCCGGCTGTGGCAGCTGCTGCTGCTCGGCGGGATCGTGCTGGCCGTGCGCCGGCTGGGCCTCGGCTCCCGCGCGGACTGGGGCTACGGCCAGCCGCGCGCGCAGTTCCTGCGCCATGCCGGCGCCGGTCTTGCGATCGGGCTCGCGACCATGCTGCCGATGTCCCTCGCGATGACGGCGCTCGGCATCCTCGAACCCGGGGCGGACCTGGACGCCGTGTCGCTGCTGCGGTACCTGGCGGCCGGCGCGGCCATCGGAATCGCCGTCGCCGCGGTCGAGGAGACCTTCTTCCGCGGGCTGATGTACCGCGGCATCACGCGTGAGTCGGGACTCGCCGCGGCGGTCGGCGGTACCGCACTGTTCTACTCGGCGATCCACTTCCTCGCGCGTGCGCGCATCGGCCACGACCAGATCGGCTGGGGCAGCGGCTTCGAACTGATGGGCGTCGCGTTGTCGCGCTTCGCGCAGCCGGCATCGATTGCGGATGCCTTCGTCACGCTCGCGCTGGTGGGCGTGCTGCTCGCGCTGCTGCGGCACCGCACCGGCGGCATCGCCGCGGGCATCGGGCTGCACACGGGATGGATCTGCGTCATCAAGGCCACCAAGTGGAGCACGACGCCGGCGCCGGATTCGCCGTGGTCCTTCCTCGTGGGCAGCTTCGACGGCTACACGGGCTGGCTGGTCGCCGGCTGGGCCGCGCTGCTGCTGCTCGCGGGACTGGCCTTCGGCTGGCTGCGGCCCGCCGGCAGCGCTACGGCCGCTCGCGGCTGACCGCAGGCTCGAGCGCCGCCAGCCGCTCGACGGGATCCGTCATCTCGAGCAGCAGCTGCTTGTCGGCGAGCGACAGCGGCAGCATTTCGGCGAGCCGGTTGCCGATCCAGCCGGCATCCTCGCGCAACGCGATCTGCGCGTAGGTGTCGCCCGCCTCGGGCAGCACCTGGCGCACCACGTCCCCGAGCCAGGCCTGCCCCGACGGCACCTCGACCACCGGGTCGGGGGCGATGTCCATGACGCGGCCCCGGTTGAGGCCGTCCGGATCGCGCCAGGCCTCGACCACGCGCACGCGCTCGAGGCCGACGCAGCGGATGCCGAGCAGGCCGTCGTCGAGCCGGTCGAAGTCGACGATGCGCGCCTCGGTGCCGGTGGCGGCGAAGCTGACCGCGCCCGCGGACTCCTCGCCCTCCCCGATCAGCACGACCGCGAAGCCCGACTGCTCGCGCAGGCAGCGGCTCACCATGTCGAGGTAGCGCGGCTCGAAGATCCGAAGCGGCAGCGGGCCGCCCGGGAACAGCACCGCGCGCAGCGGGAACAGCGGCAGCTCCCTGACTTCCGCGTTCACGGCGCCCGCGCGGAGAGCGCGGCGAGCAGCCTGTCGTGCAGGCCGCCGAAGCCGCCATTGCTCATGATGACCACCTCGTCGCCGCTGCAAAGCTCCGCGGCGAGCGACTCGACGAGGCGCGGGATTTCGCGCGCCACCGCGCCCTTGCCGCCGAGCGCCGCCGCGACGTCGTCGAGGTTCCAGTCGAGTCCGGCGGGCTGATACAGCCAGACGCGGTCGGCGCCGGCGAGCGCAGCCGTGAGCCCGGCGCGGTGCACGCCGAGACGCATCGTGTTCGAGCGCGGCTCGAGCACCGCGACGATGCGGCGCTTTCCGGCGCGGCGGCGCAGGCCGTCCAGCGTCAGCGCGACCGCCGTCGGGTGGTGCGCGAAGTCGTCGTAGACGCGGATGCCCGCCACCTCGCCGCGCAGCTCGAGCCGGCGGCGCACGCCGCCGAACGTTCCCAGCGCGCGGGCCGCGACTCCGGGCGCGACGCCCATGCCGGCGGCGGCCGTGAGCGCCGCGAGCCCGTTCTCGACGTTGTGCATTCCGAACAGCGGCCAGTGCACCGCGGCGACCGGTGTGCCCCGCTGCAGCGCCTCGAAGGCCGAGCCGTCGTCCGCGAGCGGCCGCGCGGTCCACTCCGCGTCCGGAGCCTCGCTGCGCGCGAAGCCGGTGCGCGGCGTCCAGCAACCCATGGCGAGGACCTCCGCGAGCGCCCGATCGGCGGCGTTCCAGACGATGCGGCCCGCCGCGGGCACCGTGCGCACGAGGTGGTGGAACTGGCGCTGGATGGCGGCGAGGTCCGGGTAGATGTCCGCGTGGTCGTACTCGAGGTTGGTCAGCAGCAGGTGGCGCGGCCGGTAGTGCACGAACTTCGCGCGCTTGTCGAAGAAGGCGGTGTCGTACTCGTCGGCCTCGACCACGAACAGGGCGCCCTGTCCCGCGCGGGCCGAGGCGCCGAAATCCGCCGGGATGCCGCCGATCAGGAAGCCGGGCGCGCGCCCGTCCTGCTCGAGGATCCACGCGAGCATGCTCGCGGTCGTGGTCTTGCCGTGGGTGCCCGCGACCGCCGCGACCTCGCGCCCGCGCAGGACGTTCTCGGCCAGCCATTGCGGCCCCGAGGTGAACGGCAGGCCGCTGTCGAGCAGCCGTTCGATCAGCGGGTTGCCGCGGCTCATCACGTTGCCGACCACGACGACGTCAGGCGCGAGGTCGAGCTGCGCCGGGTCATAGCCCTCGATCAGCGTGATGCCCTGCGCCTCCAGTTGCGTGCTCATCGGCGGGTAGACGTTGGCGTCGCAGCCCGTCACGCGATGGCCGGCCGCGCGCGCCAGCACCGCGATGCCGCCCATGAAGGTGCCGCAGATGCCGACGACGTGCAGGTGCATCAGGCGCCCGTAGCGAAAACGCGGCGCAGCAAGGCGTCGCCCGCGATCAGCCAGGTGAGCGCGATCGCGATGCTGGTGACGAAGCCGACCTCGAGCGCGCTGCGGAGGATGTGGCCGACCACCAGCGTGTACCAGACGATGACTGCGACCGAACCCGCCCAGGCCAGCCACTTCACCGAGTAACTCGTGAGCGCCGGCTGCTGCAGCAGCAGCAGGCCGACCACGAATGGCGTCATGATCACGGAAGTGCCGAGCACCGCGATGACCGTCTGGCGGTAACGGTGGCCGCGGCGCGTGACGGCCAGCAGCACCCAGAACAGCGCCAGCGCCAGGCCGAGGTCGAGCGCCGTGCGGGCGAACAACCGGTCACCGCCGTGCAGCATCCAGGACTGCAGCGCGCTGGTTCCCGCGTAGGCGACGGCCGCGATCGCGAGCAGCACGACGGACGCCGGCAGTGCGCCGGGATCCCGGCGCAGCAGCGCGATGTCGATCAGCGAGCGGAGCACCTGGATCATGCAGCCTTGGGCCGGGCCTCCGGCATCCGCATAATAAGGTGGCGATGGCGCTGGTATCCACAGCGGAAGCACTGGGCGCGCTGGTCGATTCGTGGCCGGCGGGCACGCCGCTCGCGCTCGACACCGAATTCGTGCGCGAGCGCACGTACTACCCGCGGCTGTGCCTGGTGCAGGTCGCGACGCCGGACGGCATCGCGCTGATCGACGCGCTCGCGCTCGGCGCCGGCAGCGCGCTGGCGGCGCCGCTGCTGGATGGCGCGCGCCTGAAGCAGGCGCACGCCGCGCGCCAGGACATCGAAGCGCTGCTGCCGCTCACCGGACGCCCCGCGGGGCCGGTGTTCGACACGCAGCAGGCGGCCGCGCTGCTCGGCTTTCCCGCGCAGGTCGGCTACGGCGAGCTGGTGCGCCAACTGCTGGGCGTCGGGCTCGCCAAGGGCCATGCGCGCACCGACTGGGCACGCCGTCCGCTGTCGGCGGAGCAGCTCGCCTACGCCGAGGACGACGTGCGTTACCTGCCGGCGCTCGCAGAGAGCCTCGATCAGAGGCTGGCCGCAGCCGGCCGCCGCGGCTGGATGCAGGCGGAGTCCGAGTCGCTCGGCGACCTTTCCCTGTACCGGGTGGATCCGGCGCAGGCCTGGCGCCGCCTGAAGGGCACGGAACGCATGGATCGCGCGGCGCTGCGCGCGGCCGCGGCGCTCGCGCGCTGGCGCGAGGAGCGCGCGATGGCGCGCGACCTGCCGCGCGGCTGGGTGCTGCCGGACGCCGCCATCCACGCACTTGCCCAGGCGCGCCCGCGCACGCGTGAGGCGCTCGCGCGGATCGACAGCGTGCCGCCCGGCACGGCCGCGCGCGCGGCGGAGGACATCCTCGCCGCGATCCGCGACGCGCCGGAACTCGGCGACGTTGCCGACGCCGGCCAGGAATCGCCGCCGGGCCCCGGGCAGCTGCGCCAGCTCAAGCACCTGCAGCAGAAACTCCAGGCGATCGCGGGCGAACTCCGGATCCAGCCCGAAGTGCTGGCGACGCGGCGGGAACTCACGGCAATGGTGCGCGGCGCGCGCGAACTGCCGGTGCTCTCGGGCTGGCGCCGCGAAGTGATCGGCGAGCCCCTGCTAGCGGCGCTGTAGCGCGCGCTCGATCCGCGCGTCCACCTCGTCGAGCGTGCCGTTGGCGTCCACGCGCCGCAGCATGCCCCTGCGTTCGTAGTGGTCGATGAGCGGCTGCGTGCGCTCGGCATACACGGCCAGACGCTCGCGCACCGTCTGTTCGTTGTCGTCGGGACGCTGGAACAGGTCGTGCGGCCTGCCGTCGGTGCAGCGCTCGCCCGGCTTTGGCGGGTTCGACTCGATGTGGAACACCCGCCCGCAGCGGCGGCAGCTGCGCCGTCCGGCCATGCGCCGCAGCAGCACTTCCGGGTTCACGTCCAGCAGCACCACCGCATCGAGCGACTGGCCGAGACCCGCGAGCTGGCCGGCGAGCCCGTCCGCCTGCGCGAGGGTGCGCGGGAAACCGTCCAGGATGAAGCCGCGCGCGGCGTCGGGCCTCGCGAGACGCTCGCGGATGATGCCGAGCATGACGTCGTCGGCGACCAGCTGGCCGGCGTCCATCACCGCCTTGGCGGCGAGCCCGAGCGGCGTCCCCTGGGCGACCGCCTCGCGCAGCAGGTCGCCGGTGGACACCTGCGGCACGCCATGGCGGGCCTGCATGCGCTGGGCCTGAGTGCCCTTGCCCGAGCCGGGCGCGCCCAGCAATACCAGCCTCATTCCGTCAAACTCCGCGGGCCGGGGCCCTCCGAGGGGCGCCCATCCTGCCCGCCGTGCCGGGGCGCGTCAAACCCGCCTCCGCGCGCGGCCTGCGGAACACGGTGCGGGGCGAATCGGCTATGATTCGCCCCCCTCGGGGCGGCTGCGCCGCCCGTCAGACGGACCCCGCGATGGCCAGGAAACGGACAGCGAAGCCCGCCCGACGCAATGCCCTGTACGCGCAGTCCGGCGGCGTAACCGCCGTGATCAACGCCTCCGCCTGCGGCGTGATCGATGCGTGCCGGCGGCACCGCAATCGCATCGGGAAGCTCTACGCCGGGCGCGACGGCATCGTCGGCGCGCTGACCGAGGACCTGATCGACGTCGGCCGTGAGAGCTCGGCGACGCTCAAGGCGCTGCGCCACACGCCGGCCGGCGCCTTCGGCTCGGCGCGCTACAAGCTGAAGGACCTGGAGCGCGACCGCGCGAAATACGAGCGCCTGATCGAGGTGTTCCGCGCGCACGACATCGGCTATTTCTTCTACAACGGCGGCAACGACTCGATGGACACGGCGCTGAAGCTGTCGCAGTTCGGCGCGCAACTCGGCTATCCGGTCGCCTGCATCGGCATCCCGAAGACCGTGGACAACGACCTGCCGGTCACCGACTGCTGCCCGGGCTTCGGCTCGGTGGCGAAGTACGTCGCGGTCTCGACGCTCGAGGCCTCGCTCGACGTCGCCTCCATGGCGCGCACCTCCACGCGCGTGTTCATCCTCGAGGTGATGGGCCGGCACGCGGGCTGGATCGCGGCCGCGGGCGGCCTCGCGGCGCGCCGGGCCGGCGACCCGCCGCACGTCATCCTGTTCCCCGAGATCGCCTTCGACCGCGAGCGTTTCCTCGCGCGCGTGAAGGAGACGGTCACTCAGAAGGGCTACTGCGTCATCGTCGCCTCCGAAGGCACGCAGGACGCCGAGGGCAGATTCCTCTCGGACATGGGCACGCGCGACGCCTTCGGCCACGTGCAGCTCGGTGGCGTCGCGCCGGCGCTCGCCGCCATGGTCAAGCAGGCGCACGGCTACAAGTACCACTGGGCGCTCGCCGACTACCTGCAGCGCTCGGCGCGGCACATCGCCTCCAAGGTGGACGCCGAGCAGGCCTACGCCGTCGGCCGCGCCGCGGTCGAGCTCGCGCTCGCCGGCCGGAACGCGGTGATGCCGGTGATCCGCCGCCGGTCCTCGAAGCCCTACCGCTGGGACGTCTCCTCGGTCGCGATCAGCGAGGTCGCCAACCGCGAGAAGAAAGTCCCGCGCGAGTTCATCACCGCGGACGGCTTTGGCATCACCGGCTCCTGCCGCCGCTACCTCGAACCGCTGATCGTCGGTGAAGCCTATCCCCCGTACCAGCGCGGCATTCCGCGCTACGCGACGCTCAAGGGCGCGCGCGTCCGCAAGCGGCTCGCGACGACCTTCGTGATATGATTTTTGTTTCCAGGGAGTAACTTCATGTCGATGCAAGCAGCACTCTGGCTCGCGATCGCGGCCGGCGTGGTCGCCATCCTCTACGGCGTCTTTTCGGTGCGCTGGATCCTGGCGCAGCCCGCGGGCAGCGCACGCATGCAGGAAATCGCGGCGGCGATTCAGCAGGGCGCCGGCGCGTACCTGAACCGCCAGTACACGACGATCTCGGTCGTGGGCGTGGTGCTGTTCGTCGTGCTGGGCGTCGCGCTCGACTGGTACACCGCGATCGGGTTCGCGCTCGGCGCGCTCCTGTCCGGCGCGGCCGGCTACATCGGCATGAACGTCTCGGTGCGCGCCAACGTGCGCACCGCGCACGCGGCGAGCGTCGGCCTCAACCCCGCGCTGCAGGTCGCCTTCCGCGGCGGCGCGATCACCGGCATGCTGATCGTCGGTCTCGGCCTGCTGGGCGTCGCCGCCTACTATGCCGTCATCATGCGGCTCACCGGCGACAGCGACCAGGCGCTGCATGCCCTCGTCGGCCTCGCCTTCGGCGGTTCGCTGATCTCGATCTTTGCGCGCCTAGGCGGGGGCATCTTCACGAAAGGCGCCGACGTGGGCGCCGATCTGGTCGGCAAGGTCGAGGCCGGCATCCCCGAGGATGACCCGCGCAATCCGGCGGTGATCGCCGACAACGTCGGCGACAACGTCGGCGACTGCGCGGGGATGGCGGCGGACCTGTTCGAGACCTACGCCGTGACTATCAACGCCACCATGCTGCTCGGCGCGCTCATGGTGCAGACCACCAGCCCCGCGGCGGTGATCTACCCGCTCGTGATCGGCGGCTTCGCCATCATCGCCTCGATCATCGGCACCTTCTTCGTCAAGGCAAAGCCCGGCGACAAGAACGTCATGCCGGCGCTGTACAAGGGCCTCGCCTGGGCCGGCGGCATCGCGCTGATCGCGTTCTACCCGATCACGCTGCTGATGATGCGCGATGTGGTGGCGAGCGTGCCGTTCGAGATCGGCGGCGTGAAGAAGATGATCACCGTGTGGCACCTGTACGGCACCGCGG
>DASTOQ010000019.1:0-7707 GCA_035720205.1 Steroidobacteraceae bacterium | reverse complement strand
CGAACGGCCAGAACATCGCGGTGCAAGGTGATGGCGACTGGGCGCCTCCGAACGGGACGGTGCTGGTCAAGCACTTCCGCATCGGCAACCAGCTGGTCGAAACGCGGCTCTTCATGCGTCACCCGGATGGCGTCTGGGCGGGCTACACGTACCAGTGGAACCAGGCGCAGACGGAAGCCACGCGCGTCATGGGCGGCGGCACCGTCAACGTCGGGAACCAGACCTGGATATTCCCGAGCGAGGCGCAGTGCCTGCAGTGCCACACGGACGCGGCGGGAGGCAGCCTCGGCCTCGAAACCGCGCAGCAGAACCGCGACCACACGTATCCACAGACGGGACGCACGGCGAACCAGATCACGACGCTGAATGCCGTCAACGTGCTGTCGCCGCCGGTTGCGGCGAACCCGCCAGCGTACGCCGATCCTGCGAATACGGGCCAGAGCCTCACGGCGCGCGCGCGCGCCTACCTGCACACGAACTGCGCGAACTGCCACCGGCCGAACGGGCCGACCGGCGTAAACCTCGACCTGCGCCACGGCACGCCGCTGTCCCAGACCGGCGCCTGCGACGTCGTCCCTGCGCGCGGCGATCTCGGCATCGCCGATGCGCGCATCATCGCGCCCGGCGACGATGCGCGCTCCGTGCTGCACGCGCGCATGAACCGGCGCAACGACCCGAACATGATGCCGCCGATCGCCAGCAACCTGATTGACACCGCCGGCGTCGCGCTGATCGGCTCCTGGATCGACTCGCTCGCGAACTGCCAGTAGCCGCGAACGAAAAGAGGCCCGCCATGGCGGCGGGCCCCGTTTACCCCAATGGCGCGACGTCTCAGTTGAACTTCCAGAAGAAGCTGGCCATGATCGATTCGACATCTGTGTCCGAGATGTCATACAGCATGTACTCGATCCGCACCCCGGCGTTCTCGCCGAGGTTGAAGCCGATTCCGGCCCCGTAGGCGGGATCCTCGCCACTGTCGCTTGCGCTTTCGCTCAGACCCATCGCGCTGGCCGAAAGGTCGGCATCCCAGAAGATCATGCCGGCCTGCGCGAAGACAAAGAACGACTCGCCGAGCGGAGCCGTGCCCCGCAGCAACACGTCGAATCCGCTCACATCGATGTCGAAGTCCACGTCGATGCCCTCGATGTTGAAGGTTTCGCTGGCAGTGCCGCCGTCGAGGTAGCCGGCCTCGGCCGAAAAGTACTCGTTGAACTGCCAACCGCCGAATACCCGGAAGGACGTATCGCCGTCATCGAACGAAACCGTCGTCCCGTCGAAATCCTCGCTGAAGTCCACGCTCAGTTCGCCGACGCCAACGCCGGCATAGAAGCCCTGATCTCCCGCCGCGAACGCAGGGGACGAGATCAGTCCGAGCGCCGTCACCGCCGCCCAAGTGATTCTGCTCATCGAAATCTCCTTTCACGGCAAGTACTTGACGCGCCATGCTCACGCCGCGCAGGAGCGCGGACAATCAGAGCTAGTACGTATCGGCCTGGCTGCGCGTGCGCGAGTCAGGCCCGCGCCAGCGGGAGCACGGTGGATTCCTTGATCACCGTGACGACGATCGAGGAGTTGACCGACTGCACGTTGGGGATCTTCGACAGGTGGTCGAGGAAGAAGGCCTCGTATTCCTTGATGCCGTGCGTGACGATGCGCAGGCAGAAGTCCCATTCGCCGGTCAGCGTGCAGCAGTCGAGCACCTCGGGCCGGTCGCGGATCGCGCGCTCGAACTGCGCCAGCGCGTCGCGGCCCTGGTTCGAGAGCCTCACGTGCACGTAGACCATGACGTCGAGGCCGAGCGCCTCGCGGTCGAGCAGGGCGACGCGCTTTCGGATCACGCCGCTCTGCTCGAGCTGCTGGATGCGGCGCCAGCAGGTGGTGGTGGAGATCCCGACCTTGGCCGCGACGTCCGCGGCCGAGGCGGTCCCGTTCTCCTGCAGCTCAGCCAGGATGCGCGCGTCGATCGGGTCGATGGGAATTGGGAATTTCTGTTTCATTTATGGTTGAAATACTAAATGTTTATTCCGCTTTTTTGCAAGACAGTATAAGAACAAGCTACCTGGAATGGCGTTCTGCGTAGGATACGCACCGAAATCCACTCCCCAGCCCGTGAGCGAGGCCCCGATGGTCTCCAAGAGCCGCCTGCACGTCCCCAAGACTCCCGCGCGGCCGGGCGACCCGCCGGATTTCAGCTACCTGAAGCTCTCGCCCGCGGGCAAGACGCCGCGACCGGACGTCACCGCGCCCAGCAGCGAAATCCGCTACCTGTCGGAAGGGCTGGTGCGCGTACTCGACGATTCGCACCAGGCGATCGGACCCTGGCATCCGCACCTGGACGCCAAGGACCTGCAGGTCGGGCTGCGGCACATGCTGCTGACGCGCGTGTTCGACGACCGCATGCAGCGCATCCAGCGCTCGGGAAAGATCTCCTTCTACATGCGCTCGATGGGCGAGGAGGCGATCTCGGTGGCGATGGGGATGGCGCTGCGCCCCACCGACATGGCGTTTCCCTCCTATCGCAACCAGGCGCTCTATTTCGTGCGCGGCCGGCCAGTCGTGGACCTCATGTGCCAGCTGCTCTCGAACACGCGCGACATGTGCAAGGGCCGGCAGCTGCCGGTCATGTACCAGTGGCGCGACGGCCGCATCTTCTCGATCTCGGGCAACCTGGCGACGCAGTTTCCGCAGGCGGTCGGTTGGGCGATGGCCGCGGCGATCAAGGGCGAGGACGACGTGGCGGTGAGCTGGCTCGGCGACGGCTCGAGCGCCGAGGCCGACTTCCACCATGCGCTGCTGTTCGCCTCCGTGTACCAGGCGCCCGTCATCCTGAACGTGGTCAACAACCAGTGGGCGATCTCGACCTTCCAGGGCTTCGCCGGCGGCGAGCACCAGACCTTCGCCGCGCGCGGACCCGGTTTCGGCATCCCCGGCGTGCGCGTGGACGGCAACGACTTCCTCGCCGTGTACGCCGTTACGCAGTGGGCGGCCGAGCGCGCGCGCACCGGCCGCGGCCCGACGCTGGTCGAGCACGTGACCTACCGTGCCGCGGCGCACTCGACCAGCGATGATCCCTCGCGCTACCGGCCCAAGGACGACTACGCGCGCTTCCCGCTGGGCGATCCGATCGAACGGCTGAAGGGCCACCTGCTGCACCTCGGCGAATGGTCCGAGGAGCGCCACGCTGCCCTGACGGCGGAGCTGGAGGAGCATGTCGCGGCTTCCTGGAAGGAGGCGGTGAGCTACGGCACCCTCACGGACGGGCCGCGGCTCGACCCGCGGCTGATGTTCGAGGACGTGTTCAAGGACATGCCCGCGCACCTGCGCCGCCAGGAAGCCGAGCTGCGCGCGGAACTGGAGCAGCAGTAATGCCCCAGATGAACATGATCCAGGCCCTGAATTCGGCCATGGACGTGATGCTCGCGCGCGACCCCACGGTCGTGGTGATGGGCGAGGACGTCGGCTATTTTGGCGGCGTGTTCCGCTGCACCGAGGGCCTGCAGCGCAAGTACGGCGAGAGCCGTGTCCTCGACACCCCGATTGCCGAGGGCGGGATCCTCGCGACCGCCATCGGCATGGCCGTCAACGGGCTGCGGCCCGTGGCCGAGATCCAGTTCGCCGACTACATCTATCCCGCGTACGACCAGATCGTGAGCGAGCTCGCCCGCATCCGGCACCGCAGCGGCGGCGAGTTCTCGGCCCCGGTGGTGGTGCGCACGCCCTGCGGCGGCGGCATCCGCGGCGGGCAGACGCATTCGCAGAGCCCGGAGGCCCTGTTCGCCCACGTCGCGGGCCTCAAGGTCGTGATGCCGTCCAACCCGTACGACGCCAAGGGTTTGCTGATCGCGGCGATCGAGGACGACGATCCGGTGATCTTCTTCGAGCCCAAGCGCATCTACAACGGGCCCTTCGACGGCGACCCGCACAAGCCGGCGGTGCCCTGGAGCACGCACGCCAGGGGCGAGGTGCCGGACGGTCACTACACCGTGCCGATCGGCCAGGCGCAGGTCGCCCGCGAGGGCAATGACCTGACGATCGTCACCTATGGCACCATGGTGCACGTGAGCGAGGCTGCGGCGCGCGGCCTCGGGCTCGACGCGGAGATCATCGACGTGCGAACGATGGTGCCGCTGGACACCGACACGATCTGCGGCTCGGTGGCGCGGACCGGGCGCTGCGTGATCGTCCACGAGGCGACGCGCTTCGCCGGTTTCGGCGCGGAACTCTCCGCGACCATCCAGGAAGAATGCTTCTGGAACCTGCAGGCGCCGATCCTGCGCGTGACCGGCTGGGACACGCCGTATCCGCACGCCTTCGAATGGGAGTATTTTCCGGGCCAGGCGCGCGTGTCGCGCGCGCTCAAGGCCGTCATGGAGGCCGCATGAGCCGCCACGTCTTCAAGATGCCGGACCTGGGCGAAGGCACGGTCACGGCCGAAGTGGTCGAATGGAAGGTGAAGGTCGGCGACACCGTCAAGGAGGACCAGGTCATCGCCGAAGTCATGACCGACAAGGCGGCGGTCGAGATCCCGGCGCCGGTATCCGGCACCGTCGTTTCCATCACCGGCCAGCCGGGCGACATGGTGGCGGTCGGTTCCGAACTGATCGTGTTCGAGACGTCCGGGGCGCCGGCGGCGGCAGCGGCCGCGCCCAAGGCGCCGCCGCCGAAACCCGCGGCTGCGGTCCCTGAGGCAATCGCCGCAGGCGCGCCCGCTGCGGTCGCGACTTCCGGACGCGTCATGGCATCTCCGGCGACGCGGCGCAAGGCGCATGTCGCTGGCGTGGACCTCGCAACCGTCCCGGGTACCGGCCCCGGCGGGCGCATCTCGGCGCAGGACCTCGAGGCCGTGATCGCCGGCCGCGCAAGCGGCGCCGCCCGTCCCGCCGCGCGCGCGCAAAAAGGCGGCGTGGAGGAGATCAAGATCATCGGCGTGCGGCGCCTGATCGCCGAACGCATGGGCGCGGCCAAGCGCAACATCCCGCACTTCGCCTACGTCGAGGAAGTGGACGTCACCGAGCTCGAGAGTCTCCGCCAGTACCTCAATTCGCGGCTGCCGAAGGGCGCGCCGTCGCTGACTTACCTGCCGTTCCTGGTGACCGGCCTGGTGCGCGTGCTCGAGGACTTCCCGCAGTGCAATGCGACCCATGACGCCGAGCGCAATGTCATCCTGCGCCACCGCGCGGTGCACGTCGGCGTCGCCACGCAGACGCCGGACGGGCTCAAGGTGCCGGTCGTGCGCCATGCGGAGGCGCGCTCGCTCGCCGACCTGGCGGCGGAAATCCGCCGCGTCTCCGAGGCCGCGCGCAGCAACAAGGCGACCCGCGAGGAACTCACCGGCTCGACCATCACGGTGACGAGCCTCGGCAAGCTCGGCGGCATCGCCTCCACTCCGGTGATCAACGCGCCCGAGGTCGCGATCATCGGCGTCAACAAGGCGGTGGAGCGCCCGGTCGTCGCCAATGGTGCGATCGCGATCCGCCGGATCATGAATCTGTCTTCCTCCTTCGACCATCGCTTCGTGGACGGCTTCGACGCCGCAGCCATGATCCAGGCCCTGAAGGAGCGCCTCGAGCATCCTGCCACCCTCTTCATACAGGATTGAAACCCATGAACGCACGCGCCATGCCACAGCCCGCTGCCGCCACGACCCGCCCCGCCTTCGGCACCGTGCTCGCGAGCACGATGGCGGTCGCCAGCTGGCGCGACGGCAAGTGGTCGGCGCACGAGCTGCGCAAATACGGGCCGATCGAACTGACGCCGGCGATCCATGGGCTGCACTACGGCAGCACCTGCTTCGAGGGCTTCAAGGCCTACCGCTGGGCGGACGGCAGCATCAACATCTTCCGCATGGACAAGCACGTCGCCCGCCTGCGCCAGAGCGCGAAGGGCCTGTGCCTGCCGGTGCCGGATGCGGCGCAGGTGACGGCGATGGTCACGCAGGTCGTCGATCGCGTGCGCAACGAAGTGCCCGAGGCGCCGGGCGCGCTGTACCTGCGCCCGATGCTGTTCGGCACCGGCGCTTCCATCGGCGGGGCCACCTCTCCCGCGACCGAGGCGATGATGATCGTGCTGGCGAGCCCGGTGTGGGACTACTTCACCAAGGGGCCGAAGCCACTGCGCATCTATGTCGAGGAGCAGATTTCGCGCACCGCCACGCTCATGGGCATGATCAAGACCGGCGGCAACTACGCCGCGGCGCTCGCGCCCACGGTGCAGGCGCGCCAGCAGTTCCAGGCCGACCAGGTCGTGTTCTGCCCGGGCGGGCAGGTGCAGGAGACTGGCGCCGCCAATTTCCTGCTGATCCGCGACGGCAGGATCCTGACGCGCGCGCTCGATCCCACCATCCTGCACGGCGTCACGCGCGATTCGCTGCTGACCATCGCACCCGACATGGGCCTTGAGGTCGAGGAACGCATCGTCACCACTGACGAGATGTTCGAGTGGGTGAAGGACGGCGAGGCCGCACTCTGCGGCACGGCAGCAGTCCTATCGGGTGTCGGAACTCTCGTGCGCTCGGGCGGGCGTGAATACAAGGTCGGCAGCGGCGAAGTGGGCCCGAACACCAGGCGCCTGCGCGCCGCGCTGGTCGCCATGCAGCAGGGCGAGGTGCCGACCCCGGCCGGTTGGACCACCAGGGTCTGACGGCGGCCGCGGCGGCAGCCCGATGAAAGGCCGCACCCGCGTCAACCATCCGCCGGAAGTCGCGCTGCCGGCGGACAACCGCCCGCTGGTCGCGCCGATCTACGAGTCGGTCAAGTTCGCCTTCGAGACGCTCGAGGAGACGCTGCGCTTCAACCGCGGCGAACGCGAGGGCTATTTCTACACGCGGCGCGCCAACCCGACCACGCGCCAGCTCGAGAAATTGCTGGCGGAGCTGCAGCAGCGCGATGACTGCGTCGCGACCGGCTCCGGCGCGGCGGCCATCGCCACCTGCCTGATTTCCCAGCTGCGCGCCGGCGACCACATCCTCTGCTTCGTCGAGACCTATGCGCCCAGCCTGGCCCTGATCCGCGGCACGCTGCACCGGTTGGGCGTCGCCTACACGATGCTGTCGATCGAGGACGATGCCGGCATCGAGCGAGTGCTTTCCGAACGCAAGACGAAGCTGGTCTACTTCGAGTCGCCGACGAACCCCATCACCCGCATCGCCGACATCGGCCGCATCACCAAGGCGGCGCACGCCGCCGGCGCGCTGACGGTCATGGACAACACTTTCGCCGGCTTCCACAACCACGGCCAGTACGGCGTGGACGTGTTCGTGCACAGCCTGACCAAGTACGCCTCCGGCCACGGCGACGTGATGGGTGGGGCGATCATCGCGCGCACGGAACTTGCGCGCGAGATCCGGCGGGAGGGCGTGCTGCTGGGGCCGCTGCTCGACCCCCATGCCGCCTTCCTCGTCATGCGCGGCATGAGGACTTATTACCTGCGTTACGAAGCGCAGGCGTCATCCGCTATGCGGATCGCGAAGTTCCTCGCGGGTCACCCCGCGGTCGCGCGCGTTCACTACCCGGGCCTGGCGGATCACCCGCGTCACGCGCTGGCGCGCGCTCAGATGCGCGAGTTCGGCTCGATCGTGAGCTTCGACCTCGCCGGCGGCGCGGAGGCCGTGCGGCCATTCATGGATGCGCTGGAGTTCTTTGCCATCACGCCAAGCCTGGGCTCAGTGGAATCACTCGCGATGCCGCCGCAGCTGCTCGGCGTGCGCGG